>CAZWYI010000005.1:0-94624 GCA_964638155.1 uncultured Thermoplasmatales archaeon | reverse complement strand
TTCAAGTGTGACTGGAGTTCAGACGTGTGCTCTTCCGATCTTTCTTCGAAAATTTCCAAATAAACTATTTATAATTATTAATTGCTAAAATAAGTATGAGGTTGGTGAAGATGTATAAATCTAATAATAGAAAAATAATTAGATTTACATGTACTATACTTTTAATTTCTGTTATTTTATTTTCTCAAATGTTAAATGTTAGAAGTGATAATATTACTAACAATTATACTAGTTTAGATAATTTAACTGCTCATAAGGGTAAAAGCCCTCATGTCGGCTCATTTAATAATGATTTTAGTGAATTCACAGCAACTGAATATTCTAATATCTCATTTAATGATGATAATTATGTTTATTCTGTTTCTGAGTACGAATATCCCTATCATCATTTTGATTTCCTAATAAATGAAAATATAGATGATATAACAAATGTTGAGATTAGATGGATAGGAATAGGATCAGAAGGTAGCTCAGTATCTTATGGTCAAGAATTGTATGTAAAAGAAAATGATAATTGGGTTTCTAAAGATTCTTCAGATGGAGATCTTGATAATATAAATATTCCTAAATTCGAACTCACATTTTCATACACAGATAATTTTGATGAGATTATAAATAATGGTCACCTTCATGTTAGTATTTATTCTACTGTAATTGGCTGTGAGCTCCCTGATTTAAAAGGAGATCTTATTGAAGATAACGACGCCGACGCGTCAGAAGATTCTACACCAACATCATCTCTGAAAAGTTATTATATAGAAGTAAATGTAACATACTTTAGTTCAAATGAAGAAAATATAGATATTCAGGTACCAGAAAATATAAAGGAAAAAGAAGATTTTATTGTTTCAATAACTAGTAATATTAACCCTGTTGAAAATGCAGAGGTAACTTTTTTAGATGAAAAATATTTTACTAACTCAGAAGGATATGTTATAATTACTGCACCTTCTGTGGAATCTGATACTGATTTTTTGTTATCGGTTAGTAAACCTGGTTATGTATCTAAACAAAAAACAGTTACAATTATTAATGAATTTACTAATACTTTGAAAGATTTGTCAATTTCTATAACTAATGAAGTTATTGAAGGTGATTCTTTTGAGGTTTATGTTTATGATGATAGTTCTGGAGTTTATGGTGCTGTAGTTAATTTTTCTGGTGTTTCTTATTATACTGATAGTAGTGGTTTTGTTGATTTGGTTGCACCTAGTGTTGATGAAAATTCTAGTTTTTTGGTTACTGCTTATAAATCTGGTTATGATTTATGTTCTGAGTATGTTTTTGTAGTTGATTCTAATTCAAATATTGTCGACCCACTTTTGATTGATTTTCCTTCTCAGGTTGTAGAAGGGGATTCTTTTGAGGTTTATGTTTCAGTAAGTGGAAATGGAGTTGAGAACTCTATTGTCAGTTTTTTAGATTCTAATTATTATACCGATGAAAATGGTCTTGTTATCCTTTCAGCACCCAGTGTTGATGAAAATTCAAGTTTTTTAATCACTGCAAATAAAAAAGGTTTTTCCAAAATTAGTAGTAATATTAATGTTATAAACAAAAAAGAAATAAAACAAAATGGATATATTTTTGGAAATATTTCAGATTCAAAAGGTAATTTAATAGAAGATTCCATTGTATGTGCTAAAGTTGAACAAAATGATTATATCTTTAAGTGTGCATTTAGCGATTCCTCTGGTTTTTATAACCTTAGTATTTCTGAAGGTATTTATTCTATAACTGTTGAAAAAGAAGGATATAAAAAACAAACAGTTAATGATGTAACTGTTAGTAGCAATCTAGGAACTAATATTGATTTTGTACTTGTTAATGAAAGTAAATCAGAGTCAAATAGTTCTTTGTTTGATTATACAATTTCCAATGAGGTTAAAAAAGGCTCTGTTATCGGATCTGTTGATGTTTCATCTAAGTCAAAAGTTGTAAAAATGTATAGTGATGTTCAGTTAAACTTACTATCTTCAGATATATTTTCAAATGAGGGGGTTAATTTTTTAATATCAGGTCAAAGTAAACCTGGTACGAAACTTGTTGTTCATCTTGGAGAAATATCTCACCCAGAAAATATATTAGTTATTTATGATAGTAAAAAAATTGAAAAGACAAGGAATTTTAAATCCTTCTTTAGTACTAACAATACAAAGGAAGAGTGGGTTCTAACTTCATCTGCAGAGGATAATACTTTTAATGTTTTAATTTTAAATATCCCTTCCTACAGTCAACATGAAGTATTAATAAAACTTGAAGAGATTATAAAACCAGATTTTACCTATTTGGGTTTTATGTATTTGGTGTTTTCTTTTTTTATTGCTTCAGTTTTTGTTTCGTTTGGGGTTTTTAGAAAACGATTTTTTAAGTAAGTATTATATTACATTTTTTTATTATTGTTTTTTTGAGGAGAGTAGATATATCTATGTTAGTTGTTGATGTTTTTGTTGGGGCATTTGTTACAGTTATGTCACTTGGATTTCTTTTGTTGTCTTTTTTAAGTTATTTTAGATATAGAAATCTTAAGATGCTTTTTCTAAGCTTTGTATTTGTTGTTTTTTTCATTAAAGGATTTATTTATAGTATCAGCATTTTCTTTGATTATTTTACTATTTTTAATTCCTTAAGTGACTTTTTGATATTAGATGTTTTTATTCTTATTTTATTGTATGTAGCATCATTAAAGAGATAAATACCATGGATAAATTATTTGAACTAAAGATAAGACAAAAGATTTTTTCTTTAATTTCAAATAATCCTGGTCTTCATGCAAGTAAGATCGCTAGCGTTTTAAATATCGAGGGTCAGCTTGCTGATTATCATCTTTTATATCTTGAACGTAATGATATTATTGTTGCAATTAAAAAAGGAGGATATAAAAGATATTATGTTAAGGGTAAGATCGGTAAAGAAGAACGGAAATTTTTATCTATTTTACGCCAAGAAATTCCTTTAAAGATTGTTTTATTTCTACTAAAAAATCCCGGTTCTATGCATAAAGAAATTCTTAGTCATCTTGAAATTTCTGCTTCGACTCTTTCATATCATCTAAAGAAATTACTTAAAAGTGATATTATTTTTTTTGATTGTCCTAATAATTCTCTTTTATATTATGTTAAAAATAAAGACGATATAATAAAGATTTTAGTTAGATATAAACCTTATTCATGGATAGATAACTTTTCAGATATGTGGAAAGATTTCTTCTGGAAATAAGTTCTAATTTTATTTTTCTTCTTCGAAAATTTCCAAATAAAGCTTTTATAAAGTTAAAATTATAAATTTAGTGTATATAGTTTGAGCTTAAATAAAAATAATAAGGTGATATTGAATATGTTAAATAAAAATGTTGCAAAGTGTTTTAGTATCTGTGTTTTTTTTATGGTGTTGTTCTCTGGTTTTTCTGTGATTTCTGGTATCTCTACAGTTGGTAGTAGTGATAGTAATGTTCTTAGTGTTAGTTCTGTTGTTGATGATGAGATTTGTGTTTCTTATAGTTTTGATAAACCATCTATAAAGAGTGTTGATTTGGGTGGTAGTGTTTATTCTCGTGTTGAGCTTGATGGTTGTTCTAATATGGGTGATCCGGGTATGCCTTTGTTTCCTGTTAAACCGGTTAATATTCTTATACCTGAGGGTTGTAGTGTTGAAGATGTTTCTGTAGTTCCAAGTTCTGATCGAGTTGATTTGGGTTCTGGTTTTGTTGTGGAGCCTGGTCAGGATTTTTATGCTATTTTGGATGATGGTGTTTCTGATATGGATGGTTTGATTCCTGATAGTGGTTTGGATGATGGTGTTTCTGATCCTGATAGTTCGGATTTTGATATTACGGGTGATGATGTTTTACCAGCTGTTGGTCAAGATGGTGGTGTTTTAGCGGGTGATGATTTTGATTATAGAGAGGGTTTTGATCCTAGTCTTTTGGATTTTGTCAGCCCGGATAGTAGTGTTTATGGTTCTTCTAGTGTTTATCCTATGGATTTGTCTGAAACTAGAGAAGTTGTTGATTTTAAAATAGATTCTAAGAGGGGTTATAATATTTTATCTGCTAATATTTATCCTGTTGGGTATAACCCGGGTGATGGTAGTTTGTTTTATTACCCTGTTTTGGAGGTTTCTGTAACTGTCTCTGAAAATAAAAATTCGGAAAATACCGGCGACGGTGTTTTGTATCGTGATGGTATGGATAGTGGTGATATCTCTGTTTTTGTTGATAACCCTGAGACAGTTTTGACTTATGGTAGTTCAGGGTCTGGTTCTAATACTAATGATGACGGTAGTGGTGTTTTGGGTTCTCTTGGTATTTCTTCAGGTAGTCTTGATGATAGTGGTGGTGATGAGGTTTATGATTATGTTATTATTACTAGTGAGGAGTTGAAAAACTATGATGGAATAAATAGTTTCCAGGATCTTATTGAGTCTAAGGAGCTTCAGGGTTTTAGCTGTATGGTTAAGACTGTTGAAGATATAAAAAATGAGTATAGTGGTGTGGATGTTCCTGAGATGATCCGTAATTTTATTCGTTTTGCTTATAGTAATTGGGGTACGGAGTATGTTTTGTTGGGTGGTGATATGGATATTGTTCCTGCTCGTAAACTATATGCTTCTGTGGCTGGTACTTCTTATTTTGATAATATTCCTTCTGATGTTTATTATAGTTGTCTTGATGGTAGTTTTAATTTTGATGGTGATAGTTATTGGGGTGAGCCTATTGATGGCCCGAATGGTGGTGATGTTGATCTAATGAGTGAGGTTTATGTTGGTCGTGCACCGGTGGGTAATGTTGATGAGCTTTGTAATTTTGTTAAAAAAACTCTAGGTTATGAAAACGCTGATGGTATTTATCTTAATCGTGCTTTGATGGTTGGTGAATACTTGGGTTTTGTTGGTGATGCTAATTATGGTTCTGAGATGAAGAATCAGGTGGTGGATGAGTGTTATGCTCATGGTTATCATACTTTTGGTATTCCTAGCCTGGATTATGCTCATGATGATGCTATTTGTGATCCTTTTGTGGTTGATACTTTGTATGATAAGGAGTATGAGGAGCGTTTTGGTGAGTCTTGGAAATCTGATACATTGATAGATAGGCTTAATAGTGGTGTGCATCTGGTGAATCATCTGGGTCATGCTAATTATGGTTATGCGATGAAACTTTTTAATAAGGATATTTTGGGTCTTAATAATACTAATCCTTTCTTTCTTTATTCTCAGGGTTGTAACGCCGGTGGTTTCGACAAAAATGATTCTGCAGCTGAGTATTTTACTGTTAAGTCTGAGTTTGGTGCTTTTGCTGCTGTTATGAATGCTCGTTTTGGTTTCGGTCGTTATGGTAGTACTGATGGACCTAGTCAGCGTTATGATCGTGAGTTTTTTGATGCGATTTTTGGTGAAGGTAAAAATAGATTAGGTCCTGCTAATCAGGATTCTAAGGAGGATAATATTTATCGTATTTATGAGCAGTGTATGCGCTGGGTTTTTTATGGTCTTAATTTGTTTGGTGATCCTAGTGTTAGGATTAAGAATACTGGTCCAAGTCTTCGTTATACCCCTGGTTTTGCTGATCTTGGTAGTCTTGAGGCTGGTGATGTTGTAAGTACTGTTTTTGATGTTTGGAATGATGATTCTGCAGATCTTGGTTTTAGTGTGGATTGTGATGATAGTTTTGTTAGTATAAATCCTGGTATTGGTGTTTCTAGTGATGGTGTTTCTTGTGAGGTTGAGGTTATGGTTGATACACGTGGTCTTAGTAATGGTAGTTATAGAGCTGTGGTTGATATAGAGAGTAATGGTGGTAGTGGTCGTTTTATTGTGGTTTTTTCTGTGGGTAGTGTTCTTGATATTAGCCCAACTGAGGTTGATTTGGGTAATCTTGAACGTGGTGATGTTGTAGATACTGTTTTTGATGTTTGTAATAGTGGTCTGGGTGTCCTTGATTTTAGTGTTGTTTCTAGTTATGGTTTTATAGATGTAAGTCCGGTGTCTGGTGTTTCTAGTGGTTTGGATGATGTTACGACGGTAAATGTTGTTTTGGATACTGGTGGTCTTGATAATGGTTGTTATAGTTTTGATGTTAATTTGAGTAGTAATGGTGGATCTGGTGTTTTTTCTTTGGTTTTTAATGTTGGTCCTGTTTTGAGTTTGAGTTCTAATGGTTTTGATTTTGGTCTTGTCCCTGGTGGTGAGATAAGTTATTCTGATAGTGTTGTTTTTGGTGTTGGTAATGTGGGTGTTGGTAGTCTTGAGTTTGATGTTTCTTGTGATGCTGGTTGGGTGAGTGTTACCCCTGTGGTTGGTAGTGTTTCTAGTGGCGATAGTGTTGATGTTGAGGTTGTGGTTGATGCTGGTGGTCTGGGTTATGGTCGTCATAGTTGTGAGGTTAGTGTTGTGAGTAGTGGTGGCGATGGTGTTTTTGTTGTTGAAGTGGATGTGGGTTTAGTTGTTTTTGCTAGTGGTTCTGATTCGTTGTCTAGTAGTGTCAGTGATTGGTCAACATGGATGCAGTATGCTCCAGATATGAAAGTTTTGAATTATTTGGAGCTGCGTAAGTATGCCGCTCATTTTATGCCTGCTGGTTCTTTTTGGAGTTTAACAAGTGATAATCAATATGGTAGGTTTATAACATCTCTTCATAATGATGATTTTCGTGTAAAATCGATTGATAAAGATGATATAATGAGGCTTCCTTATGGTTTATTTCCTAATAATGATTTGGGACATCCTGGCCTTCTCAGATTTGTCCCATTTTATGATGATGAAGACGCAATGTCAGGAAAGATAGCTATAGTTAACAAGTTTATGTCTATTAATACTCTTAAAGAGAGACTGGATCCTACACATACTAGTTATGACCCTTTCCTGTATCTTTGGTCTGTACCTCATGTTCCTGCTAGGCTTAACCCTTTTATTGATTTACTGTATGTTGAAGGAACTGGTGGCGTTGGTGTCTTTGGTAGAAATATTTTTGCTGGTTTTGGTGCTGAATCATTTGGCTTTGATGAACCAGGTATATCTTATAAGAATGATTCTGTCCGACGTCGTTTACCTTATGCAACTGAGATTTATTATGAAGATTTGAGTGATTATATGCCTGTTGGTTATTATGCTGATATGGGTATTTACAAGCATCCTCTTATAATCGATTATTGGGAAGGTGGAGTAAATGGCGGAGAAGCATCTCCATTTATACCAGACCAACCTATTGAGGGGGCCCCATACCAGCAAGTACTTTTTAATGGCCGACTTCAATCATATGTTGGTTTGACTACAGATGTTGGTTTTTATCGAGGTTTTTTGGATTTTGATTTGTCTTGTGTTCCTGAGGATGCTGTGGTTTCTCATGCTTCTATGGGTATTTATGCTGATGGGACTCCTCCGTTTCAGTTTGTTACTGGTTATGGGATTCCTGATAGAATAGTTACTCCTTCTGGTTATGGTATTTCAGAAACTTCTACATCTTACAATGAAGATGGAAGTTTTATTGGTACTCAATTTGATGATTTCCCTGAAAAGTCACTTGATTTTCCTGAGTATTTAGGTCGTCATGATCCTGAGCTTAGTAGTAGTACTGAGCTTACCAAGTTGTGTTCTTTGTCTTTGTATACTGGTAAGTTGACTGAGGATGATCCTTCTGATTTTTATCCTCATGATGAGATGAGGAGAAGTGATTTTCATTATGAGAATTATGGTTCTACTGGTCTTGGTGATCTAGGTTTTAATACTTTGAATTTAGGCTCGTATAATCGTTTATTCATCAATGGTTTTGGCAGTGAGCAGATAAATCATGCACTTAGCAACACTGGTAGTGATAATAAATGTGTTCAGTTCTCTCTTAGAACCAAAGAGGATACATCATATGAATATTATAGTGATGATTTTTATACTATTGATAATTTGGCCGATTCTGGTGATATCGATGCAAACTTAGGGCTTAGTGCAGATTCAAGTAGTTTAGCTTCTGAAGATTCTGGAACTTCAACAAGTAGTACTGGTCCAATTAGAATAGATCCAAATGAAAGAAGACAGATTGGTCAGTATTTGTATCGTGATATGTTGTTTCTTGGTTCTGCTAGTAGTGATAACCCGCCTTATCTTTTGATAAAGTATGGTTTTAAACCTGATAAACCTAGTAATCCAAATCCAGTGGATGGTTCTGTTGGTGTGGGTGTTAACCCTGTTTTGAGTGTGGATGTTAGTGATCCTGAGGATGATATTTTGGATGTTTATTTTTATGATGCATCTGATTATAGTTTGATTGGTGTTGCAGAAAATGTTGAGAGCGGCAGTCGTGCTTCTGTTTTTTGGTATGGTCTTGATTATGAGAGTAGTTATAGTTGGTTTGCTGTAGCTGATGATGATGAATTTGTGAATAAATCTGATACTTGGAGTTTTACAACTGGTGAAAACTCTGCCCCGGTTGCTAATTTTAGTTTTACACCTGAAGATCCTGTTGTAGGTGAGCTTGTAAAGTTTGACGCTAGTCTTAGTTTTGATGATAATTTTATTGAAGAATATAGATGGGGCTCTATTAATTTGGATAGTTATAAAAAGGAATCCATGGGTTATGGTAGAGTTGTTTTTTATAGTTGGGATAGCCCTGGCACTTATTTAGTTGAGTTGATTGTGGTTGATGACCGTGGTCTTATGGATGATTTTATAGTTCCGGTAGATGTTGTTTTAGATGAGGGTTCTGATGATGAAGATTCAGATGACTCTAATAATGATCATGATGAGGGTGATGGTGTTAATTCTCCACCTCTTGTGTCTTTGGTTAATCTTGAAAATAACTCTTGGGATGTTTCTGTAGATCTTTCTGAGATTAGGTTTTTGATTGAGGATCTTGATGGTGATAGTTTTAGTTGGAGTGTTAGTACTGTTCCTGATATTGGTAGCAATAGCGATAACGGTGATGTGAATGGTACAAAGGTTTGTGCTGTTTCTGATCTTGATTTTAATACAACTTATAGTGTTTTTGTGAATGCATCTGATATGGGTAGTGGTAATACCACAAATTGTGTTTTTGTTTTTAATACAGAAACTAATGGTTCTGATGATGAAGATGATGAGGATGATGGTGTTGATGTTAATGTGGATATAGTTAGCCCTGTTGACGGAGGTCTCTATCTTTTCAACAAGCTTAAATTTACTTTGTTTAAAACAGTTGTTATTGGTGGTGTTGATTTTGTAATAAATGTAAGTGGCACTGATGTTTCTGTTGTGGATAATGTTAGTTTCTTTGTGGATGATGTTTTGTTGGATAGTTTTGTTTTTAATGATTCTTTATCTAGGCATGTTTTTTCTTTGGATGGCCGTAGGTTTGGTTTTTGTAATGTTAGAGTGGTTCTGTTAGATTTTGAAGGAAAAGAGATTGCTTGTGATGAGAAGGATTTATTTGTTTTGATTTTTGGAGTTATGGATGATGTTTAGGGGAAAATTTGGTTATGTTTAGATTTAGAAAAATTGTTTCGGTTGTTGTACTTTCTTTGTTTCTTATATCATGTTTTAGTACAATTCCTGTTAATATTATCTCTGGTTTTGAAGATATACATCTTTTCTCACCTGTTCTTGCTTTTACCTATCAGGATTCTGGTATTAAATTAGGTAGTCTTAGTGAGGGTGAGGTTAAATCTTTTACTTTTGATATTTGGAATGATAAAAAAGTAGTTTCCGATGGAAAAACTGTTATTGTTGATGATTTACGTTGGAGTATTATTGTTCCTGATTTTTTTAAGCCTTATATCTCGGTGAATCCGGTTAGTGGTGTTTCTGAGGCTCCTGTGTGGAATAAATCTTCTGAAAAATGGGAAAATTTTGATAAGATAACTGTGTCTGTTACAGTTGATACAGAGGGTATGCCTTGGGGTGCTTTTAGCTGTGATTTGGAAATTGATTGTGGATCTAGCGCTGATATTAGTAATGGTAATATTTTAAAGGTTAAATGGATGCAGGGCGCGGTTTTATCTTGTGGTAATGAAGATGGTGATAGAAGTGTTACTCTTCATATGGGTCTTGGTCAAAAGGAGACTGTTGATTTTTATATTTGGAATAGTGGTTTTGGAACTCTTGATTATGATCTATCTAAGTCATGTAGTTATATATCATATAGGGCAGTACCAAAACCAGATGGTTCTGGTGATAAATTAGTTAGACTTACTTATCCTTTCCGCTCGGATTGGGTTGAATCTGTTAGTCCTGTTTCTGGTAGTTCTAGTGGTGAACGTGATAAAATCTCTGTTACAGTGGATACTTCTTCTTTGAATATGTGGACTACAGAGAACTCATTTGCATGGCATGAAGAGAATAAATATTATCCCTCTAGGGGGCCGATTGACATGGGAACTGGGGGGTATGAGTGTAATATAAAGATTAAATCTAATGGTGTTAATAATGGTGGTGTCGGTAGTTTTAGGTTAATTGCTAAGGTTCATCCTCAGCTTGAGTTTAGTCCTAAATCAGAGGATTTAGGTGAAATACGTCGTGAGGATGGTAAGTATAAAATTAGTTTCGAGATTTGGAATAAGGTCCCGGGCATGCTTGAATGGGAGGTTTGTGATGATCTTCATTTTTTTAGATCTCTGTGGAATATTCTTACCCCTATGGATGATTTTTATGCGTATTGGATTGGTTATTTTGAAGGAGAGTATGATGGTATTTTTGGTTCTACTTGTTTTAATGTTACACCTAAGAGTGGTGTTTCTATGGGTCCAGATGATAAAAAAACTGTTACTATAACTTTTGATCCTTCTGGTAAAGTTACAAGATATGGTAGAGAGGATGATACTTTTGGTTATCCTGCTTGCCCTGATTATCATAATATTCCTTTTTTTATTAAATCCAATGATCCTTATTCTATGAACCCTGGTGCTGGTTCTAGAATAGATAGAGAAGCTAGACAAGCTGGGGAATGTCCTACTTCTATGGTTTATCCTAATAGTTTTAATTTGAGGTATTGGCTTACTGATGTTGATGCTAATGAAAGTTATGATATGTTAATTATTACTACAAAGGCTCTTTTAAGAAAAACAGATTATTCCTATTCTCATTATCCTCGTCCAAAATATACTATTAATGATCTTGTCAAGGCACATGAGAAATATCAGGGTCTTAAAGTTAAAGTGGTTACAGTTAATGATATTTATAAGAATTATCCGTTTTCAAAACCTTTTTGGCCTGATAATGGTGACCCTGTGAAAGCGTTTATGGTTAGGAGTTTTATTAGGGATGCTTATTATCATTGGGGTACTGGTTCTGATTCTGATGGTAGAAGATTGAAGTATGTTCTTTTAGCTGGTGATGATAACTGGGGTATGGAAGAAAAAGATTGGGGTACTTATAAAAGTATGTATGGTTTTACTGAATCTGCTGAGGATGCTCTTTGGAATCATTATTATAAAAATCTTATGAGCCTTTGGATTAAAAGCTTTAGTAGTGGCTTTGATCTTTTACCTGGTATGCTAAGTAGCCCTGTGACTTATGGTACTCCTCTTTATATTAGTGGTACAACTGAGGTCCCTACTTTTCAGATAGGTAGTGATCTTTTTCCATCTGAGTCTTCTAGTGATTCTGATTCTAGTAGTTCTGGTTGGACTAGTTTAATGGTTCCGTTTTCTGATCTGGGTGTTGAGTCTGGTGAACCGGTGGATGTTAAAATTAGTACTTTATATCCATATAATGAAGAGGATTGGCCTGAATTTTATGATGATATGCCTGCTGCTGATAAGAATCCTAGGAATCTTTATGTTAGTGGTGTTAGTGCTTATGATGAGAGTGCTCTTGGCTATGATGGTGATGGTAATATAGGTGTTGATGATTCTGCTATGCCTTGTGATAGTGTTAGTCTTGGTGGTGTTTCTGGTAGTTATTCTGAAAGTGAAATAGCTCATGGTGCTTCTGGTTGGAATCTTTCTACTTTTAGTTATCAAGGCGGTAGTTGCAGATCTGTTAATTACAGGGATCAGGGTTCGGGTGGTAGTGTTGAGCTGTCTTCTGATAATAGTAGAGTAGTAGGTGTTCGTGTTAGTTTTTATAATAGTCCTCGTTCTGGTTTTGATACTTTTATGGTTTCTGTTAATGGCCAGGAGGTCGGTAGGTTTAAGGATGGTACTAGTGCTCCTCCTTTGAATAGGGAGGCTACTATTGCTTCTGATTGGTTTTATGGTTGTATTGATGAAAAATATAGTGATCCTTTTGGTTTGGATGTATATGGTGTTAATCTTGATCCTAAATTATGTGTGGGTCGTGCACCTGTCAATAGCCCTGGTGAGCTTTCTGATTTTGTAATTAAGACTGTTTCTTATCTTGATGATTCTGTTTCTGATGATTATTTAAATGTTTTGTCTGCTAGTGAGCATATGGGTTTGTTGTATAATTATCCTAATGTTTTACACATGAAAAAGTTTGGCGGTGGCCTTGAAACTTTTAGTTATCCCTGGTTAAAATTAGCTGTTGATGGTGCTGGTGTTGGTGTGCATTGGTTTTGGGATAGTGATGATAGGGAGAATAATCGTGATCTTTCGCCAGATGGCATTATTTCTGATTATGAGACTGTGGGTATTCCTTCTAGTAAATTTGATATTGTTGAGTTTCATGATAGTTATCCTGATATTGGTGGGTATAGAGCTGCTCGTTTGAATTGGCAGTATGAGGATGTTGTTGGTTTGATTAATAGTGGAGTTGGTATTATTAACCATATCGGACATGCTACTCGTCCCGTTTCTGGTCATGATGGTTGGACTCCTTGGTATAATCCTAGAGACCCTTATAGACTTCTCAGGTTTCCTAATGGGGGATATTATATTAATTGTCTTAAAAACACTGATACTTATCCTTTTATTTTTTCTACTGGTTGTTATGGTGGCCAGTTTGATAATCCATCTGCCCGTCAGATTGGTGAACTTCTTGTTGTGGATAGGAATGGTGCTGTGGGTGGTGTTTTTAACAGTATGATGATGCCTGAGGATATTGAGGAGAGTGTTAAGTTTGATAGGTTGTTTTGGAATGCTGTTTTTGGTAAGGATAATTTTATTGTGGGTGATGCTTTTAATACTATGAAGAAGGATGCTGGTTTTGTTTCTAAGGAGTTGTTTTATGGTTTGAATTTGTTTGGTGATCCAGCACTAGAAATCAAGGGTGCTCGTAATGAAAAACCTGTTGCAGTTATAGATTCTAATTATACTGAACCTTTGGATGTTGGTGAGAGTGTTAGTTTTTCTGCTAGTGGTAGTTATGATCCAGATGGAGAGATTGTTAGTTATAATTGGAGTTTTGGTGATGATTCTTTTAAATCTGGTGTAGATGTTTCTCATGTTTTTAGTGATGTGGGTGTTTTTGTTGTTAATTTAACTGTTACTGATGATAGAGGTGGCAGGGGTTATTGTGAGTATACTGTATGTGTTGTTAATATGAGTAATGTTGCTCCTGTGATTAGTATGCCTAGCCCGGTTAATGGTAGTACTGATATTTCTGTTGATATTGGTATGTTGAGTGTTAATATTGTTGATTCTGAGGGTGATAGTTTTGATTGGAGTATTAAGACAGTTCCTGATATAGGTGGTAGTAGTGGTACTGCGGAGTATGGTGGTTTTAAGACTTGTAGTATAGATTCTCCGTTGGAGTATGATACTAGTTATAAGTGGGTTGTATCTGCTTGTGATAGTGGTAGTGGCCGTGAGATTAGATGTGTTTTTGTTTTTAATACAGAAAAAAATGTTAATGATGGAGACGATGATGATAATGAGGATGATGGTGTTAATTCTCAACCTCTTGTGTCTTTGGTTAATCTTGAAAATAACTCTAGGGATGTATCTGTAGATCTTTCTGAGATTAGGTTTTTGATTGAGGATCCTGATGGCGATAGTTTTAGTTGGAATATTGAAACTGTGCCTGATATTGGTAGCAATAGCGATAACGGTGATGTGAATGGTACCAAAAGTTGTAGTGTAGATGATCTTGATTTTAATACAACTTATAGTGTTTTTGTGAATGCAACAGATGTGGGTAGTGGTAATACTACAAGTTGTGTTTTTAGTTTTACTACTGAAAGCAATAGTTCTGATGATGAGGGTGATGCTGTTGATGTTAGTGTGGATATAGTTAGTCCTGTTGATGGTGGTTTTTATCTTTTAAATAAGCTTAGATTCTCATTTTTTAAAACAGTTGTTATTGGTGGTTTTGATTTTGTGGTAAATGTTAGTGGTTCCAATATTTCATCTGTTAGGAATATTGGTTTTTATGTTGGTGGTGATCTAGTCGATAATGTTTCTTTCAATAAGTCTATATCTGAATATGTTTGTGTTTTAGATGGTTTTTATTTTGGTCATGTTGCTCTTTTGGCTAGGGTTTTTGATTCAGAAAATGAGGTTGTTGCAGTTGATAGTTTAGAGGATGTTTTTATAGTTAATTTCGGTAGTTTATAAAACACTATTTTTTACTTTTTTTTGTTTTTTGATAACAAATATATAATAATATTTAAATACTATTATATACATAGATTAATATAAGTATAAAGTAGTAGTATTATATCTATTATTTTATCTAAGCTTAAATAAATATAAAAATATTATTTAAAATTCCCTGGGAGATAATATTAAATGAAGCTAAATAGACGTAAAAATAGACTTTTACATAAAATTATTACAATATTTTGTGTTTTTATTCTTTTATCTACGTTTGCAACTTCAGTTATGGCATCAAACAACTTTTTTTCAAAAATAAAAGAAAAAACACAAGAAAAAAATACTTTTATCAGTAAAATTCTTGAAAAATTAAAAGATAGAGATAAACCAATAATTGATAGAATTAGAGAGATAATAGATGAAATAAAATCTATTAGAAATTCTAAAAAAGATAATGAACAATTAGAAGAATTAGATGAAAATAAAAAGAAAATACTTTTGACATATATAGATAAAATAAAACAAAATAACGCTAGTTTAAAACTAAAGTTTTTTACAAACTATAATGGAATAACTCAAGAATCAGAACTTTTTCTATTCAAAGAAACAAAAATAGATATAAACTATGATGGAACAGACGATATTAGTGCAAAATGTACCATTCTCCCAGGTATAACTAAGCCTCTAGCACTTTCCATCAATTTTAAGTTGACAATAGAAAAAATAAGCAATTTACCATATGAAGATGGTTTTTTTGAAGGTTTTTTAGAACTACACTTCCCAGGTTTTTTAAACCAAAATAACACTGGAGATAAGGTTAGATTTGGATACCAATCAGATCTATATGAAAAAATACCAGACAAATGTGAAGTTACATACAAATTTATACCATATATTTTGTATAGAAATAAAAGAGCAGGTCATGCTGTAAAAATAGATCCAGGAGATATCGCTGGAGATGATAAACTTTCAATTATCTATAGCTATATCGATATGGATGAAGATACAAAAATATCTGAAGACAAATTTAGAATAGAATATAATCCAGCATCAAAAGCTGAAATAAAAATAGATAGAACAAAAAATCTAGCTCAATCAATTTTTAATTTTGAAAGAATAAGAACTGATGATTCACAGGTAAATGTGTATCTATCACATGAAGAAAATGATAATACAACCTATCTTTATGCAAAAAAAATACCAAAAGAGGTTTCTTTTACATTAAAACGCGGAAAAAGTGGACTATTAAGCTTTGATTCAAATGGAGAAAGCGTTGAAGAAATAGGAATATGTGATGATTTATACGAACCAAAAAATAAGATATATGTCTCAGGTCTACCACACACGGTTAAACTAGAATGGAACAGATATCTATTTTTTAGAGGTAAAATCAATGCAAGTCTTATTGCAGGGGGCAAAGGAATAAGCTTAAATGGTGATTTAACAGGCTCTGAGATGAACGCTTTATTCTCTATAAAATCAAACAGTAATATCGACTGCAGTGTTGAATATGATGCAAAAAACAATCATTTTATATTAACTAGAAGTGAAATGGATTTATCACTTTATCTATATGCTGATGATGGAAACGAAACTCTTTTTGAAGGATCAATGGATATTAAAAGATTACAGGATAGATCATTTGAAATAATATATGATGGAATACTAGATGGAGAAGGTTATTCACAGTTTTACTTAGGAGGAAAAAGATTTGAAATAAATAACCTTGAAATAAATATATCATCAACATTGATTGGTGCAAATATCTATATTTCAATGGATCAACTAATTAAATACAAAGAGGGAGGACTTAACGCATCGTTTTTACTAGAAAAAAACCCAGGCAAAATAAAAGCATCTGCTCGCTTTGATATCATACGTGGGATAAAATATTCAAATCTATACATAAACTTTAATGGCTTTGGAATCAACCCAGAAGACAAAGATATACAAGGAAATAAAACACTCTGGTTTAATTTTACACTTGCTGGAATAGTTCTATATGATATTGCACCTGATTTTTCAGAAGGCTGGATCAATATAAAAGGTGTTTCTACTTTTAGTATAAATAGTTTATTTGAAAGAAATGAAATTAAAGGCGGCGTACAAGGAATAATTTCTTTTGGAACACATGCAGGAGGATTTAATTTTTCCTGGCATACAGAAAATATTAATGGTACAGACACACGTGTTTTTAATATAAACGGTGGTACCTTAGTATCTTTAGAAGATTTTCATTTATGGTATGGAGACATAATAGATGTTAAAATACCTGAGTTTAATGGCAGCATAATTCTAAAAAATGCATCACTTAATAATGGCAAATTAATTCTAAATATAACTGGATCAGGCACATCTGGTAGCTTTATGGATTTTTCTTTTTCATCAACAGATTATTTAGATCCAAATGAGTTTGATATGGTTCTAAATGTTTCTATGGAAAATATTACTTTTGGAACCCATCTTTATGCATCAGCTGTTTTAGAATGGGAAAATAGTACTGTTTCAGATTTAAAATTTGAAGTAGGAGCTGATATCAATCTTAATATAGATAAACTTTTGATATATTTCAAACTAAAAAATAACAGTTTTAGATTTTTATCAGATGCATTTAGTGTATCTGGAGGAATTAGCTTTGCTTTTGATTTAGCTGAGCCAGATGGTTTTACCCTGAAAGGCCCACTTAGTATAACACTTGATAATGCTGATATATATCTACATATTGTAGATCTTGATCTAACAAATTTTGGTATACCCCTTGATTTAGATGATATCACACTTGATGCTGAAACAGTAGGTATTGCAAGTATTTCTCTTGAAGAAATCAGCATCGATAACCTTGATTATCTTTATGGAGTTGATTTAGAAAAAATTGGTTTTAATTTTTCTTGGGTTAATATCAGCCTTCTTGTTGATACAACCTATGGTGATCTTGATCTTAATCTATTTGAAATTGGGAATATTATTCAGATATTAGCACTTGTTTTTGGGTTAGGTTTGTTGGCTCTAGGGCAAACTAGATTATCCATTGAAAATCTTAGCTTTAAAAATGGGCATTCTTTGATTACAATCCCTATTCTTCTGGCTCCTTTTGGACCGTTAGGTTTAGGGATAAGATTTGAAAATAGTTTTACAACTCAAGGAGAAAATATTCTTACTTTGGATAAACTTAGATTAGTTCTCACTGATATTACTCTGGGAAATCTTACAGAGGGGCTTGGTGTATCATTTGGAGAGTTTGATGATAGTGCACTTACAGTTTTTATTGAAAACACTTCATTTAAAGATGGAGTATTTGATTTTTATTTTGAATTGATGCCCACAATAAGATTAACTATTGCAGATGCTAGTGCGGTAAATAATCTTGATTTAGGAGGTGGTTTTCCAGGTGTTGCCTATGCTTTGGGTTCCATTGAAGATAAATTTGAATATTTAAATATCCATGTTAACAATGCTTTCAATAGCGAAAGTGATCTAAATGAGCCTCCAGAATATTTTTTAAACTATATTTTAGTTGATTCACATAATACGACAATTCCATTTGATGTAGAACTATGGGTTGAATCAGAGTTTATAAATTTTATGGCAGATTATATTGAAAATTCAACAGGTTTTTCTCTCCCAAAAGCAAAAAGCGACATTGGCCTACGTTTTGATCATGTAACATTCTTAGCTGATGCATTTAAAATCAATAAATTTGTTGATAATAAAGATGAATCAAATAATCGAACTTGGATGGAGGGATATTTAGAAGTAATAGCAGGCCAGATATGGCTTTATATGAACAACTCATGGACTCAGATAGGAGATGGAGAAATATCTATATCTATAGAACCAGGTCATGCAAGATTATATATCGATGAAATAGTAACCCTACCTGATTATAATTATGTTTCTCCAGATGGAACAGAAATTGCTCTCTCTGGTACATTTATAGCAAATAACACCTATCTTGATATTTACTGGAATTCAACAACTGGTAATGTTAGTTTCGATTCAAAATTTGATGTAAAACTAAAAGATTTTAAATTAAAAGTTGGAGATATTGTTGATTTATCTATTGGACTAATTGAAGTAAAATTTGATGTAAATGGAGTTGCAACAAATGCTCTTTCAATAATTTCAAATAACAACAATGAAAGCATTTGGTTTGAAGTTGATGCAAACATTGAGACAATTACATTTGAAGATTTTTATCTATCAGTTAGTTTTGAACAATCTGAGGAATCTCCCAAAGGAGGAAAGCAGAGCGGAACCTTAAATTATACTGTTACTCTAACTGGAGAGTTTGATCTATCTCTAGTAGGAGATATTTATATTTTTACAAATCTTAAGGATGTTTTATCTGTCCAATTGGCAGAAGGTGAACTTCAACTTAATAATTTCACATTTAGTTTCAAAAAACAGAATACAGAGATGTTTTTCTTATCATGGGCCCAATTTAAAGTTTCTGGTTATGGAATGGTTACATATCTTGGGGATAAAATTACAGTAGATGCAACCATTGATACAATAAAATTTGTTGATGGTTTTGTAAAAGTTTCGTATATAAATATTGGCATAGGATTAGCATTTAGTGGAAATTTTGATCTTTCAGCTGCAACTGATTTCAGTATAGTTTTAAATTCAAATATGGAACTAGAATCTCTTGATTTAGAACTTTCTGGAACTCTCAAACTTTCTGGTTTTACTGTTACTGCATATCTAGCAGGATTACCTATTGAATTCTCAGGTTTCTCAGCTACTATTGCTGGTACTGGTATTATACATATTAGAAGAGGAGGAATCGATATTACTGCAGGAATAAATACATTTGGTATTTCTAACTGTCATGTAAGTACACCCCGTGTAAATATTACAGGAAAACCTATTAAAATAAATGAAAGCGATTATTTCTTTGATATAGAGTTAAGCCTTGATCTAGATATTTCTGGTGGTGCTTTTATAAAATATCATAGCGGTGTCTATCAGGAATTTAAAATAATGGGTGGCGGAGAATTAACATTGTCAAACGCTGAGATAACTATTATTCCAAAGAAGGTAGTGGATGATAGCTTTGCTGAAGATGTTGGATCATTTACTGTGACATGTGATTATTTACATATTGCTGCAGTAGGAAGTTTTGTCACTCAAACTTTCAATGTAGTTAATAATCAAGGACAATCTCAAGGTTCTGATAATTTCTGGAGAGTTTTCTTAAATGTTTATGATATAACGATTAGTAGGTTTGCAATCACTGGAGATATGAGCGAGGATTATATAATTGAGGATCTTGACGTTTCTGCCTCAGTAAATGCTTCATTCTATGTTTATGCTCATAAAAATTATGATGGTAAATATGCTGAAATAGGTGCAATGCTTTATGGAGGTTCTATTTCTGCTAGTTTTTCACGTATAAAAACACCTACTATTGATATGAGTCTTGACTTGTTTGAAATATCAGGTCAAGGGTTGGCCAAACTTGTTTTAGAAGGTGGATTTAATCTAAAAGATAACCTTAAGTTTGTTGGTGCTGCAGGTATTGCAAGATTAGAAATTAATAAATTTCAAATTGACTATCTAACAACTGATGAAGGTGTCACTAGATATTTTGGTATAGATGTAAATAGATTATTATTGTATGCTCAAGGCGGATTTGCTTTGAATTTTATTGATAAATCAGAGGAAAATCTTACTGTATCTCTTAATGCCGCGACTCAATTAGTTGTTGACGAATTTAATGGTGAATTTTCATGGGTTAGTGGTGATATATCAATTGATATAGATTCCTTAGTTTTACAGGGTAAACTTTCTGTATTCTATGATAAATCACGCTCTTATTTTGCAGGTTCTGCAAGTATAGAGGCAGGTTGGAATAAGTTAGAAATAATTGGCCCTGGTGGTAGCTCTCTATTAGTAAATAATTTTGAATTAGCATCAGGTGGTGCTACAGTTCTTTTATATGCTGTGCAAGGTGGTATCTTATCATCGTCTGGGGGGGTTAGTACTTTAACCTCAGAAGATGACCCTACAGTTTATACACACAAAGAACTGTTTGTGAGCCTTAATTGTTCTCTTGTAAGTTGGTCTAGCATACTAATAACTGGACCTGAAGGTAAAACTATAACTTTCCCAGAGCTTAATGTAGTAGATGTCTTTTTAGAATTTACAGTAAGTGGTGAGATTTCTTTAGACGAAGACGATATTTTAATTGATCTAAGATTTAATAGTGGTAAAACACAAAGCATAACTATCAATGGTATTGGAGCATTTATTGCGGAGTGTATTGATAGTTGGCTTTTGGATAATTGGGATATAAATGGTTTTTCAATTGATTTATCATCTGGTACTTTAAACCTAAAAATTAGGAAGTATTCTACTTCAGAATATCCATCAGTTATAGATATTGGTATCCACAGTACATGTTATGCTACTATAACCTGGCTTGAAGCAGAGCATAGTAGTGAAATTATTAATTCAATTACTATTGCAAACCTGGAAATAGATCCAGGTAGCTTTTCATGGTCTTCAAGTAGAACCAGCCAAGGTAATAATGAGAAAGGATTTATCGATGTTTCAACTACTGGATCGATTCAACCCACTGCAGAAATATTGGAAATTGGAATTGGATCTTTTGAATTTTCATTAAGTTCAATAACCTTTACATCTCCTGGCTTTACAACACAATGGGATATAACTAGTACAGATAGCTTTCCATATTCTACAGGTAGTTTCTATATCGATGGTGGTATAGAGTGGAGTGGACATACTAAATGGGGTAAAATTAAATTTTCAAATTCTTTAGTAGCTGATAATTTCAGCATATCTTGGACTGATTTCAATAACACTGAGAATGTCTTTGATATGGTTAACTATGCTGGCACTTTTGATATTGGAACCATAGAAGTTCTTGTAATCAGCTCTTGGATAGTCCTATGGCCAATTTTAGGTGGAAACGATGGTGAACCTATAGCTGATGCTGGTGGTCCATATGAATATGGTGAAGTTCCAGCAACTGTTGAGTTTGATTTCTCAGGTTGTTATGATCCAAATGGAGATCAAATTACAGAAATGAATATGTGTTTAGGTCTTGATATGACCTGGACAGGTTGGATGACATTTTATGAGCATCCACAACATACTTACATGACTGCTGGAGAAAGAACTATTAAACTAAAAGTTAAAGACGAAAATGGAGATATAAGTGATATTAGTACAGCAATTGTAAATGTTGGTACAAACACATTCAAGATATCTGGTAATGTAACTGATTCTGTGACAGGAGAACCACTAACCTGGGGTAATAATAATGCTCTTGTTGAAGTTCTTTATGAAAGTAAATCTGGACAGGTAAACTCACAAGGTTATTATATATTACCTGATTTAGAAAAAAATTCATGGTATAAACTCCGATGTACAGCAGATGGATATTTTACAGAGGAGTATGTTATTTTAGCAGAAAATGCTAATTCTGATATGACAATAGATTTTGCTTTAACAAAAGGACATATGCAAGTTAATATACTTATAAATGAAATGGAAGTCGATGAAGAAAATAACCCAATCCATGAGTTTGATTTATTTACAGCAAATGTAACAGATGTATCTAGTAGAGAAGGCGTTCTAAATGCAGAGGTTACTTATCAATATAAAGATGGTTTATCATGGTATCAGGTAAATGACCCGGATAATCCAGAGGAAACTGACTACTCAGGCAAAGCATCATTTGAGGCAATTGAAGTACCTGATTCTGATTTTGATGGAAAAATACAATGTCGCGTTAAGGTAACTCATGAGAATTATGAATCAATAACAAGCTATACTTTTTATGTTTATGATGATAATAGCGGAGATCCGTATTTTACTGAAGACAATAGCCACTATACATCTGTTCAAGAGGGTGCTGCTGCCACTAAATATATACATGGATATGATCCAAATGGTGATAGATTATATTTCAGTGTTAACTACAATGATATAGATTATGAGATGAGCTATTCAGAAGAAACAATTATCGACGAGCTATATCACGGCAAATATGTCAAGATAAACGGAGTACAATATGATTCTAATACATTAGAATTAAAAATTTGGACAAATTATGATGAAGATACAGATGATGATTACGTTGAACTTTTAATTAAATTATCTGATGAAGCATTTAACTATGATTTTTCAAATTATGATGATACATGGCCTTATACTATAACAATAATTGATAGAGGTACTTGTCTTCTTTCTGGATCAAAAATCACAATGAATGACGATATAAAGAAAAATATTGAAGAAATAAAAGTAGGGGATTTTGTAAAATCATATAATGATAAAAATGGAGAGATAACAATTTCAGAGGTTACAAAAATATATCATCATAGGGCATGTGAAATGACTGATTATTATTTGATAATAAATGATAAACTTAGAATAACCCCTAACCATAGATTCTATTTAAATGGCGAATGGATACATGCTGGAAAAGCAAAGATAGGGGATAAATTATATGATATTAATGGTGAAACACAAACAATTTTTTCAATCGAAAAAATATATGAAAAAGTTCCAACCTACAACTTTGAAGTAAATACTACACATTCTTTTTATGCTGAAAACCTACTTGTTCATAACGGAGACCAAAAATAATTATATTTTTAAAGATAAAAAGAATACAACTACTTAATAGATAAAAATGGAAAAAAATTCAATTATTATAGTTTTAACTATTACAGTGATATTAGCTCTTGTTTTTATTTTCACAATAAATAAGGGAAATAATAATTCAAAAACCGAGTATGTAACTTCAGCGCAAAGTTTCTCTGAAAAAATAGAATCATATTTTAATGAATCTTTGAAAAAAGTATATTTTAACTTTAAAGGATATAATGATAAGGATAGAATAAAAATTAAAGATACAATTGATAAAATCTCTTATATTAAAGATTTAAATTACACTGCAATAGAATTTAATGTAAAAACAAACACTTCTAAAGGACATATGGAATCGTTAGAATTTGATTTTAAAGGAAATCTAACAAATGTATTTAAAAAAAATGATAATGTGGAAATAAATTTTACAATAAAACATGTAAAATTTGAATATAATAATTGGTCATATGACCTAGAAGTTTTTTCAGAAGGCTGGAATAAAAATTATTATTTAAATAATTCTTTTAGTCAGATGCTAACAAAAAGTGCAATTAAAAAATAAAGAGGTTTATTGTTTTTTTGTTTAATCTATTTAATCTGTTGTAGTTGCCTTAAAGTGTACATATATTGTACCAGTGCTAGCTGATGCATCAGCTGTAGCATCGCTTGGTATATCAAGTGATACACCAACCCATACAAAATCACTTGTTTCATTAACAGAATTATTAGCATCATTTACTGAATACTGTATACCAGATGTATCATCCCATAATGTTGTTAAATGAGTAGTTCCATCTGCACACATTGTAGTTGTTGTTCCATCTCCTGCTGCTAGTGTCCACATCACGCTACTACTTGTAAATTGTGCTGTTCCATCTTGTACTGCCATTACTTTTGTTCCACCATCATTTGGATAATCTTGATCTCTATCTCCATGTAACCATACGTCCATATAATCTGTATTTGTCCCTGAAACATTGATATATGTTATATTTACAGCAAATCCTTCTTCATTTACTATACCAAATGCAGCAGTATAATTCTTTGTAGAATCTGGAAACCAATCACCTAGTTCAAGTTTTAAATATCTATCAGTTGCACTAGCGTTATTGTTTACCCTCAAGCATCTATTTCCATCATCTGAAGAATTATCTGATCCAATAAATCTAATGTCTGCGCTGCTTGGGTGAACAATTGAATATGAATAACTAATCTTTGTTGTGGCGTATTGAGTTGCCATGGTCATACTTAAAACTACTAACATTACTCCAATTAATACTAAACGACGATCTATTCTCATCCCATCACACATCCCTAGTTACTTGCAACAAAACAAATGCATATTCTCTTATATAAATATATCTTAATCAGGTACATATGTAGGTACATATTCCAACTTTTGAGTATTTATCTTTTTTGCGAAATATTTTTCTAATTTTTGATTTTTATATAAAAAACTCGAAAAAACTTATATAATCATATTTAATGATAATATACAATGAAAAAAGATTACAGGTTTATATCATTGATTTTAGTTATTTTATTATTTTCTCCTAATCTATTAATAAGTGAAATCAATGGTGAAAATCTTAATACAAAAAATTCTAATGAAAAGTATGATCTTTTAATAATTACTCCGCAAGATTTTGTAGATTATGTAAAACCATTAGTTACACATAAAAATAAACATGATGTATATACAAAACTAGTAACAACAGAAGAAATATATGATCAAATATTTTGGCAGGGAAAAGACAAAGCTGAAAAAATTAAATATTTTATAAAAGATGCAAAAGAAAATTGGAATATAAACTATGTTTTGTTGATAGGTGGAAGAAAAAATCAATTAAAGACTGAAGGATGGTATGTACCTGTAAGATACACTCATCTATCTCGACCTTACGATGATTATCCTGAAGGACGATTTTTATCTGATTTATACTTTGCTGATATCTATGATTCCAAAGGAAATTTCAGTAGTTGGGATGATGATAATGACGGTATTTTTGGTGAATGGCCTATAAATTCTCCTGCTGAAGATATACCAGATCTAAAACCAGATGTATACATTGGAAGACTACCCTGTAGAAATATTTTTGATGTAAAAATTGTGGTAAATAAAATAATAAACTATGAAACAGGCTCGTTTTCAGATAATTGGTTTAAAAAAATGGTTGTAGTAGCAGGTGATACATACCCTGAAAAAACTGATTATATTGATGGAGAAAATTACACTCAGCAAGGCCTAAATTATATGCCAGGTTTTGAACCAGTAAAAATCTGGAGCACTCTTAATAACCTTAAATGGTTTAATATAGCACTAGAAATAAACAAAGGCTGTGGATTTTTATTTTTTTCAACCCATGGTGGCCCAGGCTCTATTTCTACTCATCCACCATATAATAGTGATAAATGGATTGGTAGATTTGGTCTTAGAAATATACCCTTTTTAATAAATAATAATCGTCTGCCGGTTATTACAGCTGGTAGCGGATGTTTTGTAAGTATGTTTAATGCAAGTTTAATGCATACTGATTGGACCTATTGGCATGGTATACCATATAATATTCCCCGCTGTTTCAGCTGGTCGCTAGTAAGAAAACCCTTTGGTGGTGCAATAGGTATGATTGGTTCAACTGGTTTTAGCTATGAATCACCAGATATAGATAAAAAAGTTGGCGGCTGTGAATGGCTTGATATACATTTCTACGAGCAATATGGGCTAAATAATATTGATATATTAGGTGAATGCTGGGGAGAAACAATAAATTCATTTGTTCAAAATTTTAAAATAAACTTTGATGATACAAGTAAAACTGGTGATGCATTAATTGCAAAAAACGTTGAGCAGTGGCTTTTAATTGGTGATCCCTCCTTAAAAATAGGTGGGTATAACTAAATTATTTTTTATAATGAAAAACATATCTTTTAGGAATACGTTTCTTTTTACCCGTCCAGTAACCGCATTTTTTGCAACGAAATTCGATAGTTACCTTTCCGCCCCATATTGTTTTATTTTTAACCTTTTTTAAATCAGATTTACAAACAGGACACTTGTTCATACTTTTTTTCGGATCACCCTCTCTACTATGAATTTCAATATCTACAAAACTACTATTTATTGCAATATCTCTAACTCTACTAGGGCTAATTCCATATTTTTTCTTTTTTTTATTAATCTTTTCTGTTACAAGTTTTTTTAGTTTAGCTTGTGTATTAATTGTTCTATTCTTTTTTAAAATACTTTTTAAAGCTTTTTTAATCTGCTCGTCAGATGCGATGTGATAACTCATGACAAATATTGGTATTAGGTTTTTACTTAAAATCTTTTATAAAGAAATAGTACTCAGTAAATCAGTTCTGCTAACTATACCTATGACCTTATCATTTTCAACAACTGGTAGTGCCCCTACTCCTTCAGTTAACATAATTTCAGCTGCTTGCTCTGCTGTTTTTGTTGGAATCGTGTAAATTGCTGGTTTTTTCATAGTACTTCCAACTAAAAGCTCATCTAACCTATGTTTTTGTTTTCCAAGGCTAAAACGTCTTTTTAATTTAGCTAGAGCAAATGCTATTTCGTTATCAGAAATAATTCCTACTAGTTCACCATTGTCTATTACAGGAATACGTGCTATATTTTCATCAACCATAATCCGTCTTGCATGTATTACTCTATCATCTGAAGAAACTGAAAAAATGTTTTTTCTCATAATGTCCTTAATTTGTTTTTTACTTTTAACTAGATGTAAAAGATCTGCTTTTGTGATAACACCCTTTAAATCTTTATCATCAGTTACACATAGCATGGTAGGTCCTTTTTCACCTACTTTTTTAAGAATTTCTTTTACTTCTGTATCTGGTGTTATACTTTCTACACTTTTATCAGTCACACTTGATGCATACATCCTTGATGCTGGGACTCCTTTTTTTCGAATTGATCCAAGTTTATATGCTATAATATTATCTGTTACAATTCCTACAAGTTTTTTATCTTCTAAAACAGGTATCTTTGTAATATTATTTTTTTTCATTATGTCCATTACATGTTTTAGGTTTACATCTTTGTCTACTGATATTATATCTGTTGTCATAACATCTTTTACTTTCAAATTGCTTTTCCTCCTATTTAAAAAATAATTGTTTTTTCATTCATATTTAAGTGCATCAATACAGTCTTCACATAAAAGCCGTCCGTCAACATTTTTAAGATTCGCTGAAAGCACTCCGCAATCCTCGCATTTACCTGAAAAAATTTGTTTTCTAAAATAGCTTTCATCTCTAGTTTTTATATCATACCATTCTCTAGAAATTTCATGAAGAATTGGTGATATCAACGATATATCTGTTTGAGTAATAATACCTATAAGTTTATCTTTTTCAATTACAGGTAGTCTTCTAACATTACATTTACCCATGATATTCATTGCTTTTTCAAGAGTGATATATGGATCTGATACGATAACTGGTGTACTCATTACGTCTTTGACACTTACTTTTTCAGGTTTTTTTCCATCTGCTACAACCTTTTTTAGAATGTCACTTTCTGTTAGAATACCTACAGGCTGATTATTTTTTACAACAATAACATTTCCAATTTTTCTTTTTTTCATAATTTTAGCTGCATCTAAAACACTTGTCTTAGGATCAACTATTGCTAGATTTGTCTTCATTGCTTCTTTAACTATTACTTCTTTGCTCATTTAGTAGACCACCATTATATTATTTTCTTTTCAGCCCCAAATATTAAAACCTTTCAAAGTATTTTATTCTTTGCATATGTCAGCTAGTCAATATGAAAGAGAACTGAAAGGAATTTTGGAAGGTGAACTAAAAATAATTAATAAAATTACTAAAACATGTAGTGTTTTAGAAAAAGATAATTATCTAAAAATTTCAAATAAACCTTTTGCAGTAATACGTGCTGCTGGTTCCTTTGGAGTGGATTTAGTAGCAACACGAGGCGATATTTCTTTTTTAACTGAAGTTAAAACAAGTATAGAAGATACCCTTCACTTTAGTAGCATGAGTGGTAAATTGCAACAACAGGCAGAGACAATGATTTTGCTATGTGAAAAAACAATGACTCTACCGATATATGCTTTTAGAGCAAAAGGATTTAGAGGAGATTCATGGAGGATTTTTACTCTTGATATGAAAAATCTAACTGGTAGAACAAAAATTCTTTATAAAAGAATACCAAAAATAGGTAAAACAAATAGTGGAAATTATGTTATGAAATGGAGAGAAGGTATGCCTCTATCTAGTTTTATTTCATATTTATGTAGATAGAATTAATTCGAAACTTTTTTAGAGCATATCAATATTCATGCTATGCTGATTAAAATGAAAAAAATGCTTGTCGCTTACGATGGATCTGAAGCATCGAAAAAAGCAATTGATATGGTAATGAAATGTTCAAACAAAGATGATGAAATAACACTTTTAACAGTAGTCCCAGCAGAACTTGCTGAATCGTCTTTTACAAAAATGTTACTTCCAACTATTGATTTAAGTAAAATAGTTAAATCAGGTAGTTTCAAAGATAAAGCTAAAGAAACATTATCTAAGATTGTCAAAGAAATGGAAGACAAAGTTGGAAAAACAGATGTTATGGTAGTAGATGGAGATCCAGCTGATGAAATACTAATTACTGCTAAAAAAGCTCAAGCTGATATAATTGTTGTAGGTTACAAAGGATATGGTAAAGAAGGTAGATTTTTACTTGGAAGTGTTACTGATAAAGTAGTTAGACATGCAAGTGTATCAGTTCTAGTTGTAAGATAAAAGTATTTATAGATAATCTTCTTTTTTTATTGGTATAAATGCATCCAGCTAAAGACATAGAAGGAATAAAAAGTAATATTCTTAAAAATAAAACAATAATCTTAGGAATAACAGGTAGCATTGCCTCTGTTGAAACAGTTAAAATATCAAGAGAACTTATAAGACACGGTGCAAAAGTAATACCTGTTATGACAAAATCAGCAACAAAAATAATTCATCCTGATGCTTTATGGTTTGCAACAGGCCGTAAACCAATAGTTGAGCTTTCTGGTGACACAGAGCATGTAAAATATCTAGGAAAGGTAAAAAAACCAGCTGATTTATTTTTGATATGTCCAGCTACAGCTAATACTATATCAAAAATAGCCCATGGTATAGATGATACAGCTGTTACAACCTTTGCAACAACAGCAATTGGCTCAAAAATCCCAATGATAATTGTTCCAGCTATGCATCTATCGATGTATGATCATAAAATAGTTCAAAAAAATATTTCAAAACTAAAAAAAATTAAAATAGATTTTATTGAACCAACTATTATTAAAAATAAGGCAAAACTTCCTTCAAATGAAAAAATAGTTGCAAATGTTTTAAGAATTCTTGGAAAAAAAGATTACAATAAAAAAAATGTCTTAATTATCGGTGGTCCTACTAGAGAAAAAATTGATGATGTGAGAGTAATTACAAACAAAAGTTCCGGTAAAACAGCAATAAATTTAGCTAAAAATGCTTTTTTTTCAGGAGCTGATGTAGATCTATGTTATGGACCGGGAATTGAAAAAGTTCCAGATTATATAAAAAAAATAGATTTTGAAAATATAAAAGAAATTAAAGATTTAATAAACAAATCAAAATTAGATATTTATGATTATATTTTTGTTTGTGCGGCAATATCAGATTATATCCCAATAAAAAAAACTGGTAAAATTAAGTCTGTTAGCAAAAATTTAATTATTAATTTAAAACCAGCTGAAAAAATTATTAAAAGTATTAGAAAAAAAGCACCAAAAGCAAAAATTATAGGTTTTAAAGTTGAAGAAAATAGTAATACTATAAAAGAAAAAGGATACAATCTTTTAAAAGAAAACAATCTTGATTTTGTAGTAGCAAATACAACTGAAGCTTTTGAAAAAGACGAAAATAAAATATGGTTAATAAATAAAAAAGGTAAATCAGTTTATAAAAAAGAAAAAAAAGAAAACCTATCCCGATATATTCTAGAAAAAGTAAAATGAGTGAAAGTTTCTATGAAAGCTAAAGCATTTGCACCTGCACATATTTCTGGTTTTTTTGAACCTGTATATTTCAGTAATGATTTTTCAAGAAGTGGCTCTAGAGGGGCAGGAGTGAGTCTTAATATTGGCGCAATATCAGAGGTTTCAGTGATAAATTCAAGCATTCAAAAAATTGAGGTTTTTATAAATAAAAAAAGATCTCCTGCTCCTGTTACAAAACTCGCTATCAAGTATTTAATTGGAAATAATAAACTAAACATAACTGTTAAAACAAGTTTAGATCTTCCAATGGGTCAAGGCTTTGGATTGAGTGGTGCTGGTGCACTGAGTAGTACTATTGCCGTTGCAAAAATATGTAATTTTAGTAAATCTGATGCCTTGAAAGCCTCACATTTTGCTGAAGTTAATTTAAAAACCGGTCTTGGTGATGTGATTTCCTCTTTTTTAGGTGGATTTGAAATAAGAAAAACACCTGGTCTTCCACCCTGGGGAATAATTGAGCATATTCCTGGAAACTATAGTATTGTTTTATGTATAATAGGTCCAAAAGTTGATACCAAAAAAATCTTATCAAATAATAATTACATGAGAACTATTGTCGACTATGGAAAGTTTTGTACTAAAAAGATTTTAGAAAATCCATCAGTTGAAAATCTTTTTTATCTGTCAAATGTTTTTTCTAAAAAAACAAATCTAGCAAATAAAAAAATTTTAAAGGCAATTGAAACCTGTAACGATAAGGGAAACATTAGTATGTGTATGCTTGGGAACTCTGTTTTTGGATATGGTAGAACAGAAGAACTTGCAAAAATTCTTTCCAACTTTGGAAAGGTATATGTCTGTGGTGTTGATACATCTGGAGCAAGATTAATAGAATAAATCTAAATTTCTTGAGTTGCGCCTGTTGCTAATTCAATTAAATGTTTTTCACTGTCTTTTGCTCCTTTAGCAAATAAAACATCATTTGGATCAATCTTTGTATCCTTGTTTGGTCCGTATAACCATTTATTATCATGTCTCAGAGCTATTACCATCATACCTGTTTCACTAGCAATTTTTAATTCACCAAGTGTTTTATTTGAAAGAACAGAATTTGGTTCTACTTTTACTCTAGTAAACACTTGATCTGATTCTCTTATACTCATTTTTAATATAGGATGTAATTCTACATCTCTTAGTTCTACATCTGCTATTTCTTGGGCGGCATCTGCAATTTGTTCACCTGCTTCTGCAAGTCTTAAAAGAGCTAAAGAATCATTTACTGTTAGTTTTTTAGTTGATAAATTTTCAAGTGTTTTTTTCTGAAGATTTTGATAGAGGACATCTACAAGATCTTCTAAATCATATACTTCTTTTGCTATTGTTTCATTATCATATAATAAAGAAGAATATGCTAGATCAATCATCAATTCTGATTTATCTTTAATTTCAAGTACGATATCTTCAACAGTTTTATCTTTCACTCAAGCACCTCCAGTTTACCATGTAAAAATTTACGCAGTTCTTTGTTTCCTTCATCAGTACCGCGTGTTATAAGCCAGTCAGCTGATTTTATTTCTGTTTCAGAATCAGGGTTATAAATCCAGAAATCACCTCTTCTAATAGCTATAACTCTCATACCTGTTTCTAATTCAACTTTTAATTCACCTAAGGTTTTATTACAGGCATTTGAGTTTTTTGATACATTAATTCTAAAAATTTGTTCATCAGCCTGTTTAAGAATCTTTGGTAAAATGGGGCCTGTTTTTTCTCTTGTGAGAAGTTTTACAATGTCGCCTGCTGTATTTGAAATTGTTTCAGCAGCTTCAGCTACCTGTAAGATACCTGCTAGTTTTTCTGCATCTTCTTTTGTTCTTGCTGCCATCATAGCCATCATACGAATATCATAGTTTAGTTTGTCCATTTGAACTTCTAAATATTTTACTTCTTCGGCGATATCTGAGTTATCAAATAAGACAGCTGAATATGCTAAATCTATAATCAATTCTGATATATCTTTCATCTCAGTTAATAGTTCTTTTACAGATGTTGGTTTATATTCAAGCTCTGTGAATTCTTCTTTTCTCCATTTTTCTTTAGGTGAACGCTGAAGAATTCCAAATATTTTCCTTCTTTTTTTATCTTTTTTATCTCCCATATTCATACTCCAAATATTGTTATCATTATAAATAAAAAACCTATTCCCAAAACATCACCAACTGTTGTAACAACAGGTGCTACCATATCATCAGGATCATAACCTTTTTTAAACGATATAAAAGCAGCTATTATGCTAGAAAGTGATACTAGACATATGAGAAGAAAACCTGTTGATACAAATATACCAACGAATTCTATCAAATTAACTCCCTTAGTAATATTTGCAAATACTGCACCATAATAAATAATTATCGCAAGAATAGTGTAACTAAAAACACCAATCAATATTGCAGTTAAAAGACTTTCATGCATTTGCCGGTCTTTATATGATGCCTCAATTGAACCAACATGTAAGCCTGAGGCAAGTCTAGCACCAAGGATACTTCCTATATTTCCACCTACACTATTTATAACGGGAAATGATACTAAAAATATTGGTAATAAAATAAGAGTGTTTTGATTATCTTGCAGTATTTGACCTGCAAATATTTCAATTAACACTGCAAATGTTAATATAGGAATGCTATTTTTCACAATCTTTTTCCAACTATAAATCAAATAAATACCCCCACAAAAATAGCACTTCCAAAAACACAGAGCAATGTTATGATATCTCCAAAAGTGGCAAGAGCAGGACCTGTTATATTATCAGGGTCATACCCTCTTTTAAAAACTAGATAAATTATTCCTATTGTAAGGATACTTAGGATAAGACCTGATATAACACCTGCTATCAAAACTATTAAAATAATAAGTAATGGATTTGGAAAAAAACCAAGTATAAAAGAACCTATAAACGATAGAATTCCTATTAAAAAAGACATTAAAAAACTTAGAATAATTGATCCTAGTATATTTTGTTTTAATTCTTCATTGAAAAGATTTTTTTCATTTATTACTCCCAAATGATAAGCAGAACCAAGGCGTGATCCAAAAGCCGTACTAATATTTCCACGCATAGCAATTACTGCTGGAATTGCTATAATGAAACCTGGAATTTTTTCAAATAATCCAGTCATTAAACTAAGAGTGCTACCTGCAATTATAGCTCCAATTCCACATAAAATCAAAAGGGGGAGGCTCTGTTTCACCATTTCCTTTGCTAACATAATTTATAGCCTCCATTTGTTTTTCACACTCCAATTTTTAAAGGTATAGTTTTCTATATCTTTCCCAGATGTGATCTGTATGTTCCTCCAAAGCCTTTATCGTTTCTTTATCTTTTTTTGGTTTAAAAAGATGTTTAAATCGGCCTTGGTATTTAATCCAATCTTCAATTGGTTTACGCTCTATTTTTCCTTCAAGTATTGATTTACTTTTTTTGTTAAAGGTTATTTTTTCGTTTTCATATTCATATAATGCCCATGCTCCTGTATCTATTGCAAGTTTTCCCATTTCAACTGTTTTTTCCATAGGAAACCGCCATCCTGGCGGGCATGGTGCAAGTATTTCAATATATTTTGGGCCTTTGATCGATTTTGCTTTTTTAACTTTGTTGTATAAATCCTCAGGGTAACTTATACAGGCTTGAGCGGCATATGGTGGGTGATGTGCTTGTATTATTTCTCCCATTTCTTTTCTAAATTCTACTTTTCCTTTAACTGTTGTTGTAGTCCATGCACCATGTGGTGTTGCACCACTTCTCTGAATTCCAGTGTTTGAATATATCTGGTTGTTGTAACATACATATATAAAATCAGTGTTTCTTTCAATCGCACCTGATAATGCTTGAAGACCTATATCGTAAGTTCCACCATCTCCAGCCCATGCTAGAACAGTTGTTTCATCATCTCCTTGTTTGTTTAAAGCTGCACGCACTCCGCTTGCACCAGCTGCTGCTGCTTCAAAAGCAATGTTCATAACAGGTATATCAAAAGAGGTAAATGGGTACAAACTTTCAATTACAGCTGTACAGCACGCTGGAACTACCATTATTGTTTTTTTACCAAGAGCTTTAAGAACTGTTCTAAGAGCGATTGTTGCAGGACACCCTGGGCATGCTGCGTTTCCCTGGAGTAAATACTCTTCTTTTGGTAAATCCTTAATTGCCATATTTAGTCACCTCCATCTTTGAAACCATACCAAATTTGATCTTTTGCTTTTCCTTTTATTGATTTTTCACACATTTTTATTATATCTGTGTATGGAACGTCTTTTCCGCCGAGTCCCGCGATAAATCCATTAACTTTTGTATCAACTTTATCGTATAACGCTGATTTTATTTCATTGTAAACTGCTCCAGTAGATCCAATTGATATATTTCTATCAATAACTGTTAAATCAGCTTGTTTTCCTAGTTTTATTATTTCTTCAGTTGGGAATGGTCTAAATGTTCTAAGTCTTGCTAGACCAATTTTTTCTCCTTTTTGTCTAAGTTCATCTATTGCAGCTTTACTTTCAGCACCTATTGCACCCATTGAAATCAAGATATGTTCTGCATCATCGCATTTGTATTTTTCAATTAGTCCTCCATGATAAGTTCCAAATTTCTTTTTCCAATCAAGTGCTATTTTTGGAATTAATTCTTTTGCGTTCATTTGCGCTTCTTGCATTGCCATTCTAATTTTTTCATAGTCTTGGGTTCCAATTATATTACCGTGAGTTACAGGATTATCTGTATCAAGCTTCCATTTTGCTTTAAATTCTGGAAGATAATCATCGATTTGTTTTTGAGTAGGAATTTCAGCGGGCATTGAAGTATGGGATAAGATAAATGCATTATAGTTTATCATTACGGGTAAAACTACTTTTTTATCCTCAGCTAGTTTAAAAGATTGAATTACAGTATCAAATATTTCCTGGTTACTACTACAATAAAACTGTATCCAACCGGTATCACGTTGGCTTATTGAATCATTTTCATCAGTCCATATATTCCAACCAGGCCCTGCAACACGGTTTATATTGCACATTACAATTGGAAGGCGTGCTAGTGCAGCCCAGTGCAGCATTTCATGCATGAGAAATAATCCATGTGAAGATGTTGCTGTAAATGTTCTGGAGCCTGCTTCGCTAGCACCAATACATGCTGACATTGCAGAGTGCTCGCTTTCTACACATATATAATTTCCTTTGTATTCACCTGATGCTACATAATCAGCAATTCCTTCAACTGTTGTAGTTTGAGGTGTAATAGGATATGCTGCAACAACATCCGGCCTGGCCATAACAGCAGCTTTAGCAGCTATGTAATTTCCAGTATCAATCATAACACTCATTTTTTCAACCCCTTTCTTTTCATTTTAATTGCCTTAACAGGACATACATTAGCACAAACTCCACATCCCTTACAGTATACCATATCAATATCAACTGAATCGTCATCCTTTCGTATTATAGATCCCTCGGGGCAAAATATCCAGCATCTCAAGCATTTTATACATTTTTCTTTATCAAGTTCTGGTTCATAGGTTCTCCAGCTGCCGGTTTTACCCATTGCACCTTTTTTTGGATATGAAATAGTTGAAACAACTTCGTATTTTTTTTGTTTCTTTTTTTCGCTCAAAAGTTCACCTCCACCTCTTTAAACGCATCTTTTGTTGCTTTTATGTTTTGTTCACCTTGTTCTCCTTTCCATTTTTCTCTGATGGTTTCTTGGATTGATTTTAGTGTTACTCTGTCTAGAATTTTCGGTACTGCTCCTAGAATTGTAGTATTTACAACTGGTATTCCACCGACAACTATATCGTATTTTATTGCAACTCCTGTTGCATCAACTGTTGCGACATTAAATTTTTTTGAAAAATCAAATTCATCTGGCTTTTTATTAGTATTTATCAAAACTTTACCATTTTCTTTTAGCCCTTTTAATACATCTACTAAATCCATTATGCTTTCATCTTGTACTATCACTATATCTGGAGATGTTATTTCACTTCTCAAATGTATTTCATCATCAGATATTCTTGCAAATGCTTTTACTGGTGCGCCTCTTCTTTCTGCCCCAAAAAAAGGAAAGGCCTGAACGCCCTTGTTTTTGTCTTTTAGGGCTGCTGATACAAGAAGATTAGCTGCTGTAACAGAACCTTGTCCGCCTCGCCCATGTATGACTATTTCAACTAATGATTTTGATGTCATGATAATTTACACTCCCGATTCTGGGAATATAAATGATACATATAACTGTTTTGAATATTTATTTCAAAAAATAATTAACACTTCTAAATTTGGAAAAGTTTATCAAAAATTTTAGTTGTTTTTTCTGTTAATTAATGCCTTATTCACTTTTTCTTTTATGATATTAGTATCAAATGGTTTTTCGATATAATCTAGGCCATATCTTTTGCACATTTCTTTTGCTGTATCTGTATTTCTACCTGTTACAAATATTATAGGTATTTCTCTCCAATTTGGGTTTGATTAAAGTCTTCTTTGTATCACTCTTCCACACAAAGTTTGCATCATAATATAAAATATAATTATGATATACACTCTCTCATTATTACTTATTAAAATCTTTAGTCTAACGAGAGGAAATATTACAAATAATCTCCCTCACTAAAATTTATCGTATTTGTTCTTTTGTATATGTCTAGAAATGAGGAAACATGTAGTTTTTTTTCAACACCTTCAATTGTTTTAATTTTTTCATTTATAAAATGCCACAAGTGTTTCCCATCTTTAGCGATTATTTGAACAATTATATCATGATCCCCTGAAGAAGTGGCAACGATTTGAACTTCTCCGTAGGAAGCAAGTTTTTTTGCTATTTCATCCATTTTTAATGGATCGACATTTACGCCTAATACTGCAGTTGTTGTATAACCTACTTTTTCTGGATCTATATCTGCTGAAAATTTTTTAATAGTTCCATTTTTAACTAATTTTTTTATCCTGTAATGTACCGTACTCGCTCCGATATTTAAGCCATCTGCTATCTTTTGGTATTGTATTTTATCGTTTTTCTGTAATAGTTGCAATATTTTCTTATCTATTTGGTCCATAATTGTATAATTTACTTATAGGTATTAAATTTTTCGTATTTTATTCAAATAATAATTTAATTATAGAATGTTTTTCTAAATAAATTTTATATAGAACTTATTGATACCCGTAATCAGATATAAAACCGTTTTATCTACTTAAAAAAACCAAATGCTTATATTAGAGAATATGATGCCATTTCTCGGGGTTTAAAAGGCATTAATTATAGAATAAAAAAACAAAATAATGGTGTTTAAATGGAAAAAGAAATGAGAACTTTTTCAGAAAATGATATGTTAAACTTTGTAGATAATCTAATCGATGACAAAGAATATGAAGTAGTAGGTGTGAAAGCCAAAGGAAAAAGATATGCATTTGACACTTTAGAGGAAGCAGAAGAATTAAAGCTTGATTATGATGTAACAATTCTTCCACCTAAAAAATATTTTCTACCTCAATATGAAAATTTGATGAATTACAATCTAAAAAAACCTTTTGAAGTAAAAGACAACCTTCCAGATAAAAAAAGAATAATTATTGGTATGCATCCATATGATATAATAGCACTAGAACAAACTGACAAGGTATATCTTGATTCCCAAAAAGACGATTACTACGAAAAAAGAAGAAAAAACACAATAATAATTGGTGTTGACATACAAAATGTATCAGAAAAATCATTTGCAAAAAGTATGAACACGAACACAACTGACTCTGGTTTTGATTTACTATTAACAAATATAGGTGATAAATATACTGTTACAATTGGGTCAAATAAAGGAAAAAAAATACTTGATAAATATGCAAAAACAAATCCTGCAAAAAAAGAAGAAATTAAAAAAATAGATGAAATAAGAGAAGAAACTGCTAAGCAATACAAAAAGGAAGTAAAAGTAGATAATTGGTCTGAATTACTTGTAGCAAACTATGATAATTCCATTTGGGGAGAAAAATCTGATAAATGTTTGGAATGTAGTTCCTGTACAATGGTTTGTCCTACATGTTACTGTTATGATATCACTGAAGATGTAACACTTGATCTAAAAGATGGAAGAAGGGTTAGAACCTGGGATGGATGTATGATTCGGGATTTTACAAAAATCGGGAGTGGAGAAATATTTAGAGAAGATAAAAAAGAAAGATACCGCCACCGGTTTTTTAGAAAGGGTAATTATCTAAATGAAAGATATGAATTTATTGCATGTGTAGGATGTGGAAGATGCGGGATAGCATGTCTACCTGATATAGCAGATCCATGTGATTTGATAAATGATTTATCTATATTTGGCGGAAAAGGAAAAAAAGATAAATTCTTTATAAAACAAAAATCAGAAACTAAAGACAAAGGAATAATCCATGTTCCTAGACCTGCAACCATAAAAAGAGTAGAAAAGTTAACAGACTCTGAAACACTTTTTGAAATAGAGCTTGATGATAAAAAGCCACTTGGCCATAATCCAGGTCAATTTGTTGAAGTATCCATTTTTGGAATAGGTGAAGCACCAATTTCTGTTTCATCACCGCCAAGTGATAAACCAAGTTTTGAATTAGTTGTTAGAAAAGTAGGAAATGTAACAGGTAAACTTTTTAGTATGAAAAAAGGAGATAAAATTGGGATACGTGGACCTCTTGGAAATGGTTTTAATGTAAAATCTATGGAAAAAAAGCATCTTCTTTTTGCATCAGGTGGTCTTGGTCTACCTCCGATGAGATCACTAATAAAACATGTTTTAAAACCTGAAAACAGGAAAAAATTTAAAGATATTACAATTTTATATGGTGCTAAAGAACCCTGTTATGTACTATTCAAGGATGAAATAGAACAATGGGATAAAATTCCAGATGTAAACTGTACAATGACAGTTGACCAATGTGAAGAAGATGAATGCTGGACAGGATGTACAGGTCTTATTACAACTTTGTTTCCAAAAATAGAACTAGATAAATATGATTCAAAAAACACAATTGCAGTAGTAATCGGTCCACCTATAATGTATAAATATGTTATAAAATGCCTTCAAACACTAGGTATTCCAGATAAAAATATATATGTATCACTTGAGCGGCGCATGAAATGCGGGGTTGGAAAATGCGGCCACTGTCAGATAAATGGTGTATATGTTTGCAAGGAAGGACCTGTTTTTAACTATGAAAAAATAAAAAAACTCCCGGAGGCATTTGAATGAAACCAAAAGTTGCCTTTTTTGATTTTGCAAGCTGCGAAGGATGCCAACTTCAGATAGCAAATTTGGAAGAAGAGGTGTTAAAACTTATTGAAATAGTTGATGTAGTAAGTTTTAGAGAGGTTATGAAAGAGCATTCTGATGATTATGATATAGCAGTAATCGAAGGATCAATAATGCGGCCGATGGATGAAGAACGGTTAAGAAAAATAAGAAGTACGGCAAAAACACTTGTTGCATTTGGAGCTTGTGCCTGTATAGGCGGGGTAAATAAGATTAGAAATAAGTATTCTAATGAAGAAGTAAAAAAAGAAGTATATGGAGATGCAGATTTAAAAAATAATGAATATTTTAATGTAAATAAAACAAAAGCAGTAAATGAAGTAGTACCAGTTGATTATTATATTCGTGGTTGTCCACCAACTGGTCCTGAGATTAAAAAAGTAATTACAGCTCTAGCTCTCGGGAAAGAACCAAATATTCCTAACTATCCAGTTTGTGTAGAATGTAAGAAAAATGAAAACGTTTGTTTGTTTGAACTTGGTAAATTCTGTCTTGGTCCAATTACCCGTGCTGGTTGCAACTCGATTTGTCCAAATAATGGTTCACCATGTGACGGATGTAGAGGTATTCTTAAAAAACCTGAGGTAGAGTGTGTGAGGGATATCTTAAAAAGATATGATTTAACATATGAAGAACTAAAAAGACGTGCAACTCTTTATAACTATGGATACGAAGATTTAGAGGAGGAATCAGAATGAAAGATTTAAACATAAATGTTCATCATATAACACGTGTTGAGGGACATGGAAACATTGTTCTTGATGTTAAAAAAGGAAAAATAAATAAAATCGAGTGGCAGGTTCCTGAAGCACCGCGTTTTTTTGAAGCAATGCTTCGTGGAAGACACTATGATGAACTTAGAACAATTACTTCAAGGATTTGTGGGATTTGCTCAATAGGACACTCTCTTGCATCTCTAAAAGCTACTGAGAATGCAATGGATGTTAAAATTTCAAAACAAACTGATATCCTAAGACACTTAGCAATTAATGGAGAAAATATGCAGAGCCATATTCTTCATGTTGGATATCTTGCAGCACCTGATCTTTTTGGTGTTGGAAGTGTTTTTCCAATGGCTAAATCAAAAAACAAAGAGGCATTACTTGAAATTGTAAAACTTCATAGATTTGCAAATGAATTTTCTGATTTAATCTGCGGGAGAACTACTCATCCAATTAGACTTGTCGTAGGCGGCTTTACAATGGTTCCAACAAAAAAACAATTGGAAAATCTAAGAAAAAGACTTGAAGAAAATTTAAAAAGAGTAAAGGTTGTAGCTGAAAAAATACTAAAAGTATCTGACAGCCTTCCTGATTTTACAAGGGAAACTGAGTATATTGGCTTAACTAATGAAGATGAATATGCATTTTATGATGGAACTATTGCTTCAACAGATACTGGTTTATTTAAAAATTATAAGAATTACAAAGAATGGATGCAGGAATATGTTGTACCTCAATCAACAGCAAAGTATGCAAAGCATAATCGTAAGTCATATATGGTAGGAGCTCTAGCGAGATTCAATCTAAATAGTGATCAACTTGAACCCGCTGCTAAAGAAGTTGCTGACATGTTTAAACTTAAACCAATCTGCTATAATCCATATATGAATAATATTGCACAGTTAGTTGAAGTAGTTCACAATATTGAAGACTCAATTAAATGGGTAGATATTTTACTAGATAGAGGAATAAAAGATGAAACTTTAAATAAAATTAAAATTAAGAAAGGAAGGGGCGTTGGTGTAGTTGAAGTTCCACGAGGAATACTTGTTCATGATTATGATATTAATAAAGATGGAAACTGCACTAAAGCAAATTGTATTATTCCAACAAATCAAAACCATGCGAATATACAGTATGATATGGAAGAACTAGTACCAAAAATAATAGACAGGCCTGAAAAAGAAATAGAATTAACTCTTGAAATGCTTGTTAGGGCATATGATCCATGTATATCATGTAGTACTCATTACTTGAATGTTGATTTTGTATAATTATGAAAAAAATTGGTGTAATCGGAATAGGTAATCCTCTTAGATCTGATGATGGGATAGGTATAGTTTTAATAGAAAAACTAATTGAACATAAAGAATTCTTTCCTGAAAATATTGATTTTTTAGATGGTGGAACAGGTGGATTTAATATATTACATGATTTATCAAAATATGAGGAAGTTGTATTTATTGATGCTGTAAATATCAATAAAAAACCTGGAGAAACTATGTTTTTAAATATTGATGATATAAGAAGTAAAAATCAGGGTTTCAATCTTACAACACATTGTCAAGATTTTTTAAAAATAATTGATCTTTCAGAAAAACTTAAAGAAAAACCATCTGAAATTTATCTGTATGCAGTTCAACCTAAGGATTTATCTCATTCCCGAGGAGTATCACAAGAAGTTAAAGGAAAACTTAGTATTATTTTTAAAGATTTAAAAGAAAAAATAGATGGTTTATAAGACAATGTTTTCATTCATTCTTAGTTAGATCATACTCCACGTGATACTCACCAGGGTCTCCCTCTGTTATTTCAAAGTTAAATTCTTTACATAGTCTAAGCATTGGAATATTATCTTTTAGGACTGTTCCATAGATCTTTTTTAAGTTTTTATCTTTAGCAATCTTCAGTGTATAGTCAAGAAACTCTGATCCAAGTCCCTTTCTATGCCATTCATCTGAAACAATTAATGCAAACTCTGCTTCATCATCACGACCTGGTGTCATAATAATTCTAGTAACACCAAGAAGTCTTCTTTTTCCGTTTTCTTCAAGTTCTGCTACAATCCCTATTTCTCTATCATAATCTATGTTACAGTATCTAGTTCGCATCTTATGTGGTGTATCTCTTATTATTCTAAAGAACCTGAAACGCACTGATTCTTCTGAAAATGATTTAAACATTTCAAGCCACAACGGCTCATCTTCAGGTTTAATCGGCCTCAATGTTAATTCTGTTCCATCTTTTAGTTTTAAATCTTTAACATATTTACTTGGATATTTACTAATTATCATGTGTGGTTTGTTTTCTGGGTCTTGATCTATTACTATCCTTGCATCAACTGCAACTAAATCATCTCCTGACATAATAAGTGGATTAATATCAATTTCAGCGATTTCAGGATGCTCTTCGATTAACTGTGAAAAATTAATCATTGTTTCTTCTACTTTTGCCATATCGACTGGTGGGATATTTCTATAACCTTTGAGTAGATTGTATGCTTTTGTTTGCTCGAGGATTCTTTGGGAAAGCACTTGGTTAAGAGGTGGAAAACCTATTGCTCTGTCTTTAAATAATTCAGTGAAAACTCCACCTAAGCCAAATAAAATTGCTGATCCAAAAACAGGGTCTTTTTTAGAACCAAGAATAAATTCAGAACCCTTATTATCAATCATTTTTTGAATGGTTACGCCCTCAATTTTTGCATCAGGAACATTTTCTTTTACCGTTTTCATCATTTCCTTATAATGTTTTCGAACTGATTTTTCACAATCAAGGTTAAGTGCTACACCACCTGAATCGCTTTTATGTGTGATATCTTTGGAATGTATCTTCATAACAACTGGATAACCTATTTCTTCAGCATTTTTTACTGCTTCATCTTCGTTTTTAGAAAACTTTGGTTTTGTTGATTTTATTCCATAGAACTCGATGAAATCTTTAGCTTCAGATTCAGTTAAAAGAGTTCTTTTGTCTTTTTTTGCATTTTTGATTATTTTATCAAGTTTACTTTTATCTTCAGGGGTTCTCTTTATTTTTCTTTCTTCAGGTGTTTCATATAGTAGTTCAAGGTTTCTTGCATAATCATATAAATACATATATGATTCAACTGCTTCTTCTGGAGTAGGATAGGTTGGTACATCGTTATCATTTAAAAGTTGTCTGGCATACTGGACACTAGCTTCTCCAGGAAAACTTGTAAGAATTGGTTTAGTTGATCTTTTTGATATATCAATTACTCTATCAGCTAGTTTTTTTGGATCGGCCATTACTTGTGGGACACATATTATTAAAATCCCATCGATGTTATCGTCTTCAAGACAGACATTTATTGTTTTTTCATATATCTCTTCGTTGCTATCTCCAATTATATCAATTGGGTTTGCTTTACTCCAGTGAGCAGGTAAAAAACTATCAAGTTTTTTCATAGTTTCTTCAGAAAGCTCTGCAAGTTTTCCACCTTTTTCAATTATTGCATCTGTTGCAAGTACTCCTGGGCCACCTGCATTTGTAATAATCGCTAAATTTCTTCCGGTAGGGCGAGGTTGTTTTGCTAAAATTGAAGAACAATTAAATAAATCTGCAATGTGTTTTACTCTAACTATTCCTGCTCTTTTAAAAGCTGCATTATATATTGAGTCCTCTCCTGCCATTGCGCCAGTATGAGATGAAGCTGCTTTTGCACCTTCTGAGTATCGTCCTGATTTTATTACAATAATTGGTTTTGATCGTGCAAAGTGTCTAGAGGCACTCATAAATTTACGGGCTTCAGTTATTGACTCGGCATATATTACTATACTTTTAGTGTGGGCATCTCTTCCGAAATAATCTATTAAATCGCCAAAATCTACATCAAGCATACTTCCAACTGAAACAAAAGAGCTGAATCCTACTTTTGCATCATGTGCCCAGTCAAGAATTGCTCCACATATTGCACCACTTTGTGAAAATAAAGCTATATTTCCTTTTTCAGGCATGGATCCTGCAAAGGTTGCATTCATGTTTAGATACGGAAGTATGAATCCTACACAGTTTGGTCCAACTATTCTTAGACCGTATTTTTCTTTTATTTTTAGTAGTTCTTTTTCTTTTTTCTTTCCTTCTTCACCAATTTCTTTGAATCCCGCTGAAATAATTAGTATTCCTTTTATTCCTTTTTTTCCGCATTGTTCGACAACATTCATTACGACTTTTGCCGGTGTTACGACAATTGCCATATCCACGACTTTTGGTAGTTCATTTACATTTTTATATGCTTGAACACCTTGTATACTTTCATGGTTTGGATTAACTGGATATACAACGCCATCGTAACCAGATCCTATAAGGTTTCTAAAAATACGATATCCAGCCCTTCCTACTTTGTTACTTGCACCTATTACAGCTATACTTTTTGGCTTGAATAATTTATCAAGATTTTCTACGCCCGTTTTTTATTCCCCCTAAGATATTTTTGAGGTTGCCAGCCCATATAAATGACCCCTTATTAAGCTTATCGTCGAAATGTTGAATATTATTCAATATTAGATAAGTCTTAATATAAATTTTATGAATGAAATATATATAGATTGAATATTATTCAAATTCCCAATAGGGTTTGAGTTCTTTTTTTAGCCTTGAAACTCTTTCCATTACTGTTTCAATTCTAAAGTGAGACCTCGAATCTTCTTCTTTTATGAAATTTTTTCTATTCATAAGGCCACACATTATATTATACGATGAAATAACACTAGAATGGCTGTTGTATCCTCCGCCAAATAATACTAGTAAGTTATCACAGCCTTTTTTTGAGAGTTTTCTTATTTTTTCTGATAAATAATAAAAGGCTTGATAGGTTAAATCTAAATCTGCAAGTGGATCAGTGTAGTGAGTATCTACACCAGACTGATATATAATTATTTCGGGCTCAAATTGTTCAATTAGGGGTGGCACTATTTGATTAAATGAGATCAAATAACTTGCAGTGGCAGTACTTCTCGGGAGTGGAAGGTTAACTGTGTAACCTTTTCCTTTGTTTTTTCCAATGTTTTTTAATCTTCCTGTTCCCGGATAAAGTGTTCTTCCATCTTGGTGAAATGAAATATTTAAAACATTTGGATCTTCAATGTATATGTCTTGGGTTCCATTCCCGTGATGTACATCCAAGTCTATTACTGCAAATTTTTTAAAATTATGTTTTTCTCTTAAATATTCAATTGATACTGCTATATCGTTAAAAAAACAAAAACCTGATGATTTATCTTTTCCTGCATGGTGAAATCCCCCTAGTGGATTACACATGATTTTGTATTTGCCAATTAAATTTTTACATCCTAAAATACTTCCTCCAACAGATCTTGAGGCTATCTCATAGATTCCCTTTGGTGCAGGAGTATCTCCTGCAAGCTTCCCTCCAGTTTTACTTAATTCTTTTACTTTTTCTACATATTTTTTATCGTGTGCTCTAATTAGATCTTCATATTTTGCATGCTCTGGGATAAACGTTTTAATTTCTTTTAAAATATTTTTAGTTTTAAAAAATTCCATTGTTTTTTTTGGTTTATCTCCAATTAGAGGATTGTCTAAGCCAAGATCGTATTTATCGTAATCTTTGTGATAAGTAATTCCAATCATTTTTAGGATTTTTTCCTATTTTAACTGGGTTTTTAAACGTATTGGTAAAGAAAACTTATCTCCAAATTATTATATTGGTTTTAAATATGAATAATACCAATAATTATATGTAAGTTACCAATAATTATTAATAGTTTAAAATACATACTATATTTTGGTGGTTATTTGGAAAAAGAAATTTTTGATATAGATGAAATAGGAAACATTGCAAGACTAATAGATACAGAAATGACCTTATTTGAAAGAATAAAAATAAAAAAAACAACTGTTTTAAAATTAATAGCTGCATTATTGTTTTATTTTTTAGTAATGTATCTTTTCTCAATAATCCTTTAAACTAAATAGATGTAAAAAATGGAGTTAATTTTAATTGTAATAATACTTGCCTTTCTATTTGAAACAATGGATTCATCTGCTGGTATGGGTTTTGGAACAGGTCTCACACCACTTCTATTTCTAATGGGATATGACCCATTACAAGTTGTCCCAATACTTTTAATTTCAGAAGGAATCACAGGAATTACAGCAGGTTTATTTCACCATGAATTCGAAAATGTAAAATTTTCAATAAAAAAGCCTTTTACAAAAGAGACAAAAATAATGTTTATGATTGCAATATCAGGATGCTTTGCAATAATAATCTCTGTAATACTTGCATATCTAGCAATTGGTTTTGATAAAGTTGTTATAAAAGCATATGTTGGAATACTAGTACTAATAATGGGTTTGATAGCTTTACTCAAGCTAAAAAAAAGATCAAAAAAATATAGACCTAAAATGCTAGGTTTATTTTCAATTTTAGCTGGATTTAATAAAGGAATAGGTGCTGGAGGATACGGACCAGTTGTAATGCTAGGTCAGATATTTTCAGGGATATATGAAAAAACAGCTACAGCGATAGTTTCATTATCTGAGGGAATTGTATCAATTGTAGGAGTATTATCATTTTTATTTATCACAGCCTATGGAGTGACAATTGATTATATGTTACTTCCTTCGATTTTTACAGGTGGATTTATAGCAGCATTAATTTCACCATATATGGTAAGAGTAATACCAAATAAAATATGGAAAATAATAATACCAGTTTATGCAATATCAATGGGGCTTATAACTCTTGTAAAACTAATATAAAAAGAAAAAACAATATAAATATTGTTTCAATCATAATATTGAGTTTTAAATATGAAAGTAGATTTAGATGAAATTAAATGCATAACAGAAACTGCAATTACAATAAGAAGCTCAAGAAGGAGAATAACAGTTCCATCAGAAGTAGTCGATCTATTAGATCTTAAAGATGGAGATAAACTACGATGGATAGTTTTTAAAGATGGTAGTGTCAGAGTACAAAAAGTATAATATTTAAAAATTAACCTGTTTTTTTATTATTTTTATATCTATCAAAAATAAGATTGATTATTAGAAAAATTACTGCGATAAATAATATCACTGAAATTGTAAGAAATGCAAAATCAAAACTACCAAATTCATCTCCGACAAAACCAAAATATGTTGCAATGGGACTTGAAAGCATTATAAGTGAAGATCTATAAAACCCTAGTTTTCCAGCCCTACCTCTTTCTTCCCATTGATCCATCAAATATGATGAAATTATAGGAAAAATAGCAGTAGATAAAGAAAGTACAGGAAGAACTATAAATATAAGCCAGATTGATTCAGCATAAACAAAGATAACTGTCCCAATACCAGTTGCAAGAGATAAGAGTAAAATTATTGCTTTTTTATTATATCTATCTGAAAAAGATCCGATAAATGGCTTAAAGATAAAACCACAAACACCTAAAAACAAAAATGCAGCCCCTGCAACCATTGGGCTCATACCTTTTTCTGTAGAAAGGTATGGCTGAAAAAAAGACATATAACTAATCCAGGCAATAGCAATTAGTAAATTTATTACAAATATTAACTGTACTTTTGGTCTTTTAAAAACTTTTACTCCATCAACAACTCTTTCCTTAATTGAAAAAACTTCAGGAAGCTTAGTTGTTTCAGAAGTAAGCACGTAAAAAAGAATTATACTAACAATACAAACTCCGCCCCAAATAAAAAAGAAACTACGCCACACATAATACCCTGCTATTGCTGCAGCTAGAATAGGAATAGCATACGCAAGGCTTCCTGCACTCGAGCGAATTCCTAAGGCTTTTCCCTTATTTTCTTTAAAGATATCTGTAATCATTGATATTCCAGCAGAGGGATAACTTCCAGTTCCTATTCCTAGAAGAATTAAAGCTAGAAGAAAAGTAATGTAATGATTTGCTATTCCAACTAGAAAATAGGATAAAGTAAATAGGATCATAGCAATTATTATGCTAATTTTCCTTCCTTTTATATCTGATAAAATACCTGATGGAAACTGCATTAATGCATAAAAAAGCCACATTGCAGTAAGTGCGATTCCTGCTTGTGTCCAACTAAAGGAAAGTTCATTTGATATTTCTGGTAAAAGATTTGATATACTGTATCTACCTGAAAGTATCAAAAACCATGCAAGTGAAATGCAGCATAAGGCGATTTGATGTTTCTTTAATTTTATCATAAAGGGCGAGTTGCAATTGGTTCATGATATAAATAGTTTTAAATCAAACCTGTGTTATTTTTATTTAATGGGGTATGAACGACAGATTCTTTCGGATTATTATGGTCTCTTAGAAGAAAATAGAATGCCTAAATTCAAACAAAGTAAATTTATAAAAGTAGATTTTAGTACAGATGATAATACTAACGATTTGTGGAAAAAACATGAAAAGGCTTTAGAAAAAATCCAACTTTCTGAAGTAATACCAGAAAAATCTCTATTGGATTTAAAAATTGAAATTGCAAAAAGAATTTTTAAAAATTGTCATTTTTGTGAAAGAAGATGTGGTATTGATAGAATTAAAGAAAGTGGTGTGTGTAATGTAAAAGAGGCATCTATTGCATCAGAATTTTTACACATGGGCGAAGAATACGTCCTTGTTCCTTCCCATACAATATTTTTCTCGGGTTGCACGTTTAAATGTGTTTTTTGTCAAAACTACGATATAAGCCAAAGGATTAGTGGGATTTATATTCAGCCAGAGAAAATGGCTGAAATTATTAAAAAAAGAAAAAACCAAGGATCAAAAAATGTAAACTGGGTAGGAGGAGATCCTACGCCTAATTTGCTGTATATTTTATTTGTTTTGAAAAATTTAGACTTTAATATCCCTCAGATTTGGAATTCTAATATGTTTTGTTCTATGGAATGTATGAAACTACTTAATGGAATAATAGATCTTTATTTGACTGATTTTAAATATGGGAATGATAAATGTGCAAAAAAGCTTTCAAAGGTTGAAAATTATTTTGAAATAGTTAGCAGAAATCATAAAATTGCAAATGATAATGGAGATATGATAATTAGGCATCTAGTTATGCCAAATCATGTAGAATGCTGTTCAAAACCTATAATTGATTGGATTTCTGAAAATATTTCAGATGTTTATGTAAATGTTATGGGACAGTATGAGCCCGTGTATAATGCAAGTGATTATGAAGATATTGAAAGATCTGTTTCATTTTCAGAAGTAAAGGAAGTAAAAAATTATGCTAAAAAGAAAGGTCTTTTTATTTTATAATCTAATTCATTTTTTGTTCCAGAGGGTTCAAATCCTTCCCCTGCATAAATTTTTATTAAAACTAAGGAAAAGTTTATGTAGTTTTACGTACATATAAATATATAGAAATATTTAGGGATATTATGACATTGAAACAAATAAATCTTTCAATACCAGAAAACCTACTAAAAGCATCTAAACAATACTCTAAAGAATTTGGTTATAGAAATATTCAAGAATTTATTTTAGAACTAATTAGAAAAAAAGTATTTTTTGAAAAATTAGAAAGATATAAAAAAATTGAAAGAGAAATGAAAGAAGGAAAAAATGTCAAAAAATTCAACCAGAAAGATGCAGTAGATTATCTTAAGAGTTTATAATATGGTGTATACCGTTGAATTTAGCTTACAATTTGAAAAATCAATGAAGAAACTAAAGAAAAAAGATAAAGAAATTTTCACCAGAATTCAAAATAAACTTAAAGATATAGTTAAGAATCCAGAACGCTATAAAACCTTAAAGAATGTTCTTGCAGGATATAAAAGGATTCATTTTGGTCCCTTTGTACTTATTTTTAGAATAGAAGGTAACACTGTTAGAGTAATTTCATTGGACCATCATGACAAATCATATTAAGAATAAAACAGGGAAAACAACTTATTTTTTGCCATTAAGTTGAAGTTCATATCTCTTCCCCTGCATCTTTTTATGTTAAATAATTTACAAAAATATTTTTTTCCTATTAAATGATAAAAATTGTGAATATGCCTCATAAAATGACTATTTCAATATGTATTTGTAAAATTATATTTTGTCAGATATAATGATATATTATAGTATGTAATAGACAAATCTGACATTTTTAATTCTTTATAGAGCATTTATATAGTAAGATGTGCTTTTACAATTTGATTATAGATAAAAATAGTCAGATGAGCCTTAAAGAGGTAAAACTATTATGGCAGAAGAAAAAAAAGATGAAAACGTAATATATGTTGGAAACAAACCACCAATGAGCTATGTACTTGCGGTAGTAACACAATTTAATACCGGTGAATCAGATGAGGTTATTATAAAAGCTAGAGGTAGAGCTATTAGTAGAGCAGTAGATACCGCAGAAATCTCCAGGAACAGATTTATCAAAGATGCTAAACTAAAAGATATAAAGATTGATACTGAAAGTCTAACCAATGAAGAAGGAAGAACTTCTAATGTATCCTCAATTGAAATAACCTTAAAAATTAAAAAGAAGAGTAAATAGTTATAACAGAATGCTTACTATGTAAAACCTGCATCTAAATTCTCTTTTTTTATTATTTTATGTTATTGCTTTTTGAGAACTTGTTTCTAATATGTTTAGATTTAAAAATGAATAGAGGAAATTGATTTTTGCAATTAAATTACAGTTCAAATTTTTTATTTTGCATATTTTTTCTACTTTTTCTTTTTCAGCCTCAACAAATGAATTCCATCTTCATTTCGTTTCTCAGGATCATATTCAAATTTAAAGATATCGCCTGGTTTAATATCATTTTTTTTAAAAAAAGTTAACAAGTCTCCAGTGAGTTGATTATTACCTGCTCTGATTACTGTAAACTTTCTATCTTCATCATCTATAATAAATAGTTTGTTTCTAATAGGAGGAAAATATCTACCATATTCAGTTCCATCTAAATCCCTTAAATTTAGATATTTAAGTTTGTATTCAAAATTAGTAAGTTCATGGTCAAAAGTAATTAAATTCTTGTTTTCTTCTACTTCTACAGTTTTATTATCCTTTTTTTCTTTAGTCTTTTTTTCTTTTTTTTCTTTTTCATCTATAACAATATTTTTAGATGAATTACTTGGATTATTTACAAAATCTCCTGAAGAATTTTTAGAATCAACTCTAATATTTGAAAAATCATTTGATTTTACTTTAATATTTTTAGAATTATCTATTTTTGGTTTTGTTTCTATTTTTCTAACCCTAATTCTTTTAATTTTACTTAAAATTCCTTTTTTCTTTTTCATTTTTTCACAATTCTTTTTTCAAGGCTTTGTTTTAATTTATTTATTTTATCCCTAAGTATTATTGCTTTTTCAAATTCTAGATTATCTGCTGCATCCTGCATCTCTTTTTCAAGTTCAATAATCATATTAGGTATGTCTTTCTTGGGGATATGTTTTGTGTCTTTAATTTCAACTACTTTTTCTTTTATTGGTTTTACAATAGTTTCAGGAGTGATGTTATGTTTTTTATTAAAATCTATTTGGATTTTCCTACGTCTATTTGTTTCATCAACTGCTTTTCTAATTGAATCTGTAATATTATCAGCATACAAAAAAACTTTTGAATTAACGTTTCTAGCTGCTCTTCCAATGATTTGAATAAGACTTCTATGGTCTCTTAAAAATCCTTCTTTGTCGGCATCTAAAATACCAATGAATCCTACTTCAGGAATGTCAAGACCTTCTCGGAGTAGATTTATTCCTACAAGAACATCAAACTTTCCAAGTCGTAGCTGTCTGATTATTTCAGATCTTTCTATTGTATCAATTTCTGAATGTAAGTATCTAGTTTTAATATCTTTTACAGCAAGATATTCAGATAATTCTTCAGCTAGTTTTTTTGTAAGGGTTGTAACTAGAACTCTTTCATTTCTATCAATTGTTTTATGAATTTCATTTATTAAATCAGGGATTTGACCTTTAATAGGTCTTATTTCAACATATGGATCGACTAGGCCTGTTGGTCGAATAATTTGCTCGACAATTTGACCTGATACCTCTCTTTCATAATCCCCTGGAGTAGCTGATACAAAAATAACATTATTCATGTATTCTTTGAATTCAGTAAAAGTAAGTGGCCTATTATCAAAAGCACTAGGTAGTCTAAATCCATATTCAATTAATGATTTTTTTCGGGAGTAATCACCTTTATGCATTCCATGAATCTGGGGAATAGTTCGATGGCTTTCATCGATTATTAACAAGAAATCCTCTGGAAAATAATCTAGAAGACAAAACGGTTTTTCACCGGGTTTTCTCTTATCAAAATGTCGGGAGTAGTTTTCAATTCCTTTGCAAAAACCAGTCTCCTCAATCATCTCTAGGTCATAAAGCGTTCTTTGTTTTAATCTATGAGCTTCTATCATATCAAGTTCTTTTAATCTTTCATCTAGTTCGCTTCTAATTGACTCAGCTGCTTTTTCTTTTTTGTATTCATCAACAACAAAGTGTTTAGCTGGAAATAAATAAAAGTATTCCATAGAATCTTTTGTTTCTCCAGTGATTTTATCTATTTCAGAGATTCTATCTATCTCATCTCCGAAAAGTTCTATTCTAATTATATTATTGTAGTAGCTTGGAATAATATCAATTGTTTCTCCTTTTACCCTAAATCGTCCAGGTTGAAGATCCATTTCATTTCTCTCGTATTGCATATCTACAAGCTGCTCGATTATATCTTTTCTTCTCACGGTTTGTTCTTTTCTAAGTTCATAACCAAGTTTTGAAAAATCACTAGGATCACCAACGCTATAAATACATGATACAGATGCTACAACTATTACATCTTCTCTGGAGAGAAGTGAAGCTGTAGCAGAGAGTCTCATCTGTTCAATTTTAGGATTTATATCTGCATCTTTTTCAATATATTGATCTTTTTCAGGAATATATGATTCTGGCTGGTAATAATCATAATATGATACAAAATACTCCACACGGTTATTTGGGAAAAGTTCTTTGAATTCACTGTAGAGTTGGCTTGCAAGGGTTTTGTTATGGGCTATTACTAGTGTTGGTTTTTGAACTTTTTCAATGACATGGCTAACGGAAAATGTTTTTCCAGATCCAGTAACTCCCAGGAGTGTTTGTTTACTAATTCCTTTTTCAATACCATTTACTAGTTTCTTTATTGCCTTAGGTTGATCCCCGCGAGGTTTAAAACTAGTTTTAAGCTTGAATTTTTCTATTGTATCAACTCCTTTCTCCGGAGTAACCTATTATATTTAATTGCGAATCTGTGTGCCTCGTTTCTAATTTCCTGGATATAATGGAGTGCTTTGTCTTTATTTGAAAGTTTTAATGGATCTACTCTTCCGGGAATATAAATTTCTTCAAATTTTTTAGCAACAGAAATAATTGGAATTTTTACACCTATTTTTTCAAGTTCTCTTTTGGAGAAATTTAGTTGACCTCTTCCACCGTCAATAATAATTAGGTCAGGATATTCTCTATTTTCTTTTTTAAGTCTAATATATCTTCTTCTAACTACCTCAGATATTGCTTCAAAATCATCAATTCCATCAACTGTTCGGATTTTAAACCTTCTATAATTATTCTTATCAGGTCTTCCATTTCTAAATTGGACCATTGAACCAACAGTTGAGGTGCCAGACAAATGTGAGATATCAAAGCATTCTATTACATTTGGAGTATCTTCAAGCTTTAATCTTTCTTTTAGAACCATTGGTTTTTTAATATCTGAAAAAAATGTTAGTTCAATATTTTTTAAAACTAATTCTAGTAATTGTTTTTTTTCACCGCGTTTTGGAATATTAATTTTTACGTTTGTCTTACGTTTTTTTTCCAAGAAATCTTTTATTGAATTATCAACTTTCTCTGGAATAATTATTTCTTTTGGGATAATATTTTCTGAATAATATTGAACAATAAATTCATCAAAAAAATCTTTTGTATTTTCAAAAATAAATTCATTCTTATTAAAAAGTGTTCCTTTGTATATATTAAAAAGCATTAGGTATACTTTATCGTTTTTTATTTCATAGTTTATTATATCTTCATTATATTTTTTTTCTCTTTTCATATTTTGTCTTTCATTTAGATTTTTAAGTGCAAAGATTTCGTTTCTCAATTTTATTGCCAGTTCAAACTTTTTTTCATTTGATAGTTTTTTCATTTCAGTTTCTAAATCATTGATTAATTCCTTTGTTTTTCCGGAGAGAACCTTTTTTATTTTGGTAATTTTTTTATTATATTCTTTTTTTGAAATAAGATCGATACAAGGTGCATCACACATTTTTATATGGTATCTAAGACAAGGTTTTTTTTTAAGTTTCTTACAAGTCCTTAAGTTAAATGTTTTTTTTATAAAATGAAGAATGTAGTCTCTTTCCTGAGCAGAAACAAAAGGGCCGTAGTATTTTCCCTTACCAGTTTTTCTTCGGGCAATTACAGCTCTTGGATATTTTTCTTCTGTAATTTTTATATAGGCATGGCTTTTCGCATCTTTAAGACGGATGTTATATTTAGGTTGATATTTTTTAATTAAAGTGTTTTCTAAAATTAAAGCTTCTACTTCAGTGTCAGTTACTATAAAATCAAGATCCACAGATTTTCCAAGCATGTACTCTGTCTTTGGATCTAAATTTTTTTTATTTTTATATGTTTCAATTCTATTTTTCAAATTTTTTGCTTTTCCAACGTAAAGAACTATATCTTTTTTATCTTTGAATATATAACAACCAGGGTTTTTTGGAATTTTTAATTTTTCAAACATGTTATTTTTTCTCTATTTGGAAGTATTTCTTTTAGAATTTTTCCAGTATAACTTTTTTTATCCCTAGATACTTCTTCTGGAGTACCTTGAGAAATAATCTGTCCGCCCATGTCTCCTCCGTCTGGTCCTAAATCAGTTATATAATCAGCATTTTTTACAACCTCTAAATTATGTTCTATAACAATTACAGTGTTTCCTTTTTCTACAAGGTTGTTTAAAACATTTATTAGTTTTTTTACATCATGATAATGAAGGCCTGTTGTTGGTTCATCAAGTAAATAAATTGTTCTTCCAGTACTTTTTTTCGAAAGTTCCCTTGTTAGTTTTATACGTTGTGCTTCTCCTCCGGAGAGAGTGGTACTGCTCTGACCTAGTTTAATATAGTCAAGTCCTACATCTGATAGGGTTTTTAGTTTTCTTTTTATTGCTGTATGATTCTTAAATAAAATAAGTGCTTCTTCAACTGTCATATCAAGAACATCTGCTATTGTTTTTCCTTTGTATGTAACTTCTAAGGTTTCTTTGTTGTACCTTTTACCTTTGCACTCCTCGCATTTTATGTAAATATCAGGTAAAAAATTCATCTCTATTTTTATTACACCTTCTCCTCTGCATGCCTCGCATCTTCCACCTTTTACATTAAAAGAAAATCTACCGACTTTGTATCCTCTTTTCTTTGCTTCTTTAGTTTTTGCAAATAGTTTTCTAATATGGTCAAATACTTTTGTATAGGTTGCTGGGTTACTCCGGGGAGTTTTACCAATTGGGCTTTGATCTATTACTACTACTTTGTCTACTTTTTCATCTGTTTTAATTGTATCGTGATCACCAGATCTTACTCTTGAATCATGTAGTTTCTTCATTAGACCCTTGTATAATATATTATGAATGAGGGTACTTTTTCCACTGCCTGATACTCCTGTAACTAGATTCAAAACACCAAGTGGGATTTTTACATCTATATTTTTTAAATTATGCTCCCGGCAGCCATATATATTTATATATCTATTTGAATATCTTCTTTTTTCTGGGATTTCAATTTCTAGTTTACCTGCTAAATATTTACCAGTAAGAGAAGCAGGATTTTTTTCAATTTCTTTGGGAGTACCTTCTGCAACAATTTTTCCACCATGCACTCCTGCGCCAGGTCCCATATCAATTACATGATCGGCGTTTCTGATTGTTTCTTCATCATGTTCGACAACAATTAAAGTATTACCAATATCACGAAGACTATGGAGAGTATCAATTAATTTTTTATTATCTATTTGGTGTAAGCCAATAGATGGTTCATCAAGAATATACAAAACACCCATCAAGTTTGAACCAATTTGAGTGGCAAGTCTAATTCTTTGTGATTCACCCCCGGAAAGAGTGCCTGCATTCCTGGAAAGAGTTAGATAATTAAGACCTACTTTATCAAGAAAATTGAGGCGTGATTTTATTTCTTTTAAAATCTGCCAGGCTATTTTTTCATCTTTTTTAGATAGAATCAATGTTTTAAAAAAAACAAGGCTTTTTTTAATAGACATATCAGTAATATCAGCAATTGATTTATCAGCAATTTTAACTGAAAGTATTTTTTCTTTGAGTCTTTTACCTTTACATGTTGGACATGGAGAAAACCTCATAAATTTCTCAAGAGTTCTACGCCTATAATCAGATTCAGTTTGTTTGTGAAGTCTTTCTGACTGAGGGATAAGGCCTTCCCATGTTTTTGTTCCAGACCATCTACTCCTGCCTCTTCTCATGGAGAAATCATAGTTAATACGCTCATTTGATCCATACATCAAAGCATTAAACTGTTTTTCATCTAGATTTTCAATAGGCGTAAATATATCGAAACCAAAGTGCCTTGCAACTGCACCTAAATATTTAATTCTCCATCTATCATGTTTACCTTTGTATAATTTTATTGCACCATCAGCAATAGATTTAGTTTTATCAGGAATAATTAAATCAGGATCAAACTCCATTTTTATTCCTAAGCCATGGCAATCAGGACATGCTCCAAAAGGACTATTAAAACTAAACATACGTGGTTGCAGCTCTTCAAAAACCATACCGCAAACAGGGCAAGCCATTTTTGAGGAATACATACGCTCTTTTCCGTTTTTATCAAGAACAATTAATAATCCATCTGATTTTTTTAAAGCGTTTTCACAGGCTTCTGTAAGCCTTGATTTATCACTAGGGTCAAATCTATCAACTACAATCTCGATATCATGTTTTTTATACCTGTCAAGCTTTATTTTTTCTTCAGTCCTATAAATCCCTTTATTTACTCTTACTCTAGTATATCCTTCTTTATTTAAATCTTCAAATAACTGTTCATAAGTTCCTTTCTTCTGCCGGACTATTGGTGAGAGAATAGTGATCATATCACTATATTCTTTGGAAATATTTTCTGATATCTTTTCAGGAGATTGCTCTTCGATTTTTACGTTATGCATAGGACAATAAGGTGTTCCAATTCTTGCAAATAATAAACGAAGATAATCATAAATTTCAGTAACTGTTCCAACTGTACTTCTAGGGTTTTTACTAGTTGTTTTTTGTTCAATTGATATAGCAGGAGAAAGACCATCGATGCTGTCGATATTAGGTTTACTCATAAGACCTAAGAATTGCCTTGCATATGACGAAAGTGATTCTACATAACGGCGTTGGCCTTCTGCATAAATTGTATCAAAAGCAAGTGTTGATTTTCCACTACCAGAGAGACCTGTTATTACAACAAATTTGTCTCTAGGTATTTTTACATTGATATTTTGTAGATTATGTTCTCTAGCACCTTTTATATGAATATCTTTCAAACTTTTATTTTCCCCCTAATATTTTGAGAGTAATACTAATCATACCTAATCTCTGATAATTTATGTATTTAAAAGTATGAAGAGGAGTAAACTGAAACTATTAACTATTGTTAAATCTTTTTATTGGAAGTTAAAATAAATCTAGTGGATAATTTCAGCAAATTCTTCATATGGAAGTATAGATATATGAGGCATAATTTCTTTAAAACCTTCCATTATCTCAGTGTGATTATGAAATTTTTCATGATCTTTTCTACTTGACCAATATGTAAGCATAATGTATTTTGCAGGCTTGATTTCAATTTCTTTATATTCTCCATGAAGCATAGCGCCACCATAAGAAATATTTGTTGCTCTAAAAACCTTAGTACCAATAAATCCTTTTTTATCCATAGTTTTTGTGCAGAGTTCTTCTACTTTATTTTCAAATTCTTCTTCATGACCCGGTTTAACTGAAAGATAATTAATCGCACAAATCATTTGTTTTCCAACCATTTCATAATTATCGAGTTCATTTTTGGGTATTTCTTCAGAGTTTATTCCTTTATCTTTTAGATATTTCACAGCCATTTTAGATCTTTTTCTTCTAGGGCCACAATACACTTTTACATTCTTATCTTTTAAAAAATCTATATAAAATTCAAGATCCCAAACAGGTATGTTTAAGGCACCTTTAATATGGTTCAAATAATATTCTTCTCTAGTCTTTACATCAATTATTAAATCCATTTTATAATTCCCCACTAGAATTATTGTTTGGAAGTATATATAAGTTGTTAGTATATTTTCCAAAGAAGTTGATTTAAATGGATTGGTTTAATTTATCTAACTTAATTCCTTATCTTTCTGGAATTGGTATTGGAATACTTGTAATACTTGGTTTTTTAATTTCAGATAAGTCACTAGGATGCTCTACAGCTTATGCAAGATCAAGTGGAATGATTGAAAGAATATTAATTGGAAAAAAAGTTTTCAATAAAGAATATTACAAAAAATTTAAACCTCAAATTGAGTGGGAATGGATGCTAGTCTTAGGGATTATAGTAGGTGCATTTATATCTTCAAATATATTAGGCACCTTTTCTTTAAAAATAATCCCTTCTCTATGGAATAATACATTTGGATCATCAATATTTCTAAGATTAACTATGTCAATTTTGGGTGGTATTTTAGTAGGATTTGGAGCTAGAATGGCGGGAGGTTGTACAAGTGGCCATGGAATAAGTGGTAACATACAGTTATCCCTTGGAAGTTTAATTGCTACAATATTTTTCTTTGTTGGTGGTATAATAACTGCAAATTTAATGTATTCAATTATAGGGGTGTTTTAAATCTTAGAAAAAATACACAAAAACGAAAAACTGCAGCTTTTGATAGGTCTTATAATTGGAATAATTTTTGGTTTTCTCCTGCAGATATCAGGTGTTACAAACTACAATATAATTTTAGGTCAACTTTTACTTAAAGAGTTTACAGTATTAAAAGTAATTCTTTCAGCAGTAATTGTTGGAATGAGTGGGATATATATTTTAAAAAAATTTAGTTATATAAATTTACATCCAAAGCCCTTTTACGTGAGATCAATAGTTATTGGGGGCTTAATTTTTGGCGTTGGTTTTGGATTACTAGGTTATTGTCCTGGCACTGCAGCAGGAGCATTTGGTACTGGTTCAATTGATGCGTTCTTTGGAATAATTGGTTTTATTTTAGGCTCGAGTATCTTTGCAAGTATCTATCCAAAAATAAAAGAAAAATTTATGAAAAAGAGTTATGGAAATATAACAATCCCTGAAGTATTACATGTAAATCCATGGTTTATTATAGCAATTATTAGCGCAATTATATTGATAATTTTTTACTTTATCTAAATTTTTTCTCCATCTAACAAACTATCAGTTTCAACTTTATATTTCTTGAAATTTATACAGATGTCATCTCCTTTTAAATATCCTTCATGAAACTTTTTAATTATTCTAAAAGCTTCAAATGTATCTTTTGCAACAAATATTCTACTAATGTCTTTTTCCTCTAAATATACCTCTTTTAAAGGATATTTTTCCACCCATTTCATAAATTCATTCCACATCTCACCAAGTAAAATAATAGGTATGTTACAGATGTGTTTTACTTGTACAAGCTGCCAGCTATAAGCAAGTTCTAAAAGAGTACCAACACCACCTGGTGCTACAACTACTGCGTTTGATAAAACCATAAAAGTATCAAGTCTTTTTGAAAACCTGTGAAACTCTTTTTTAATATCAAGATGCATGTTGCATTTCTGCTCAGAAGGTATATCAATATTAAGACCTATCGAATGTGATTCATCGTTTTTTCTACCATCCATATGACCCTCGCATGCTGCATCCATAATGCCTGGTCCACCACCTGTTACAATATCAATATTTTCTGATGCAATCATGTGGGCTAGTTTGTATATTTCACTCCAGGCAGGATCATCTTTTTTAATTCTTGCTGAACCAAAGATAGCTACTCTAAAATGTTTTTCATATAGTTCATCAAAAACTGCATTTTTACTCATCTTTTTTCTCCAAAAGTTTATTATAAATACAAGCAAAGCAAGCTCCAAATATACTTACATCATAGTTTATTACTGCATATATAGGAATTTTTTTTAAAAGACTTGATCTACGATAAGAATTTTCAAACTCTTCTATAAAATCTTTTTTTGTAAAAATATCAATATTTTTTGAAACAATTCCTCCGGCAATATACACTCCATCTTTTGAAAGAGTGTCAAGAGCAAAATTTTTTGCACATCTAGCAAAAAATGTTATAAAAATTTCAAAAGTTTTTTTGCAAGTTTTATCCTTATTTTTAAATTTTGAAATTAGAGATGCTTTATTTTTTGATTTGTCTATTTTTTTTGTATAATCTGTAGAATCGTATTTTTTATCCTCTCTTAAAAAATTGTATATTCCTTTTATTCCTCTACCAGATAATACTTCTTCATAGGTTAAAGGTTCATTTATCTTTCTTTTATTCTTCAAATATTCTAGAAGATTTTTTTCAAAATTATCATGTACTGGAAGATCGCTATGGCCTCCTTCACTAGGGTGGGGTGTATACAAATTATTTTCTTTATTATAAATTAAAATACCTTTTCCAAAACCAGTACCAGCACCTAAGACGCATTTAGTTTGATTATAATTTTTATGATTATTTATTTCTCTTATTATAACTATATCTTCTTTGTTTTTATGATCTAACAGATTTATTCCATAGCCTACTGCTTGAAAATCATTTATCAAATAAACATTTTTTAAAGAAGTATTTTTCTTTATTTCATCTGTATCTATTTCCCAGGGTGCATTTGTTAGTTTAACATATGTTTGATTTTTTGATATTACTCCTGCAGCTGAGATGCATGCTGTATCTACTTTTATGTTATGATTTTCTTTTGCATAATTTATTGTTTTTTTTATTATTGGAAGAATGGAGTTATTTTCTTTTGTTTTAAATTTTAACGAAAAAATTATTCTAAATTCTTTGTTTTTATAAATAGCAACAGAGCTATTTGTATTAGTTCCCCCAACATCTATTCCAATTACATAAAACTTTGAATTTTTTTTGTCAAAATTTTTTATGACTTTTTCGATATTAAAACTTCTTTTTGAACTCATGTTAATATCCTTTTTTTTATTGATAATAAAAAAGCAGATAATTAATTTAGCTATTATTCTAATTCTTTGAGATTACTCAAGGTATTTAGTATAAGTTCAGATAATGCTGGATGAATATGCATACCATGTGCAATATATGCTAATTCAGAACCTAATGACATAGCATTTATTACTTCTTGAATGAGAAGTGGTGCATATGGTCCTATTATATGAAAACCAAGAAGTTTTTTTGTTTTTTTATCAACTATTGCTTTTGCAAAACCATCTTTTTCAACCATTGCTTCTCCTTTTGCAACATCATTATATTTTGCTTTACCAACTAAAATATCTGTTTTTTCTTTTGCTTCTTTTTCAGTAAAACCTACTGCTGCAATCTGAGGATAAGTAAATACGGCATATGGGATTTTATTGTAATCCAAGCTTGTTTTATTTTCTTTATTAAAAGCATTATTCCATGCAATATATGCTTCTTCATTTGCAACATGTTTGAACATAGCTTTTCCTGTTGCATCGCCTAGAGCATAAATATTTTCTTTTGTTGTTTCAAGATAATCATTTACTTTAATATATCCACGTTTATCTGTTTCTACTCCCGTGTTTTCAACTTTTAAAATATCTGCATTTGATTTTCTACCTGCAGCAATTAACACTTTTTCACAATAGTAGTTTTCTTTTTTTCCTGTTTTTTTGTTTTTACAAATAACTTCTGTTTTGTTTTTATTTGATTTTAATTCAATTACTTCTGTGTTTGTATAAACATTAAATCTTTTTCTTAATTTTTTTTCAAGTAGTTTTGAAATTTCTTTTTCAGAATTTTTAATAAGTCTGTTACTGCGCTGCAAAATTGTTACCTTTGTTCCTATCGCATCAAAAAAATGAGCAAATTCAACAGCAATATATCCTCCCCCAACAATTACTATACTTTTTGGTTTTTCTTTTAAATCAAAGACTGTTTCATTTGTTAAATAATCAACCTTTTCAACTCCATTTATTGGGGGAATTAATGGCCTTGCACCTGTTCCAATAAAAATTTTTTCAGCACGTAGTTTTTTTCCTTGAACTTCTATTGTGTATTCATCTATAAACTGTGCTTGTGAATTATAATAATCAAGTCCTTCTACTCTTTCTATTCCTTTCATATGTTCATGGCTTTCTTTAATGGTTCTTCTCATTCTATCCATTATATCTTGAAAATCAATATCTTGAACTTTTGCTTTAACGCCAAGTTTTTCTGCTTCTTTTATTTCCATGATTCTGTCTGCAGGATAAATTATCATTTTACTAGGGATGCAACCATAGTTAAGACAGGTTCCGCCAAGAGGTCCTTTGTCTGCTAGAGCTACTTTTAAACCATTACTTAAAGAATTTTGTACTATTGTACCTGCTGAGCCATTACCTAAAACTAAAACGTCATATTCCTTCATTTATTATCACCAAACTTCTAAACTAGTTAGAAACTTTTTTTTAGAATAATTTAGCTTTAATAACAATTAAAAATAACTTAAACTTATTTAAAGCCAGCTATCTATGATTTATTCTCCAAGCCATTTTATAAGTTTTTTTCTGCAATCAAGACATAAATGGTATTTTCCAGGTTTACCTCTTCCGGGTTCTGCATAATCGTAATTAACTACAGTGTCATGGAGATCGTTATAATTTTTCCCGCATCTGTCGCATTTTATTTTCATTATTTATCACAACTATTAGTCTATTTTAAAATTTTACTTTTTACAAAATTTTTATTGTCGCAAGATATTTATCCTTTGAAAATATACATGTTTTTTGTAAGGATGGGATGAACATGGTTAATATAACTCAAAAATATGGAAAAAACGCTGGTAGGATATGGAATACACTTAACAAACATGGAGAATTAACTAAAAATACACTTTTGAAAAAAACTGGTCTTAAAAAAGAAGATTTTTATGTAGCCATAGGCTGGCTTGCTAAAGAAAATAAAATCTATTTTGATGATAACACTTTTTGTCTTAAGGATTACAGTTGGGATACAAAAATTGGAAAAAATGCTGGAAAGGTATATGATATCATAAATTGCTGTGAAGAAATAGATGTTTCATATATACCAAAACTTGCTGATTTGCCTACTGAGGATACTTATTTTGCTATCGGATGGCTTGCTAAAGAAGGAAAAATAAATGCAAAAAAAGTACGGCCAAAGAAAACTCAGACAAAGATAGCCTTAAAGTAATTTTGAATTTAGAAAAATAAGTCTAATAATTACTATTTTTTTTATATTATTTTAAAATATTAAGTATATTGTTAAAATTTTATAGGTCTACTTATCGTCTATTGCCTATATGATTTTAGGCAAAATTTTTATATTCAAAAATATATCGTAATTAATTGGGCGGATAAGCAATAAATCTTTTTTGAGTCCTCCTCACCGGACTTCTGAAGCAAAAAAATATTTGCTTACCCCGCACCAACATTTTTTATCTTTTCATTTAACGTATTAATCCACGAAGGAAGACCTTCTACAGTTTTTATCATTGTATTTCTTGCAAAATTCTTACGATATTTAACTTCACACTCAACTCTTCCCTCTAGATTTTTTTGAATTTTATGTCTTAAAAAACCACCTTTTCTGTCCCAATCTGTTAAAAGAATAATTTTTTTATATTTTTTAGCTAAAAAATCACAAAAATCAGTAATAGATTGTCCTTTGTTTGTGGTAATAATTTTTCCTTTGATACCAAGCTTATGCAGAGCCTTTTTATCTTTTTCCCCTTCAACTACAATCGGTATCTGTCTATTTTCCTCTTTTAGTTCTTCTAATGATTTTAATGTTTCTTTTATGGATTTGTTATAATCCATCAATTGAGTCCCTCAACCTGCCAGTTACATATTTTGTAGTAACGCCTTTTATAAGAACTGTCTTATTTCTATTTTTAGAACCAGAAACAACATAAACAGAATTAACAGGTGTTTCAAAAAAAGAAGCTAATGTTGTGATAACATCTTTATTTGCACGATTATCTTTAGCTGGGGATTTTACTGCGATTTCAACTCGTTTACGCCAATTATTAAGACCTGCAGGAAATACTATAGATTTACTATCAGGTTTAACAGAGAGGTTTAATATTGTTCCATCCTCATGTTTTTTAACAAAACTTTCTAGATTTGGCATGCCACCAAATAACATTAAATGTCTTTTTTATTTAAATAAATTTTTATATTGTTAAAATAAAAAGAAAAAAAGAGATTTTTTTTGGTTTTATCTGTTTTATGCGTCAACAACAGCTATTGTTTCCAATACTTTGTTGAATGTGTCACTTGGTCTCATCGCTTTTGATGCTAATTCATCGTTTGGTTTGTAATAACCGCCAATTTCCCTTGTTTCACCTTGTACTTTTAGCATTTCGTGGTTGATTTTTTCTTCGTTTTCTTTTAATTTTTTTACAAGTTTTTCAAAAATTTGTTTTAGTTCTTCATCTTTGTTTTGTTCAGTAAGTGCTTCTGCCCAATACATTGCTAGATAGAAATGACTGTTTCTGTTATCTGGTTCGTTAACTACTCTTGATGGTGATTTGTTGTTTTGCAGGTATTTTTCTGTAGCCTTATCAAGTGTTTCAGCAAGAACAAATGCTTTCTTATTATCTGTTCGTTTTGCTAGGTGGGTTAATGAAGGTGCCAATGCAAGAAATTCTCCTAAACTATCCCATCTTAAATGGTTTTCTTCTAGAAATTGTTGTACATGTTTTGGTGCGGATCCACCAGCTCCTGTTTCAAACAATCCTCCACCGTTCATAAGTGGAACAATTGAAAGCATTTTTGCACTTGTTCCAACTTCAAGTATTGGAAATAAATCGGTTAGGTAATCTCTTAGTACGTTGCCTGTTACTGCTATGGTATTTTTTCCTTGACTTATTTGTTCACAGGAGTATCTTGTTGCTTTAACTGGTGACATGATTTTAATGTCTAAGTCTGAGGTGTCGTGGTCTTTTAGATACATGTTGACTTTTTCTATAAGCTCTCTGTCATGTGCTCTGTTTTCATCAAGCCAGAAAACAACTGAGTAACCTGTTGCTTTTCCTCGGTTTACAGCAAGCTTGACCCAGTCTTGGACTGGTAAATCCTTTACTTGACACATTCTAAATAAATCCCTGTCATTTACTTTTTGCTCAAGAAGTGTTTTTCCTTTTTCAGATATGCATTTAACTGTTCCCTTTCCAGAAATTTCAAATGTTTTATCATGTGATCCGTATTCTTCTGCTTTCTGAGCCATAAGTCCTACGTTTTGTACGGTTCCCATGGTTGCTGGATCAAATGCTCCGTTTTCTTTACAGAAATCGATTACTTCTTGATATACACCTGCATAGCTGCTCTCAGGGATTGTAAATTTCGTGTCATATGTTTTTCCGTCTGGTCCCCACATTTGGCCTGAGTTACGTATTGCTGCGGGCATAGATGCATCAATAATAATATCACTTGGAACATGCAAGTTGGTAATGCCTTTGTCTGAATTCACCATTGCAAGTTTTGGTTTTTTCTTATAACAAGCATTAATGTCATTTTTTATTTCTTTTTGTTTTTCCTCTGGAAGTTCCTCTATTTTAGAGTAAAGTTCTCCAAGTCCATTGTTTGGACTAATTCCAAGTTCTTTGAATGTTTCTTTATGTTTTTCGAAAACATCATCAAAAAATACTGATACAACATGACCGAAAATAATTGGGTCAGATACTTTCATCATAGTTGCTTTCAAGTGAACTGAAAACAGGATATCTTTTTCTTTAGCTTCATCAATTTGTTTTCTAAGAAATTTTCGTAATTCATCTTTACTAAGTACTGCTGCATCAATTATTTCTTTATTGATAAGTGGTAGTTTATCTTTTAAAACTTTTTTACTTCCATTTTCATCTGCAAAAACAATTTGAGCAATACCTGCTTGATCTTCTGATAGAGTAATAGATTTCTCAGTGGACCTAAGATCTCCTTTTTCCATATGGGCAACATGTGATTTTGAATCACTTGACCATTCACCCATCGAATGAGGATTGTTTTTAACATAGTTTTTTACAGGTCCGGGAACACGGCGATCTGAGTTTCCCATACGAAGAACAGGGTTTACTGCACTTCCTTTTACCTTGTCAAACCGTGCCTTAATTTCTTTTTCTTCATCTGTTTTTGGTTCTTCAGGGTAATCAGGTATATTATATCCTTTTTCTTGTAATTCTTTAACAGCGGCTTTGAGCTGTGGAACTGATGCACTGATACATGGAAGTTTTATGATGTTTGCTTCAGGAGTATTTACAAGTTCTCCAAGTTCAGCAAGATCATCTGATTGTTTTTGTTCCTCTGTCAAATAATCTGGAAACTTGGCTATTGTTCTCCCTGCTAGAGATATATCTCTTGTTTCAATGGTTATTCCTGCTGCTTTTGAAAAAGTCCTTAAAATAGGAAGAAAAGAATATGTTGCAAGGCGTGGTGCCTCGTCAACTCGGGTATATATTATTTTTTCTTCAGCCATTTTTTTATTCCACCTTTTCTGGTTTATCTGGGACATCATATAGGATATCATCCCATGGATGCCTATACAATCCTGTTTTCAAGCGTTTTTGATCAAAATAGTGGCCCATAAAGCCCATGGTTCTACCTATTATGAAAAACGCATTGAAAAATCCCATATCTATCATTTCTTTTATTCCATCTCTAGAGTATCCTAGATTTGTTAGCATGTCAACAAATAAAACACCGATACATCCATCTACGTTTAGGATAAGAGTATTCTTTTTCATGGTTGTAACATTTTGAACTTTTAATGCATAATCTAGAAGTGGATGCTTTGGAAAGTGTTTCTTTGCAAAATTTATCATTATTTCCACTCGTTCATCTGGGTTGTCAATGCTATGAATTCTATGCCCTATTCCTTGGATTCTTATGTTTTCCTTTTTCATGTAATCTACAAATTCACGTGGGTCAAAATCTTTTTCAAGACCCATTGAAAAGTGTTTTGCAGCACCATTTACTGCACCACCAAAACGTGGCCCTATAGTTACCATTCCGCTTATGATAGACTCAATTAGATTCTTCCCTGCTCTTGCTGTAACTATTGTGTTATGTGCACCCGATACAGCTGGACCATGGTCTGCTACAATTTGAATAACTAGTTCGATAAATTCTCTTGAATATTTTGGAAGATCTTTTTTAAACCATAACAGCCCTAGTACTCCACCTATTCCATATCCTTTCTTTATTACTTCATCAATTGGAACGCCACAGTAGTTATGGACTTCACCAGTTTCATCACAAATAGTTGATATAAAATTTGTTGGTTTTCTAACAAGTCCTTCTGCAACAGCTTGCTTGTAATCCATTGGTATATGTGGTGGTCTTGGTTCATCGATTTCTTCTATTTTTCCTTCTTTTTTGAGTTTTTCAAAGGTTTCTTTTATTTTTATCCCATAGTCATCAAATGATTCAGGAACTACTACTCCTGCGTCACGAAGTGCTTCATTTTTTGCTGGAGCAGTATCTGCTTTTGAATCTGCTTTTGCACCAGCATGACCAAATTGCACGCCGCCTGGAAGCATCTCTGCACAAGTTCCAGTAACCCACATCACAAGGGGTTTAGTGATTTTTCCTTTTTTAATTGCTTCAACTATTTCGTATTCGTCTTTTCCACCTACTTCACCAAGACATACCATCATTTTGATGTTTGGATTTTTTTCATAACGCAAGAGATGATCAATTAAAGTGGATGCCGGATATACATCTCCGCCGACTGCGTATCCTTCATATATTCCATCTGTGTTTTGTGCGACAATATTGTATCCCTCATTAGATAGACCTCCTGATACAGAAACAAATCCAACTGAACCGGGTCTGTAGAGCTTTGTATCTTTAATATTTTGAATAGTTCCTGCGGCGTTACCTATTTTAAATGAACCTGGTTTTATTCCACCAACAGTAGCTGGGCCAATTACCCATTTGTTTTTTTCCTTAGCAATCTTAGCTATTCTTCTTACATCACGTTGTGGAACACCTTCTGCTATCATTATAACTGTTCTAATGTTGTCTGTCTCAAGTGCTTCCATAGTAGTTTCAGCACATGATCTTTCTGATGCAAAATTAACCATTACATCTGCTTCAGGATGTGCTTTTACTGCTTCATCTATACTTGTGTATCTCGGAAGACGAATTTCTTTAGTACCCCAAAATAGTTTGTAGTATCCTCCACCAGTAGGTGTAATAAAACCTGCGACACTTGGAGCATCTCTTCTGCTCATATAATCAAAGTCAAGCATACGTTGGGCAGCACGAGTTTGAGTTCCATGTATGAACGCTTTAGTTGTTTTATCAAATAATTCATAATCTGGTAATTTCTTTTTTTGCTTTAATACAGTTTCAGCCATTTTACTTACCTCCTTTAAGAGCCATAGAAACAATTCTAGTCATATGTGTTTCAGGTCCATATACTTCAACAGGAAGATCAAGCTTTTTACCCATCTTTCTCATGTTTTCAAGGCCTTCCTTGTAGTTTGGTCCGCCACGTCTTACATAAATTTGTACATTTGTTTTTTTGAGTTTATCAGAATACTTTTCAACTGCTTGAATTATTCCTGTAAAAGTCTTTGCTACATCTGTAAAATTAGCTATTCCTCCGCCGACAATTAAAAACTTTGGTTTTCCTTTAGGATCTTTTTTCCTTGTCATAAGATCAAGAACTGTTTTTGTATATTCGTAAGTGAGTTCAGTACTTGGGTTTCCACTATATTCACCGTAGTTTGCAAGTTCATCAGTAAATCCAAGATCTGCAACGGTATCTGCATATATTACACTAGCACCGCCACCAGCTACTAGATTCCATATTCTTCCTTCTGGATTTAGTACAGTAAGTTTGAGTGATGCACCAGTTCTTTCGTCTAATTCATCGACACGTTCTTCTTCAGGTGTTTTATCAAGACCAAATGGACTTGGGAATTTTAAGTTGCCCCATTTTTCATCACATTGATAAGATGCATAGTCATCTACTTTTGCAACACAATCAAGTGCTACCGGTTCACTATTAACAAATGTAAAAGGATTTAATTCAAGGTATACATAATGATAATCAACAAGCATTTTGTATAATGATTTTATAAAACCTGCAACTGTTTCTTTTTTATCACCTAATTCTTTTGGTAAAAAGCATTCTACATCAACATTATCAATCTCTTCTACTATTGGAATGTCAAGCTCTACAACTGTGTCCCAAACTTCTTCGATATTTACTCCGCCTTTTGTTGAAAAATGAATTGTATCTTTTTCACGGTGTGTTGTAATAGCAATGTAATATTCCTCGTCATGTTCAACAAACTTTTCAACTAAGAAATGAGTGAGTTTACCTTTAGTTTTGCCTGTGGTTTGAGTGATTGTTACAGTTTTGTTCATTCTTTCTTTTATCCATTTCTGAACTTCATTCCATGATTTATTTACAAAAAGTAGATTGTTTTTTCCACGTTTTCCAAATAATTGATCTGGTTTTGCAACAAGTTTTTCTTTTTTTAGCCATGGATTTTCTTTTTCAATTTTTTTAAAGTCTGTGTCTGGTCCTATTAGAACCTGTTTTGCTTTATACTTGAATTTACCATTTGAAAATTCAGGTAATGCTTTAGACATCATTCTTTTAGCATCATATTCTCTTATTCCTTTTTGTGCCATATTTTTCTTTTCCTCCCTATATCAAAATAAATAAAAATTTAGGTTTTATTTTTCATATAAGCTAGTGTTCCACCTTCTAAAAGTACTTTTTTCTGCCTATCAGATAGTGTGTACTTTGCTTTAAATTCTGAGCCTTTTGTTTTGTTTTTAACTGTTACATTTTCACCTGTTTCTATTTCTTTTTTGACATTTGGTAGAACTAGTTCGTCATCTTGATCTATTGAGTCGTAGTCTTCTTCGTTTACAAATTTCAGAGGTATTATTCCAAAGTTCAAAAGATTTGCTTCATGTATCCTTTCCATTGATTTAGCAATAACTGCTTTTACACCCATATACATTGGACATAGTGCTGCGTGTTCACGGGATGAACCCTGACCATAGCTTTCTCCTGCAACAATTATATTATCTTTTCCACTGTCACGAATTTTTTCTGCTCTATCATGAAAGCTTGAGTCGACTACTTCAAATAAAAACTCTGAATATTTTGGAACATTACTTCTGTATTTCATCTTTGATCCAGCTGGTATTATATGGTCTGTTGTGATTTTATCTTCGACTTTAATTGTTACTTTTCCATCTATTTTTTCTGATAAAGGATTGCTCTCTGGCGGGTCACCTATGTTTGGTCCACGATAAATTTTTACTTCTCCTTTTACTTCTTTTGGGAAAATAAACATACTGTCATCGATTAAGAATTTATCAGGCATCTCAACATCAGGATACTTTAGCCCCATATCTTCTAAATCTCTTGGGTCAGTAAATTTACCTGTTATTACTGCGGCTGCAGCAGTCTCAGGAGAAATTAGGTATGCATTTGCACTTTTTGTTCCACTTCTCCCAAGGAAATTTCTGTTACTAGTTCTAAGCGTTATTGCTTCTGTTTTTGGTGATTGACTGTTTCCAATACAAAAGCCACATGCTGCTTCAGCAAGACGTGCGCCAGCATTAAGTATGCTTTGTAAACCACTATCTTTTTGAATATTTTGTATTACCTGTCTTGAACCAGGTGCTACAACAAAACTAACATCCGGATGAACTGTTTTTCCTTCAACTATCTTTGCAACAGTCATTAGATCTCTATATGATGAATTCGTACAGCTCCCAACACATACTTGATCTACTTTCATTCCTTCTAAATCTCTTACCTTGCTAATGTTTCCAGGACTATGGGGTGTAGATGCAAGTGGCTCTATTTCACTTAGGTTTATTTCTACTATCTTATCATATTCTGCATCTGGATCGGCTTTAACTTCAGTCCAGTCTTCTTCTCTTCCCTGTGCTTTTAAAAATTGTTTTGTTATTTCATCGCTTGGAAAAACACTGGTTGTAACTCCGCATTCTGCACCCATGTTTGTTATGGTTGCACGAGCTGGAACATTTAGAGTTTTAACACCAGGTCCACCGTATTCAAAGACACATCCTACATTACCTTTTGTTGTAAATTTCTCAAGAATTTTTAAAACTACGTCTTTTGCACTAACCCATGGTTTTAATTCACCAGTTAGATTTATTTTTATAACTTTAGGATATGTTAGATAAAACGGTCCACCTGCCATTGCAACGGCTACATCAAGACCTCCTGCACCAATTGCTATCATTCCAATTCCACCGTTTGTAGGTGTATGTGAATCTGAGCCGAGTAGAGTTTTTCCGGGCTTTCCAAAACGTTCTAGATGTACTTGGTGGCATATCCCATTTCCCGCACGGGAATATATTATACCATATTTTGCTGCAACTGATTGTAAGTACTTATGATCATCAGCATTTTCAAAACCAATTTGAACTGTGTTATGGTCAACATAGCTTACAGATAGTTCTGTTTTTATTTTTGGAACTTTCATTGCCTCAAATTGTAGGTAGGCCATAGTACCTGTTGCATCTTGGGTAAGTGTTTGGTCAATTTTAATCCCAATTTCTTTACCCTTTTCGGCTTTACCTTCAATTATATGTTTATCAAGAATTTTTTCGACTATTGTTTTACCCATTTTTCACCAACTCTCTATTTTTGGTTTGCCTCCGAAGAATAAACACTTATTTAATAAATGTTTTGTAGTTTTTATACATAAATAATTTTTTTCGACTTAAAAATACTTTTTTTGTTAGAATATCATACAAATTCTTTACATTTTAACAATATTTGCGATTTATGTCGTAAAAATGAGAAAATTATTTAATGATGTTTTTGCTTTAGGATTTTTGCGTGAAACGAATACTTCTTACTAAAAATGAAAAAAGAGTTCTTTACGGATTAGTTAGATATCCTGAATTAAATGATAGTGAACTTTCAGATATAATAAATGTTAAATTGTCAACTCTTACTTCTATTAAAAGACGACTATATGACCAGGGATTTTTAAGAAAACTAACAGTACCGTTACTTAATCTTCTTGGTTGTGAAATGCTTGCAGTAATATATACTCAATTTAACCCTGTGATACCACTAGAGGAAAGAGTTAATAATACTAAAAAAACAATTGAAGTTTTTGATGAGATTTTTTATTCTGTTGGTGAACAAGAAAAAGGCTTTTCAATTAGTCTTTCAAAAAACTATACTAATATAGGGAAAATTAATGATATTCGTACAGAAACCTTTGGTGAAATAGGTCTTCTTGAAAAAGAATATCCAAATGAGATTGTATTTCCTTTTGAAATTAGTAATATTATTCGTTTTTTTGATTTTTCTAGTGTTCTAAAAGATTTTTTTGATTTAGACATTGTCGATAATATTGATAATAAAAATAATCTATTTAATGAAATAGATTGTATCAATCTAAATAATAAAGAAAAAATTGTTTATTCTACATTAGTTCAAAACCCAAATGCTACTACTCAAAAGATAGGTGATATTGTAGGACTTTCTCGTCATACAGTATCTCGAATGAAGAAAGGCTTTTTTAAAAATAATATGTTAAAAACAATTACTATACCTAATCTCAAAAAACTTGGTTTTGAAATACTTGCTTTTTATCCTATTAATTTTGACCCGAATAAACATCCTTCAGAAAAAGACATAGAATTTTTAGATACCAATTCTACAATATTTTTTGCAAGAAGAAAATTTGAAAGTGTGATTATCTCAGCATACCATAATTATCAGAAATATAAAGAAGACAAAATGCATAAAATAAGATATTTAAAGGAAAATGAATTAATCTCTAAAACACCCCAAATTGGTAAATATATGTTTGAAAGAATGAAAGTAATAAAAGATTTTAATTTTTCTCCCATATCTAAAAAAATGCTTAATATAAAATCTTATAGATAGATTTTAGTACAATTATGACCTTCGATTTTGCTACAATGTTTTATTGTCAATATATTTTTTTGTTTTTTTGTATATATTTTATTGCTTTTATTTTCCATTACTTTAATTAGTTTATGACAAAATACTTATACTGTAACTTTAATTCGCAATTCCCTTACTTATTATAAGGGGAGGATGATCAAAGTACCGAAATAGATCATCATAACAGGATATTAGTCAATTAAAAATATGATAAGAGGTTGAAGAAAATATGCCAGAAGAAGAAACAGTTGAGATATTTAAACCTAGCGAGAAATTTAGTAAAAAAGCCCATATTGGAAGCATGGATGAATATAAAAAAATGTATGATGAATCAGTCAAAAATCCTGAGAAATTCTGGGAAAAAATGGCTGATGAGCATGTAAGCTGGTACAAAAAATGGGACAAAGTTAGAGACTATGATTTTAAAGAAGGAAAAATAAAATGGTTTGAAGGTGCAAAACTAAATGTTTGCTACAACTGTCTTGATAGACATGTAGAAAACGGTCACGGTGATGAAACAGCAATAGTCTGGGAAGGAAACGAACCAGATATGATTAAAGAATTCACCTTCAATGAACTTCTAACAGAAGTACAAAAATTTGCAAATGTGTTAAAATCAAAAGGAATTAAAAAAGGTGACAGAGTTTGTATTTATCTACAAATGGTTCCAGAATTAGCAATAGCAATGCTAGCATGTTCACGAATTGGTGCAGTTCATTCTATTGTTTTTGGCGGATTTTCTGCTGATTCATTAAAAGATAGGATAAATGACTCAGAATGCAAACTATTAATTACTCAGGATGAAGGTGTAAGAGGAGCAAAACCCCTTCCAATGAAACCAACAGTAGATAAAGCAGTCCAAGGAACCCCGTCAATTGAAACCGTTGTTGTTGTAAAACGCATCGGTGCAGATGTTAATATCACTGATAAAGACTGCTGGTGGCATGAAGAAATGGAAAAAGCTGATTCTGAATGTCCTCCAGAAGAAATGGATGCTGAAGATCCATTGTTCATATTATATACATCTGGTTCTACTGGTAAACCAAAAGGAGTACTTCATACAACTGGCGGATATTTAGTTTATACTGCTGTTACTCACAAATATGTTTTTGATTACCATGATGGCGATATTTATTGGTGTACAGCTGATATCGGCTGGATTACAGGACACTCGTATATTGTATATGGTCCTCTAGCAAACAAGGCAACAACCTTAATGTATGAAGGTGTTCCAAACTATCCGGACTGGGGTAGATTCTGGGGTATCTGTGAAAGACACAATGTAAACATATTCTATACTGCTCCAACAGCACTTAGAGCTCTAATGAAACAAGGAGATAAATGGGTTAAAAAACATGATCTCAGCTCTCTAAGAGTTCTTGGAAGTGTCGGTGAACCAATCAAAGAAAAAGAATGGAAATGGTATTATGATCTAGTTGGTGGCGGAAGATGCCCAATTGTTGATACATGGTGGCAGACTGAAACCGGTGGTATACTTATCACACCACTACCTGGTGCAACACCATTAAAACCAGGATCAGCAACAAAACCCTTCTTTGGTGTTGAACCAGTAATAATGGACGATACTGGAAGCGAAAAACTAGGAAATGACATTGAAGGAAACCTTGCTATTAAATCAGCTTGGCCTGGTATGATGAGAACATTATACGGGGATCATGAACGATTCGTAAACACCTACTTTTCAATGTATCCAGGATACTATTTTACCGGTGATGGATGTAGAAAAGACGAAGATGGATATTACTGGATAACTGGCCGTGTTGATGATGTTATAAATGTTTCAGGTCACAGAATTGGTACTGCTGAAGTAGAAGGAGCAATTGGAAAACATCCAAAGGTTGCTGAGGCAGCAGTTGTAGGATTTCCACATGATATCAAAGGACAGGGTATTTATGCCTATGTTACACTTAAAGCAGGACAAAAAGTCCACGATGACTTAACAAAAGAAATCGTAAGTAGGGTAAGAGAAGAAATTGGTCCTATCGCATCGCCTGACAGAATACAATATACTGAAGGTCTTCCAAAAACGCGTTCTGGTAAAATCATGAGACGTATCTTACGTAAAATCGCAGATGGAAAGTTAGACGAACTTGGCGATACAAGTACTCTAGCAGACCCATCAATCGTAGATACTCTAGTAGATAACAGACAAGAATAAAAAAACAATTCGGGTAATTTTACCCAACTTTTTTCTTTTTTTAAAAATCTTAAGTTATACTATTTTTTTAAATTTTTTTTGGAAGATTCAAAATTAGTTTAATTATAAAAGTAGATATGCAAAAAAGTACATAAAAAAAATTATAAAAATATATATTTATGTATAGCTAATCATCTGATAATTCAGGATCACTTGCTTCTATAAAATAACATAAAACTTAATATGTATATTATCTACGGGGAATAGTAATGTCTTTGGCCGTTTTAATATCTGAAATAAATATGCTCCAATTGTTATCTCAATGGGTTCTCGAGGGAATATTATTTATAAAGATTCCACATGCTTTGATTGAAAAGAGGTGATAATATATCTCTTGATTATAACGAAGTATCAACTGTAATTAAAGAATTCATTAAAACATATGTGAAAAATTCTGGATCTGCTGGTGTTGTACTTGGTCTATCTGGTGGAGTAGATTCAGCAGTAACTGCAATACTTTGTAAAAAGGCTCTTGGGAAAAATAATGTTAAATGTGTTTTCTTGCCTGATAATGTTACACCAAAACTTGATATAAAGCATCAAGAATTGATAACTAAAAAGTTTGAATTAAATTGTAAAACAAAGGATATAACGCCTTTGGTTAGTGAATATAAAAAATATTGTATAATAAAACCTAAAAAAATGGCTCTAGCAAATATAAAAGCAAGAGTTAGAATGATAATACTTTTTGAATATGCAAATATGAATGATTGTATAGTATGCGGCACTTCTAATAAATCAGAAATCTTGGTAGGATACTTTACTAAATTTGGAGACGGGGGTGTCGATATTATGCCAATTGGTGATTTGTATAAAACACAAATTTATGATCTAGCTCGATATTTAAAAATTCCTGAAGAAATCGTTAAAAAACCTCCTACAGCAGGATTAATCAAGGGACAAACTGATAAAAAAGAACTAAAAATGGATTATCCTACTTTAGATAAAATTCTTATAGGTCTTGAAAAAAAAATTGATATAAAACATATATCAAAAAATGCTTCAGTTGAAGTTTCAGAAGTTAAAAGAATTAAAAATCTTAGAATTAAGAGCCAACATAAAAGAAGAATGCCTATGATTCCAAAGATTGGTAATAGGACTCCTGGTTTTGATTGGAGAGTTCCAACACAGCTTGATTAAAAAAAGTAAATATTATAGATACTCTATGTAAAAAATTATATTTAGAACATACTTGTGTAGGAAACTTAATAAACAATAATGAATAATAATTTTTATTGATATAAGGTGAAATATTGAAATCTATTAAAATACTGAGAGTTTTAATCACAATTTTTCTTGTTATATGTATTTCTAGTAGCGCTATGTCTAACATTTTAGTTAAAGAGGAAAATGAAGATATAGAGAATTTCAAAGATAGATTATTAGATCTACCGAACTTTTTAAATGATGATTCACTCAAGATAAATTATCCAAGATGTAGTTGCCCTGAGATTATTAAAAAAGGAGATAATTTTACAATTATTTCACAATCTCAACAAGCTGAAGATATATATTTATATATATCGACAGCTTACGAACAGATCGTTGATGAATTCTGGCTCGAAATTATTGAAAAAAAATATTCTGAAGGAAAATATTTTATAAAAACACAAATCCCTTCATCTGCACCTGAAGAGTTATACAATCTTTCAGTAATATTAGTAAAAGATAATGAAATCTACAAAACTACAGAGCCAAGATCTGTTTCAATAATAGAAGCTTTTTCAGATTCATTTGATTTTATTCATATAACTGATTTTCATGTTGGAGACCCAAGAGGATTTTTAGAAAGTATAAAAGAAACAATAGGTTATAAATCTATTAAAAAATGTATCAAAGAAATAAACCTTTTACATCCTGATTTTGTATTAATATCAGGTGATCTAGTTTTTGGACAATTGTATTTTAAAGAGTACAGTAGAGAATACAAAATATGTTATGACATGATCCAAATGTTTGATGTACCAACCTATTTAGTACCAGGCAATCATGATGGATATCGAAGACTTAGGGAAGACGGTCTAGAGATATGGGAAGAATACTTTGGTAAACATTATTATTCATTTAATTATGGAAATTATCATTTCCTAGGGGCTAATTCATATGACTGGCCCGAAATATTTAGATGGTCAATAGGTCCCTTAGCACTTACTTGGGGTGGGTATATTCAGGATTCTCAATTAGAGTGGATTGAGAATGATTTAAAAAATAATACAGATGCTAATCTATCATTTATGCTCCTTCATCACAATCCAATTTGGGATACAAAGAGAGATACATTAATAAATAAAGGATATGAAAATAGAGAAGAGTTACTTGGTTTAATTAATAAATTTAATATTGATATGGTACTTGCAGGACATGTCCATTTTGATAATGTAAAAATTCAAAACGATACCATTTTTATAACAACTACTACTCCTGAAAGTAAAATTGAATTTGAGGATGGATACTGGGGATATAGGCTTATAGAAATAGAAAATGGAGAAATAATATCATACAACTATAAAGAACCAAAATATAGTATTCCTTCATATAATATTGATGTTGAATATGAAAATCAATTTTCTGTTAAAGTAAAAAATAAACTTGAAAAAAACATATCTGTTTTACTAAAATTTACAGTTCCGAAGGGGGCATATACAGCGATCAACGGAACAATTATAAAAACTAGAGAGGACCATATTTTTAGAACATATTATATTCGATCAGAAATTGATAAAGAAAGTGAAAAAGAAATAAAAATTTCTTTTAGTTCTTAGAAATCAAACTTTTTTCCAGTTATTTTTTCATATGCTTCGATATATCGTTTTTTAGTTCCATCTACCACCTTATCTGGAAGATGTGGTGGTGTACTATTTTTATCCCAGCCAGTACCACTCAAATAATCACGCACATATTGTTTATCAAAACTGGGTTGTTTTTTACCAGGTTCATATTCATCTGCAGGCCAAAAACGAGAACTATCCGGAGTTAAAACCTCATCTACAACTATTATCTGGTCGTCAATCTTTCCAAATTCAAATTTTGTATCGGCAATAATTATACCTTTTTTACGTGCATATTCTGAACCTTTTTTATACATATTAAGAGAAAGATCTTTTAATTTTTCAGCATCTTCTTTTTCAATTATTTCTTTCATTTTATCAAAGCTGATATTTACATCATGACCTTCTTCAGCTTTTGTAGATGGAGTAAATAAGGTCTCATCGAATTTTTCAGATTCTTTCATACCATTTGGTAATTTTATTCCACAGACAGTACCATCTTTTTTATAAGATTTCCATGCCGAGCCTGATATATATCCTCTTACAATACATTCAATAGGAAAAACTTCTGCTTTTTTTACAAGCATACTACGTCCTTTAAGTGTATCTTCATATTTTTTAAGTTCTTCAGGAAATTCAGATATATCTGCTGAAATCATATGGCTTTTAACAAGATTTTGAAAATAATCAAACCAAAAAGCAGAAAGCTGAGTTAAGCACACTCCTTTATATGGAATTGGCTCATGAAGAACATAATCAAAAGCACTTATTCTATCAGTTACAGTCAACAAAAGTTTATCATTAATTTCAAAGATATCTCTAACCTTTCCTTTTTTAAATTCTTTTAACGGTAAATCTATTTCTGTTACAACATTCATATAATTTTTTTCCTCCCAAATATTTTTACATAATTTTTGCGTTTTTTTCAACAGCTTTATCTGTTTTTACTTCTCCTTTCTCGGAAATAAGGACATTATTTTTATAGGTTGCTTTTCTACCATCTTTTACGTTCAGCTTTACTTTTTTGAATTCATCGAACTCTAGAATTTTGTCTGCATTTTTTTCTATTCCTTTGACTTTTACTTCAGAGCCAGGTGTTGCATCGCCTGGGTCAAGTAACGATACTACGCCCTTACTGTCTTCAGCTGCAAGAAGCATACCGTTTGATTTAATGCCTCTTATCTTTGCAGGTTTTAAATTTGAAACAATTACAATATTTTTGCCTTTTATTTCTTCGGGTGTGTAATATGGTTTCATTCCTGCAATAATTACTCTTTTACCCATTTTCCCAAGGTCTAAATGCATCATATAAAGTTTATCTGCCTCAGGATGGTCTTTAACGTCTATTACTTTTGCTACACGTAAATCGATTTTTGAGAACGGATCTTTTTCTTCTGGCATAAAATCCTTTATTTCAAGTTTCTTAAATAATGGTTTTGGTTTTTCTAGTTTTATTCCAGTTTTTAAATCAGTTGATCCATCTTTCCAAAATTGTTCATGAATAGAATTTTCATAGCCTAATATATGCCATATTTTGTCTGATGAATAAGGAAGATATACTGATGAAAAAACAGCTAAAGCTTTTATAATTTTTAGAGAAACATGAAGTGCTGTAGCACATTTTTCTTTATCTTCTTTTACTAGCTTCCATGGTTCTTTTTCATTAAAATAAACATTTCCATATTGAGCTAGGCTCATAATTGATCTTAAGCCTTTTTTAAATTCACAGGATTTTATCGCCCTGGATGCTTTTTTTGAAATCTCCTTTATTTTTTGTAAGGCTTCTTCATCTTTTTTATCCAATTTTCCTAGTTTTGGTATTTCTCCATAGTTTTTATGTGTAAAAGTTATAACTCTATGTATAAAATTTCCATATGTTCCAACTAACTCATCATTATTTTTATTTACAAAGTCCTGCCACATCCAGTTGCTATCTCTTTTCTCTGGCATATTTATTGAAAGATAATAACGAAGTGGGTCAACATCTAATTTTTTTAATATATCTGGAACCCATATTGCAAGGCCTCTACTTTTTGAAAATTGCTCTCCCTCGAGTCTTAGATATTCATTTGCTGGTATGTCATATGGCAGCTTTAGGTTTTTGTCATATCCCATAAGAATTGATGGCCATATTATTGAGTGAAATGGAATATTATCCTTTGCTAGAAAATAGTAATGCTTGGAATTTTTATTATACCACCAGTCTTTCCATTTATCTTCTTTTCCTATTTTTTTTGCCCATTCTTTACTTGCTGCAAGATATCCTATTACTGCATCAAACCATACATAAATTCTTTTTTCCTCATATCCTTTAATAGGAACTTCTATTCCCCATTTCATATCACGGGTTATTGCTCTATCAATTAATCCTTCTTTCAACCAGTTTTTTGTAAATTTTAAAACATTTTTCTTCCAATATTTTTTATCTTCAAGCCAGTTAAGTATTTCTTCTCCAAATTTACTTAATGCTAAAAATAGATGAGTGCTTGTTTTAATTTTAGGTTTAGCGCCGCATATTTTACATTTTACTTTTAATAATTCTTCTGGATCTAAAATTTTTCCACATTCATCACATTGATCTCCCCTACAGCTTTCATTTCCACAATGTGGGCAGACTCCTTCTATATATCTATCCGGGAGAAAGCGATTACAATGCGAGCAATAAAAAGACTCTACTTCTTTTTCATAAATATATCCATTTTTGTATAATGTTTTAAAAATATCTTTTACTACTTTTTCATGGTTTTTTGTTGTAGTTCTTGTGAAAAGATCAAAGGAAATTCCTAGTTGTTTCATATTTTCAGAGTGTTCCTTATTATACCGGTCAACTATTTCTTGCGGCGTTTTATTTTCTTTGTCGGCATTGATTGTAATAGGTGTACCATGTTCATCACTGCCTGAAACCATTAAAACATCGTTATTTTTCAAGCGGTTAAACCTTGCAAATATATCCGCAGGTAGATAGCATCCTGCGATGTGTCCCAGGTGTAATGATCCGTTTGCATAAGGCCATGCAACGCCGATATAAATTTTTTCTTCCATGCTAAATCTCTTTTAAGCTGAATACTAACACAACATTTAAATATGGTGGAAAGCTAACAATTAAAATAATAACATAAATAAGAAATAAGTTTGAAAAATAGCACTCTTGGTGCGTTTAATTACTTAAGATTTAACTCATATCCAAAAAATTAATATTTAAAAGATCAAGTTAGGCAAAATTCGTGTAGGTTCTTCACCTATTATTTGCTAGTAAAGATTGAAAAGCGGATAAAGGTGCTATTTTTCTAAAAAGATATTAACAAAAGGTGATATTTAATGGTAATAGATCCAGCAACAACCAAATATTTAATTAAGGCTAATATAAAAGCAGATGGGATAATTGAAAAATCAGATGTAGTAGGTGCAATCTTTGGACAGACTGAAGGGTTACTCGGCGACGAGTTAGACCTTAGAGAACTTCAAAGATCTGCCCGCGTTGGAAGAATTGAAGTTGAGCTCGAATCAAAGAATGGTAAAAGCGAGGGTGTGATAACACTTCCTACTTCTCTTGACAAGGTCGAAACTGTAATTCTTGCAGCTGCTTTTGAAAGTATAGATAGAGTTGGCCCATGTAAGGCAACCATAAAGGCAGATCATGTTGAAGATGTCAGAGTTGTTAGAAGAAAAAGAGTAATTGAAAGGGCAAAAGAACTTTTAAACAAGGTTATGGAAGAAGGAAAAGTCGAAGGGGAAAGCATCGCTGATAACGTTAGACAAGCAGTTCAGATAGAAGAGATTACAAACTATGGTCCAGATCATTGTCCTGCAGGCCCCAACATAGAAAAAAGTGATGCCATAATTATTGTTGAAGGAAGAAGAGATGTTTTAAATTTACTTAAGTATGGTATCAAAAATGTTATTGCTGTAGGTGGAACAAATATTCCTAAATCAGTTGTAAGTCTTACGTCTGAAAGGATAACTACTGCCTTTGTTGATGGAGATAGAGGTGGAGAATTAATTCTAAAAGAATTACTTCAAACTGCAGACGTTGATTTTGTTGCACGTGCTCCACAAACTCGTGAAGTTGAAGAGATACCACAAAAACTTATAATGAAGGCACTTAAAAATAAAATTCCTGCTGAGCAATATGCAGAAATGTTTGATATAAAACTTGATAAAAAAAATAGCAGTAAACAGCAATTTAAACCAAAACAAGCTAAAAAAGAAAAACACCCTCAAAAATCTAAATCAGAAGAAAAGAAAAAGGAATCAAAACCAAAAAAGATAACAAATGAAAAACAAAAGAAATACAATAAGACTTTGGATAGCATTTCTGGTTCATTAAAAGCAGTTCTTTTTGATAAAAAAGATAAAGAAATCAAAAAGATTCCAGTACGTGAATTAACTGATACTCTTAAAAAAAGTAATAATATCTCAGCAGTTGTTTTTGATGGTATTATAACCCAACGTCTTTTAGATATTGCGAATAGTAAAAATGTTTCAGAAATCGTTGGCATGAAGATGGGGAACGTTGTTAAAATGCCTTCTTCAGTAAATGTTTATACCAAAAAAGAATTAAGTTGAAACAACCTTTTTTATTTTTTTTATTTTATAAATTTATTTTGCAAGCCTGAATATAAAACTAATATATAAGTTTTCAGCAGAAAGTCATAAAAACCATTTATTCTATTTGTATATTCAACATTTTGGGACCGAGGGAATATTTATCATGCAAAAAGATGAGCTAATACAATTGCACACGTTTTTATTGCAACTCAAAACACATTTGGAATGTATTGTAGATCATAATGGAGGAGCAGAGTTTAAACCGTATGTGAAACTTGATGTAACACCTTACCAGGTTTATAAATCAAAAAGAGAACACAAACTAGCAGTTTTTACTTTAAGTAGAGGAATTGCCACTCTTTTATCGAATAATAACTGCCCAGGGCTAGAAAAAGTTTCATGCAGATTAGATCTTATGGCAGAACGATTTATGACTGATAAAGAAAAACAGCTTTTACGTGAAATCAAAAATCAATAATATTTTTTCATTATATATGCATCTTCACTGTTTTGATAATAATCTTTTATTTTTTCTTCTATTTTGTAACCGTGTTTTTGATAAAATTTAATTGCTTTTTTATTTTTTATTCTAACTTCTAATTCTATATCATTTATACCTATCTTTTTAATTTCATTTTCAAAAGAATATAACAAAGATTGTCCGATTCTTTTTTTACGGTGATATTCAGAGACTGATAGCATGAGTATCTTTGCTTTCTTTGAATTTACTTTAATTCCTATTATGAATCCAACTATCTTTTGACCGATTTTACATACAATAAAACCTTTAGGAAAGGTTTCATAAAAATAGTTGAAAATACTTGGATGGTATTTTTCTGTAAGCGTATCTGAAGCAAGTTTAATTACTGAAAACATGTCTGTTGGTTCAAATTTTTTAATTTCGTACACGTTTTGATGTATCTCTTTTTTATCTTTTTAATTTTAGGATGTTTTTTAATTTTTAAAAAGCTTTATAAACGATTAATATTTTTCTATAAATTGCTAATATGTCTAAAGAAGCAATAATTATTGAGGGAGACAAAACAATAGAACTAAAGAAAGCAATATCTAAAATACTATATAACCGAAAAGTCCCTCAATCAAAGATATCAGAGATACTAAATCTTTCACAGCCTATGGTTAGTAATTACTGTAAGTCAAAAGATAAAATACCAACTGAACTATCAGAAATTACAAAAAAAATATCACAAAAAATTATAAAAGGAGAACCTGTGAATTTTCATACATGTATTATTTTTTCTAATGAAAAACTAAACAATAATTTTTATATTGCAGAAAAAAACGAAATTATAACAGATGAAATTACTGAAATTTTAGATAATTTAAAAAAAGCTTTTTTTAATCTTAAAGAAAAAAATTTGAATGGCTTAATTCCAGAGGTAAAACTAAATATTGCTATGAGTAAAGAAAACCCAAAAAATGCTGATGATGTTGCATCTTTTCTTAATGGTTTAATTATATCAGATGAAAAAATAACTGGTTATAATGATATAAGATTTGGAAAAAGCAAGCATCTTTCTTCACTATTAATTGACTTTTCTAAAAATCTTAATTCAAAATCAATAATGAATATAGCATATAATAAAAAAATTGAAAAAACAAATCTTAAAATAGATTTTTTAACAAAAAGTTATGAGGTTAAAAATTCAACAAAAAACCCTGATATACTAGTTCATAAAGGCGATTTTGGAATAGAACCATGTGCATATATTATCGGTAAAGACGCAGCCGATGTTTCAAAAAAACTTTTGAAAATACTAGGTGAACTAAATGAAAAATAGGATAGCTATTGTTGCAAACGGGGAAATAAAAAACAAAGAATTTAATAAAGTTTTAGAAGATTTTGATATAATTATTTGCGCAGATGGCGGGGCAAATAAATTAAAAAAGACTGGTATAAAACCAGGCTATATAATTGGAGATTTAGATTCTATTAATTCTTCAAATCATAGTTTTTTTAAAAAAAGTAATACTAAAATTATTAAAGACACAAATCAAGATAAAACAGATCTTGAACTAGCAATAGAATTAGCTGAAACTTTAAGTCCTTCTGAAATTACAATTTTTGGGGCAATTGGAAAAAGAATTGATCATACCCTTGCTAATCTTTACTGTTTAGATAAAATAAATCCAGATATAAAATCAAAAATTGTTGATAATCATTGTGTAATAGAGCTTGTAACCAAGGATACAGAAATTAATGGTTCAAAAAATGATATAATATCAGTTATACCAATTTCAGATGTTACAAATTTAAACTATGATGGTTTTAAATGGAATGTAAAAAACCTTGATACAAAAGCAGGCTGGTTTGGCCTATCAAATAAACTAGAGAAAAATAAAGCAAATATTTCTTTTTCAAAAGGAAAAATTTTAATTGTTAGAGTGAAACATAATGATGATTGATTATAAAAAACTAAATAAAAACTATGAAAACGATGAATTTTATTCACTTCAGCTTGAAGTAGGAGATAAATGTCACCAGGGCTGTATATATTGTTATATGAATGCATTAGAAGAAGAAAAAAACACACTTTCTGATAAAGAGATAATACAAATAATACATGATTCAAAAAAACTTGGGATAACTGCTATTGAGTGGCTCGGTGGAGAACCATTACTCCGTAAATCTATTTTTTCACATATGCAATTATCTAAAGAATTGGGTTTAAGAAATAATGTGTGGACCGGGGGTCTTCCTTTAGCTGATGATTTTATTTTAAAAAATACTGCAGAATATGCTGATCCCGGACTTATTTCAATACATGTATCAACAATAGATCCAGAATTATATGAAAAATTGCATCCTATTAGAACAAAAAAAGATCTTGAAATTATTCTTAGTTCTGTTGAAAAATTATTAGATTTAGGTTATCCAGCTGAAAATATGCTTAATTCAGTTACATTTACTGGTCTTCAAACAGCTGAGGACATGATTAATACAATGGATTTTTTTGAAAAAAAATATGGTATTAAATCATCACTTAATGTTTATCATACCTATTTAAGACCTAATACTCCAGAGGATAAATTAGCTCAGTTTATACCAGATAGAAAGGATGTAATAAATGTCTACAAGCATTATGCAAAACAATACAATTTAAAAAAAGTTCCCATGAATTGTGTGAATAAACAGTATTGTTCTGCAACTGTTGCAATCTTATGTGATGGAAGTGTTACACCATGTGCAACGATCAGAGAAAAAAATGCTCCAAATATACACAGTAGTCAAAGTTTTTATGATATTGTAAATAAAAATAGAGATTACCTTATTTTTAAAAAACTTAAAGACAAAAAAAATCTACCAGATGATTGTAAAAAATGTTCTTTAAATGATATATGTTTTGGATGTAGATCTAGATCTTATGCTTCTGGGAATGGAATTTATGGAAAGGACCCTAGATGTTTTAGAGGAGAGATATAAATGCTAAACCTTGCAGTTATTGATTATGCAATTATAGTTGGATATTTCTTAGTTTTATTTGTAATAGGATATTTTGTAAAAAGAAAGGTAAAAAATCTAGATGATTATTTTTTATCGGGGAGAAGACTAACTCTTCCTATTTTTGTTGCAACGCTAGTTTCTACTTGGTATGGTGGATTGTTAGGCGTAGGAGAACTTTCTTTTACCTATGGTTTTGTAAACTGGATTACACAAGGTTTTTTCTGGTATATTGTTTATTTATTCTTCGCGTTTTTTCTTGCTAATAGAATTAGAAAAACAAATCTTTATACCCTTCCAGATCAACTGGAACGATTTTATGATAAAAAATCAAGATTTTTAGGCGCTATTTTTAATTTTATAATGGTAACTCCTGCTCCTTATGTTCTTTCCCTGGGATTAATTTTCAACTTACTTTTTGGCTGGGAGATATGGATTAGTATTTTGATAGTAGTTATTTTTATGATTTTTTATACAATGAGAGGTGGATTTGTTGGGGTAATCTATACAGATTTAATACAATTTGTTTTAATGATGATAGGTGTTGCAATGATTATCCCATTAGCTGTACAAACCTATGGAGGTTTTGATTTTTTAACAACTGCTCTAAGTGACCCCAGCCCAGTTTTAGACTACATTGATACTACAAAACACTTAACCTTAACAGGCGGTCAATCTACATTATGGATTTTAGTATGGGGAATGATTGCTTTTTGGACTCTAGCCGACCCAGGTTTTTACCAGCGTTGTTATGCAACTAAAGATGATAAAATACCAAAAAAAGGTGTTCTAATAGCAATTGTCTTTTGGTTGTTATTTGATATTTGCACTACTTTTACAGGTATATATGCTGTTGCTGCAACAAATGCAGGCTTATTAGAAGTTGAGTCAGCAACTACTTCATATTTGTCTATTGCAGGTGCATTATTGCCTCCTGCTCTATTGGGATTGTTTCTAACAGGTCTTATCGCAACGATTATGAGTACTGCTGATTCATTTACTTTTCTTGGGGCTATGAATATCTCTCATGATCTATATAGAAATATCTTTAGAAAAAAAGCTACAGACAAACAAGTAATGTTTATGACTAAAGTTGGAATACTAATATCTCTTGGTGTTTCAGTTGTTCTTGCATTGCTTTTCGATTCAATTGTAGATATGTGGTATTATATTGGAACAATTGGGATATCTGCATTGATTGTTCCAATTCTTTTTGGATTTTTCTATAACAGGAAAAAATCTTCACTTGCATCTATTTCTTCAATGATTGCTGGATCTACTACTTCTCTTTTATGGGTTGTCCATGGTTTTTTAAATGCAGAGTACGGTTATCCAGTTTATATTGCAGGTGTTGAACCATTGTATCCTGGTTTATTTGCATCATTAGTTGTTTTTGTTATTGTAAATACCATTCATGTTAGGAGGATGAAATAAAATGGATCTTGCTTATCTATTGATTGCTGATGCTGTAGCATTAATTATTGCAACAATTATTTTAATCTATTATTTTTTAAAAGATGTTTTTAAAATAATAGAATAAAATCTTTTAAAATATTTTATAAAGATTTTAGCCAAAGTATATACCTGATATTGCTACTAGTCCTACTACTATTGGAACGCATACTAAGGTAGTCCATGTAACAATGTGAGCTGTTGTTTTTTTATCAATTCCGTAGGGTAGTAAAAACATGTTTGTACTAGTAACTGGTAAAAATATATTTATCATTATAACCGCGAACCATTCTGGTTGAAGGCGACCAAGTAAAAACATTGAACCAAATATTAGTGCAAATATCGTAGGGGTTATTATAACAGTTAGGATAAATGTTTTTCTAACCCAATTCCAGTGATCAGATTTTTCACTTTTTTTATCAAGACCTATTAGTTTTTTTAGTTCAGATTTTTTTAGATCACTTGGATGAATCCCAGCACCTACATAATATAAAGCAGCTGGAATTGTAATTGCTGTATAAAGATTCCAAATGACATCAATGTTTTGACCAAGAATATATTTAGATAACGGTATCTTCAATCCTTCAGGTACAGGTCCAAAAATAAATTGTGATAAAATACCAGCTAATACAAAAATAATTAGATACCATGGATATAATTTTAAAAACCAAGGTAGGGGGTTTTTACTTTTTGTTTCTTCTTTTTTTCTTTCCTTTTTATGCATATGTGATAAGATAAATGGTATTATTGCAAATAATGCAATTCCTACTATTGCCATAAATATAGCAGCATATGCTTTAAGTGCAGGTATTGCAAGCATCATACTTCCAATGAATGCCGAGCTTCTCCCTTGGTTTGTAAGAATTGTTTTTAAAAACAAGTTGCTTTTTTTCTTTGTAATTTTTTGTTTAATAATAAGATACTTAGCATATACGGCAGCTATTATATACATACTAGCAATAATTGCAGAAGTTAGTATTAAAAAAACAATCTCGTTTTCCCCAAATGGCGTATTTAGAAAAATTCTAAATATTAATACAGGAACAAAAAAATATAGGATGATTAAACCAATTTTTTTCATTATCTTGTCTATTTTTTTCCTACCTATTATTTTTGCAATTAAAATTGTTAATATAAAACCAATTAATATCCAAGGTAAGGTGTATAAACCAGATATATAGTAAATTATAGTTTCAATTGTTTCTATCATTAAAGAGGCTCCCCATTAAAATCGTTCTATAACTCTTTTTGCTTTACCAGTACTTCTAGGAATGGTTTTTGGTTCAATTGCTTTTACTGGAACATGTAAATTTAAAATACTGTATATTTCGTTTTCTGCTTTTTTTTCCAAAGAATCAAGATGGCCTTCTTTCCATCTTTTTTCAGTTGGTTCGATTTCAACAGATAATTCAAGTATATCTCCTTTTTTTGTTTTAACAATCTGGTAGAATTCACTTGCACCTGGAACCTGCATTAGGCCTGCTTCGATTTGACTTGGAAAGACAATTACTCCTTTTACTTTCATCATATCGTCAGATCTTCCTTTTATACGGGACTGAATCGGAAGAGTCCTTCCACATTCACAGGTATCTTCATATAATGCTGCAAGATCTTTTGTTCTAAACCTGATTGCGGGGAATGCTTCTTTTGTTAAAGTAGTAAATACAAGCTCACCTTCTTCTCCTGGTTCAAGTGTTTCACCTGTTTTTGGATCAATTATTTCAGCGAGGAAGTGATCTGCATTGATATGGAGTTTTTTATGCTTGCATTCAGATACAACACCAGGTCCTATTATTTCAGTGAGGCCGTAATGTTCTGCAGCATGAATCCCCCATCGTTTTTCAACGCTTTGTCTCATCTCTTCACTCCATGCTTCTGCTCCAAATGTGCCAATTTTTAGTTTAAAATCTTCTTTAGGATCAAGCCCCATTTCTTCAGCGACTTCAGCAATATACAGTGAATAACTAGGTGTTGCAGCTAGAACTGTGCTTTCAAAATCTTTCATAACCTTAACTTGACGTTTTGTATTCCCTGAAGAAATTGCAATAACCATTGCCCCTATTTTTTGAGCTCCCTTTTCAAATCCATGAGCTCCTGTAAAAAAACCGTATCCATATGAATTCTGCATACGATCAGATTTACGCACACCATTTGCATAAAGTGCACGAGCCATCACCTCACCCCATAAATCTTCATCATTTTTTGTATATGGGCCTACTACTGGTTTTCCGGTCGTCCCTGATGATGCATGGACTTCTATGATATCATCCATTTCTGTACAAACTAGGCCAAAAGGATAATATTTACGTAAATCGTTTTTTGTGAGTAAAGGTATTTTTTCTATATCGGAAAGTTTTTTGATATCTCCAGGTTTCACTCCTGCTTTGTCAAGTTTTTGTTTATAGTATTTATTTGTTGTATATACTCTTTTTATAAGTTTTTTTAATCTTTTAAGTTGTAATTCTTTGAGTTTATCTATCGGCATTGATTCAATTTTTTTGTCCCATAAATCTGCTGGCATTAAAACTTGCCTCCCTATTCTTTCCTGCGGTACAATATATACTTAATTTATAACTGTTTTGAAAATTTTTCAATAGTAATAATTATCATAAGTAATGTAATATCATTTAATTGATTGAAATGAACGTTCTTATAATTGGCGCTGGGATGATGTCTCGTGCAATAGCATATGATTTATCAGTTTTTTCAAATTTTAAAAAGATAGTAATTTCTGATAAAGATGAAAATATTCTAAATTCTGCGAAAAATTTTTTGAAAAATAAAAAAATAAATTATGAGATTTTAGATGTTTATGATAAAGAAGATGTAAGAGACATTTTTAAAAAATATGATATTGTTATTTCAGGAGTTCCTTATAGTTTTAATTATTTTCTTACAAAAATTGCAATTGAAACAAATACTAATTTTATTGATCTTGGCGGGAATAATGACATTGTAGAAAAACAGTTGAAATTATCTAAAGATGCAGAAAAAAAGGGTGTTACTATTATTCCAGATTGTGGCCTTGCACCTGGTCTTGTTTCAATAATAACTAGGGATATTGTAGATTATTTAGATGAAATTGAATATGTTAAAATAAGGGTTGGAGGAATTCCCTTAGAACCTTCCCCTCCCTTTAATTATCAACTCGTTTTTTCACCAAATGGTCTAATTAATGAATATGTTGAAGATTCACTAGTTCTTGATAATAAAAAAATTATTTTAAAGAAATCCTTAACAGATCTTGAAGAGATTTTGTTTCCACATCCTTTTGGAACGATGGAAGCCTTTCTTACTTCAGGTGGCTGCTCAACACTTCCATATACATTTAGATATATAATTAGATATTTAGATTATAAAACTATTAGATATCCGGGTCATCGTGATTTAATAAAACCGATACTAGATTTAGGGCTAGGGTCAGAAAAAGAAATAAAGATCGATGATAAAACAGTTATTCCTAGAAAGGTTTTAATTAAACTTTTAAAAGAAAAAATTCCTTCTAAAGGAAAAGATGCAGTACTATTAAAAGTTTTAAGTAAGGGAAAAAAATCAAAAAATAAAATTAAATTAACTTACCAGATGATAGATTATTTTAATGAAAAAAATAGTGTTTCTGCAATGATGAGAACAACTGGCTACCCTGTTTCAATAATTGCACAAATGATCAATAGAAATATAATTACAAAAAAAGGTGTTTTTACTTGTGAAAATATAATCCCTCCAGATTATTTTTTTAAAGAACTAGAGTTTAGAGATATATTTATAAATAAAAAAGTGGAAAAATTATGATTAAAGAAAGAGATTTTATACAAAACAAAAAACAAACACTTGAAACGTTGGATAATGCAATAAAAGAAAATTTAGTTGATAAAAAAATTATACCTATCATTAACCTAATTAATTCAAATAAAAATTATTATACCTCTAGTAGCTGCTATGGTAGAATAGTTGTACTTGAAATTCCTTCTATTGGAGATAAAAAGAACGCAAAATTTTTAGATAAATTTCATAGAGAAATAAAAGAATCTGAAATGTTTAATTCTTTAAAAAAAGCAACAAAAGGCCAATTATGGTTACTAGCTCAAGCTCCAATAATACATGTTTTTTCAAAAGATTTAGAGTCAGGCGATATACTAGTGAAAAAAGCTGTTTCTTGTGGGTTTAAAAACTCTGGTTTTAGAAGTATTTCTAAAAATATTGTAATTGAGATAACTAGCACAGAAAGACTTGATGCGCCAATTGGTGTTGATGGTGTTCTTTACTATGAAAAAGAGTATATTCCTTTTTTAGTAAATATAGCAAATAATGTTATTAAAAAATCCACAAAAAAGCTAAATCAATTTAAAAAGGAAGTTTCAACCTTATAAATAATAAGTTTTAATATATAAAATTAGAAATATTTAAGTACTCGTAAGGTTACAACTAATTTAAGGAATAAAAAATGAAAAAACTCAGCCTTACTAAAACAATATTTTCGTTCTGGATACTTTTGATCTTAATGTCAAGCTTATGGTTAATACATATATTTTATAGTAACATCGATTTATTTTCTTCAAATTTACTGATTTTATTTGCTTTAGTTGTTGCAGCAATAAGTTTTACACTATCTATTTACTTTATATCTATAATCCTCTATGATTTAAGAATAGAAATTAATAAAGATAGAGAAAAACAAAAAAATATTGATGATATATATGGTTACAACCAGGTTGTTGAACCACCATCAATGTATAACTAATTTTTTTTTTAACTACCGTATGATCTAAGATCCCAAGCATCCTTTGGAATAATTTTATAGATTTTATATGGATCTTTCTTGTTTTTTTCGTATGCTGCTTTTTTAATTGCCTTATCATTAAAAGACCAATAGTATTTTCTGATGTTTTTTCCTTCTTCTCTGAATTCTTCTCTTCTCTGTTTTAGTATTTTTTCTCTTTGTAATTCATAAAAAAGAGCTCTTGCATATTTATCCATAGGCATGTCTTCAATTTCTTTTTTTCCATCAAAAATCTTTTCCACAGTTTTTGCTAAGGCTTTTGCATCTTCTTTATCCATGTCAAAACGGTTTTTTAATGCTTTTACTAGTAAACGCTTCATAATTATATTCCTCACTGTTTATAAATTTGTTCTTTTCCTTATAAAACAGTTATTGTACAGCTGTTATCAGCTATCTTTACAGTTATTATCAGATTCCTTCTTTCCGAATATTTTAAATTATGATTGTATATACCAAATGCTTGCTAAAATAAGCTTAAACCTATTTATTAAGGCGGAGGAAATAGAATATGACTCATAAAAGGTTGTATATTCCGGGACCAACAAAAGTTAGAAAAGAAGTAATTGAGGCAATGAATGATTGGGTTATAGGTCATAGATCAAATGATATGACAGATTTGTATACTACAATCACTGAAGACACTCAAAAATTTTTAGATACAAATAATCATGTAATTATATTGTCTGCATCAGGTACTGCATTTATGGAAAGTTCTGTAATGGATTGTGTCGACAAAGATGTACTCTGTGCTACATGTGGGAGTTTTAGTAAAAGACAAGCAGATATTGCAGAAAGACTTGGAAAAAATGTAGATCTCCTTGATTATGAATGGGGAAAAGCAGTAAAACCAGAAGATGTTAGAAATGCTCTTGAAAAAAAGAAATATGATGCATTTACATGTGTTATGAACGAAACTTCTACCGGTATAAGAAACCCAATTGAAAAAATTGGAGAAGTAATGAAAGATTTTCCTGATACTTTATTTCTTGTAGATGCTATATCCTGTTTGGGTGGAGACTATATAGATATAGAAAAAAACAATATAGATGTCATATTTACTTCTGTACAAAAAGCCTTTGCAATGCCGCCTGGTCTATCAGTTTGCGTGGTAAATGATAAAGCATATGAAAGAAGTAGCAACACTAATTCAGGACTTTGGTATGCCGGATTTAAAAGAAATATTGATTACTATAAAAAGAAAGGTCAAACCTCTTCTACTCCTGCAATATCATTAATGTATGCCTATAGAAAGCAAATGAAACATATGCTAAAAGAAGGACATAAAAATAGATCTGATAGACATAAAAAAATGGCAGAGTATACCCAAAACTGGGCAAAAAAATATTTTGATATGTTTCCAGAAAAAGGCTATTGGTCTCAAACAGTTAGTACAATAAAAAATACAAAAGGAATAAATATTGCAGATCTTAGAAAAGAGATCAACGAAAAATACGATATGGTTTTTGCAAATGGATATGGTAAAAAACTAAAAGAAAAAACTTTTAGAATAGGTCATATGGGCGATCATACTGTTGAATCTATTAAAGAATTGACAGATGCAATAGAAAAAGTTGCAGATCTTTAATTTCTTTTTTTTACATATTGACGTTTTTCCACACTAACTTTAAATAATGTCATTGACAGACAATGACATAATAAGATGAAAGGTAAGGTGGAAAATATGATGAGAAGAATAATGGTTGTGGATGATGAACCTGACGTTTTGTTATCTCTGAAAACAATTTTACAAAAACAAAACTATGATGTAGTAACTGTCACAAATGGACGTGAATGCCTAAAAGAATTAAAGAAAGGTTTCAAAGGGGTAATCCTTATGGATTTGATGATGCCTGTAATGGATGGATGGGAAACAATAAACCAAATAGTAAACAAAGGTTACATTGATGATGTAGCAATTTCAATAATTACAGGAAAAGGAACAAAAGATTATCAAAAAATGAGTCTTCTTGGTTCATACATATTTGATTATCTTGCTAAACCACTTAATATTGATCAATTGATATCTAGTGTAGAAGAATGTAAAAAATATCTATACAAGAAAAATAACTAAAAATCATACTTTTTTCTTTATAAAATAAGCAATTTTTACAAAATGACATAATGTCAAAATGTTATTTTTCCAGACTATACTTAAATATTGAGGACTTTGAATAACCTTCTGTTTTATTCAATTTTCCATCTTAAC
>CAZWYI010000004.1:0-95548 GCA_964638155.1 uncultured Thermoplasmatales archaeon | reverse complement strand
TTGGGGAATCAATTACTAAAAATCATTCAAAACAATAATTTTTCAACAGGCTAAATTATGATAATCTATAATAAAATAGAGGAAATAACATTCTGCCCTATAGAAATACCACCGTCACCATTAGGAATTCTATTATGAACAATTAAATTAAAACCATGTTTTTTTAGTATATTTTCAACCATTTCAACAATAGGTATATTATAAGAAACTCCCCCAGATATACCTATGTTTTTTATGTTATTATTTTCAGCACCTTCAACTGCAATATTAGTTAATTCATCAACAATTGTTTTAACAAAAGAAAAACTGATATCTGCTTTTTCTTTTTCACTAAAAGGCCTTTTTACTTTTTCATCAAGTTGTCTGAAAAGATCAACGGTTCCAACAACTCCATTTTTAACATTTGATTCAAAATAAAAATTATTTTTTCCTTTTGCTAAATATTTTTCAAGTTTCATAGCGGTCTCTCCATCATAAGTACGCTTGCAACAAACATCCAAATAACAAGATAGGGCATCAAGAACTCTACCCATGCTACTACATAATGGTGACTTGCCCATCATTTTTGATAAAATCTCTGCTTTTCTTCCCTTAAAAAACATTTCTTTTCCAAATTTGTTAAAAATTGCAAAAACAAGCCTTCTTGGATCAAGTGTTGCTTTATCACCGCCAAGTAAAGGAATATATTCCAGGTGACCTAATCTTTTGAAATCTTCAAAAGTTGAATATAAAACTTCACCACCCCAAAAATTACCATCATCACCATATCCAAGTCCATCCAACGATAAAATAACTATTTCATCAAGATTATGCTCAAGCATAAGACTTGTAGCATGTGCATGATGATGCTGTACTTCAAACAAAGGAGCGTTAAAATCTTCAGAAAATTCTTTTGCAACCTTTCTTGAATCATAACCAGGATGCTTATCCATTACAACACAATCAAGAGATTTTTTTTCAAGCGTTAGATCCATTAAATGATTAATGCTAGATGATAAAAACTCTAAAACAGAATAATACTTTGAGTTACCTATATATTGGGTGGAATAAATTTTTTTATCATGAGAAAGTGAAGCAGTTATATTTTCGCCTGGACCAACACTTAAAATATTTTCCTTATAATTTACATCAAAAGGATTAGGGACATATCCTCTTGACTTACGAATAAAAAAGGAATTTTTTTTCCAGATTTTTATAACAGAATCATCAATTCTATTTGGAATTTTTCTATTATGAAGAAGGTAACAATCTGCATTAAGTAAAAACGCATCTTTATTTCTTATTAGCATTGGTTCTCCAGGAATATTTGCTGAAGTCATTAAAAGAGCATCTGATTTAAGAATTGAAAAAAGAATATGATGAAGACCAGTATAAGGAAGAAAAAAACCTATTGTGTTAAGACCAGGTGATGCTCCTTCATATTTCTTTTTTTCAACTAAAACAATTGGTCTTTTATTTGAAAGTAAAACTTCTTTTTCATATTCAGTTATTCTCCCGTATTTTTCTGCTGTTTCAATATCTTTTACCATTACTGCAAAAGATTTTTGAGGGCGATTATACCACTCTCGGAAACGAGGTATTTTATTAAGATTACAACATAAGTGCATTCCGCCCCAAGATTTAATAACACCAATTTTTCCAGAATCTATTTCTTCAGCAAACCTACTTATTGCATTTTTACTCCCGTAATTTTTTTTGTTTTTATCAAAGAAAAAATATTTTGGTCCGCATTTTGGACAACTTATAGTTTGAGCATGATATCTTCTATCCATAGGATTGGTATATTCATTTTTACAATTCTTACACATCTCAAACTCTTTCATGCTTGTTCTTTCACGGTCATATGGTATATCCTCAATAAGGCTGAATCTAGCACCGCATACAGTACAGTTTGTAAAAGGATACTTGTAACGTCTGTTATTTTTATCAAAAATTTCACTTAAACAATTTTCACATGTTGCTGTATCATATGGAATCTGACTGTGTTTATCACCTGTTTTACTATAAAGAATTTTAAAATCAGTATCTTTTTTTTCAAAAGGAATTTTTTGAATACTATCAATATTTGCAATAGATGGAAGGTTTTCTTTTAATTTTTTAATAAACTCATCTTCATCTCTATCTATTACTACTTCAACAACCGATCCTCTGTTTAAAACATATCCAGATAGATCCATACTTTTAGCTATTCTATAGACTGTAGGTCTAAAACCAACGCCTTGAACTATTCCCTTAAAAATTAATTTCATTATTCAACAATCAAGTCCTTTGAATATTTATCAGTATCTGCAAGTAAAAACTCATCGCTCATACTAAGGCAGTTCACAGGACATATATCATTACACTGGCTGCAGAAACAACATCTGGAAACATAGATTTTTATCTTTTTTTCTTCTGGTTTAAACTCTATTGCTTCACATGGACAAACACGGATACATAGTTTACAGCCGATACATTTTTCTTTGTCATATTTTATTTTCCCACGAAAATCAGGTGGTGTTTTAATTGGTGGGTTCATCTTTGCTTTTCCATCACCAACGTCTTTTAGATATTTTGTAACATTATCTGGAATGTATTTAGCTGGAAACTTGTTAGTCCATGGCTTTTTAAACATCTGCTTTAAAACTTGTGGAAGCATTGAGAATTTCATTATTTCATAAGCCTCCTTGTTTTCTTAATACTAAGTTTTCTTAATTCTTCTTTATCAAGTTCATATTTATTTTTATTTTTTCTCTGAACAAATCCAACCCTGTTTGTACAGCTCATACACGGGTCAGTAGATGCTGCAACTATTGGAATATCAGCGATTTGCTCACCTTTTAGCATTGGAATCCATGGTAGAATATTAGCATAGGTACTAGCTCTAACCTTCCAAGTATAAGGGTGTTCACTTTCTCCGTTGAATTTTACATAATGAGTACATTCTCCACGTGGTGCCTCATGTCTTCCAAAACCTTCACCTTCAGTTTTTTTAACTTGAGCAAGAAGTTTAGGTAATTTTTTTTCAGCAAGGAGTTCACCAGATGGAATCTTATCAACACATTGCTCAATTAAATCAATGGATTGTTTTACCTCAAATAATCTTACAATTATTCTATCATATACATCCCCGTTTACTTCACCGGTTAATATGTCAGGTGTAACATAATCAAAATCAAGATCTCCATAGGATGCATACGGCTGATCTATTCTAACGTCTTTCTTAACGCCACTAGCACGAGTAGTAGGCCCTACTGCACAAAGCTGCATTGCATCTTTATTAGTTAGAACACCACAGTTCTGGCTTCTAAGCTGAAAAGTTTTATCATCTAAGAAAACTTTTCTTAGTTTTGTAAAATTATTTTTGAAATAATCAAGTGTTTCTTCAATTTTTGGGATTTGATCTTTTGTAACATCACGACGAACGCCGCCGATTTGAATAATTGCCTTTGTAACGCGATTACCAGTCAAATATTCAGTAAGATCAAGTGCTTTTTCACGCATTTCCCATGTTAAAAATAAAACTGAATCAAAACCAATTTCATGAGCAGCAACTCCAGCCCACAACATATGAGAACAAATTCTTTCAAGTTCAGATTGAATAACTCTGATATATTCTGCTCTTTCAGGAACCTCAAGCCCCATTGCATTTTCAACTGCTCTAGCAAAAGCAATAGGATGAGAAATTGAGCAGATTCCACAGATTCTTTCTGCTAAGTACAATATTTGAATGGGGTTTCTCTTCTGACCAGCCCACTCAATACCTCTATGTACATGGCCGAGTTTCACATCAGCATCAATGATTCTTTCCCCATCTATTTCAAATTCAAACATTACAGGTTCTTTAAGTGCTGGATGAATAGGTCCCACTGGAAGTTGATAAGTAGTTTTAGAAGTAGTAATATCTCCCTTGCTCATTTTTTACCTCCAGTTTTATCGTTTTCATGAAGATTTCTAACATAGGCATCCATTCCTTTCTCATCTTTTCTCCATGGATATACTCCTTCAGGCCAATCATCATCTAAAAATAGTCTTCTCTCATCAGGGATACCCTTAATTTTTATTCCAAGCATTTCTTGTTTTTCTCTTTCTGTTATTAATGCGCCTGGAATATAATCACAAATTGTTTCTATTTCTGGTTTACTTTTTGGAAGAGCAAGAGAGATATTCAAAGAAATTTCATTATTTTTTTTACCAAAATATAAAGAAAAATGATATATCAACTCGATATATTTACCCATATCATTTCCAGAAGAAACTGCAAGATGTGGAAAAGTTAGATCACATAGTTTTTTTATTGTATCTTTAAAAATACTTTTATCAATCTTGATCCAAATATGATAGTATTCATTTTTATTTTTGCCAGCTGTTCTTTTTTCAATTCTACTATCTTTTATCTTTGTTTTAAACTCGTCTTTGAAGTATTTTACCAGTTCTTCAGGAGATAATTGTTTTTCAGCCATTATTTTTTCGCCTCCAGTGTTTCAAGTTTTGTCCAGGCTTTTACAACAGCATTTATTATTGCCTCAGGTCTTGGGGGACACCCTACTACATGTACATCAACTGGAATTATTTCATCTATTGGTCCAACTAGGTTATAAGATTCATAAAAAACATCACCTGTGTTACCACAATTTCCAACACAAATAACTGCTTTTGGATCAGGCATTTGATCATAAATTCTTTTCAATCTATCAGCCTGCTGACGGGTAACTGGGCCAGTTGCAAGTAAAACATCAGCATGTCTAGGAGTTCCAACTAGTTTAATTCCAAAACGTTCTACATCATAACGAGGACATAGTGCTGCGATAATTTCAATATCACAACCATTACAAGAACCACTATTACAATGATAAACCCAAAGAGCTTTTTTAAATGCTTTAGTCAAGCCTTTTGCCATAAAATAATGCCTCCGTAAATGCTATTAATATTAAACTTAGCGTTTTTTGGTAATCTTAAGTAGTATTTAAAAATTTATGTTAATAAAAGGATATCATTATTATTTAGCATATTCTCGGAACAGGATCACCTATTGGTTTATGCAGGTTTCTTTTACCTCCAACCTCAGTTTCTAGGACAACACCTTTTATTTCTTTGGTAACTTCACCAATGATGTTTGCATTTTTTCCAAGAGGATGCTTTTTTATCTCTTTAAGTAAATCATTTGCTTTTTCTTTCACACAACCAAAGACAACCTTTCCCTCGTTGCCAATCTCAAGTGGATCTATTCCAAGCATATCACAGGCGCTTTTTACTCCCGCAGGAATAGGTATTTCCTCCTCATATAATATGATGCCTGTTTTTGATTTTTCACTAAACTCATTTACTGTATTTGCAAGCCCTCCTCTTGTTGGATCTTTAGCTGAAACTATTCCGCCAATATTAAGTGCTTTTTCTATAAGTTTATTTACAGGTGCAACATCTGATTTTATTTTAGTTTCAAAGCCATATCCCTCACGGTATGACATTAATGCTACTCCATGTTCGCCTATGTTTCCAGAGATAAGTATCTTATCACCTGGTTTTAGATTTGAATCAAGAAGCCACCTGCTATTAAACTCTCTACAACTTTTTACTTCAGAGATATTATCATCAAGAATTTTAGTTCTTCTTCCAATACCGCTGGTATTTATCATAAATTCTTGAATTGCTCCTTTTTCAACTACCTTAGTGTCTCCTGTGACAATTGGAACATCTGCTTTTTTAGAAATTTCAGCCATACTTTTTACAATTGTTTCAAATTTTTCAAAGTCAAGTCCTTCCTCAACTATAAACCCTGAAGAAAGAGCAATAGGTTTTGCACCCATAACCGATACATCATTAATTGTTCCTGCAACAGAGAGACTACCAAGATCTCCCCCAGGAAAAATTATGGGTTTAATTGTATGTGAATCAGTTGAAAAAACAATATCATCAATCACAGCTGAATCATCAAGCATAGAAAGAGAAACTTCAGCTTTTTCAGTTTTATTTGAAAAATGTTTCAAAATATTGTCTTTAATTAATTTATCCATCAACTCTCCGCCGGCGCCTTGCGAGAGTTTTATTTTTTCATTCATATTTATAACCTGGAAGTAAAAAGTGACATGCATAAGATTTATTTATATTCTTTTATTTGCCCTCCTTGCATGTTACAAGAAATTATTGCTTCAATATTTGGTACAGGCATACAATGGCAAGATATTGTAATATCAATTGTGGGTCTAATGTTTGGTGTTATTTTATTTCCTCAATTAAAAGATGTATGGAGAGGGAAAACAATTTTAAATCTATATTCTGCAAGTCTCACGACTCTTGGTTTATTCATACTAGCATTTACATTTGCTACAATGGATCTTTGGCTATCTTTTGTTGCTGATTTTTTCTCTGCAACAGTTTGGTTTTTGTTATTTCTCTTATCATTTAGAAATTTAAAGAAAAAAACCTAGTTTTATTTCAAATATTTTTTCAAAAGAACCTTTTTTAATTCAGGCTTTGCATTTTTTTCAATAAACTCGGGACTTGTAATAAGTGAACCTTCGAGTGCATTTTTACATGGACAACCACGTTTATAATCTATCTTTGGAATTAAATTTTTAAGAATATTTGCTAGGTTCTTATTGTTCTTTTTTAAATTTTCAACCACATTTGTAACTGTAACATCTTCTTCGGCTTCATACCAGCAATCATAATCTGTAACTGTAAGTATTCCGCATAAGCACATTTCTGCTTCCCGAGCTAGTTTTGCTTCAGGTGCAAGTGTCATTCCTATAACATCAACATTCCAAGACCTATAAAGTTTTGATTCAGCTCTAGTTGAAAACTGTGGCCCCTCCATCGAAATATATACTCCCTTATGGACATCTGCATCTTTTGCATGTTCCTCAATTGTATCATAGGCTAAATTTGAAAGTTTCTCACAAAATGGATCAGCAAACGCTACATGAGCTACTATTCCATCTTCAAAAAAGGTTGTTGCTCGTTTAAATGATCTATCAATTAATTGATGTGCGATAACAAAATCACACGGTTTTATACGTTTTTTCATAGATCCTACTGCTGCAGTTGAAATAAGATGCTCTACACCACACTCTTTTAGCGCAAAAATATTTGCTCTGTTATTTACTTGATGAGGAGGAATTCTATGACCTTTTCCATGCCGTGGTAAAAACGCTACTTCTCTATCGTTTATTTTACCGATAATTACTTTATCAGAGGGTTTACCAAAAGGTGTCTCAATATCTAATTCTTCAGTATCCTTAAGTATATCCATTTTATAGATGCCGCTTCCGCCGATTATACCAATTTTTACACTCATATGCAATTTGCGAATAGAAATAACTAAAAAAGCTTTTTGCTTAACAATCATGAATTTGAGGTAGAAATTATGAGTAATTTAATAAAATCAAAGATTAGAACAGTTCCACACTGGCCAAAAGAAGGAATAATGTTTAGGGATATAACAACTCTTTTAAAAGATCCAGATGGTTTTAAAGAAACAATTGATCTCTTATATAAGAGATATAAAGATAAAAAAATAGATAAGGTTCTTGGAATTGAATCGCGTGGTTTTATTTTTGGTGCGCCACTTGCATATTTACTTCATTGTGGATTTGTACCGATTAGAAAACCGGGTAAGCTTCCTTCTAAATGTGAATCAGAAGAATACACCTTAGAATATGGGACAGACAAAATAGAAATACATACTGATTCAATAGAAAAAGGAGAAAGAGTGCTAATTGTTGATGATCTTATTGCAACAGCTGGTACTGCTGATGCTGCAAGAAAACTAGTAAGAAAACTTGGTGGAAAACTAGTAGAATGTGCATTTATTGTAGAACTATCAGATCTAAAAGGAAGAGATAAACTAATAGGAGAAAATATCTACTCAATTGTAGAGTTTGAAGGAGAGTAATAAAACAAATATTTTTTCTTCATAACTTTTTTAAATGATACACTTGTTTTGATGTTGTTTTGAAATACGACGTAATAATAATTGGCGCCGGGCCTGCTGGCCTATTTGCAGCATATGAATTTGCAGATAATTCAAATTTTAAAACATTGGTAGTTGATAAAGGAAAAGATGTAAACAAAAGGCAGTGTCCAAGTATTTCTCAGTACAAGCGATGTTTAAAATGTAAGCCTTGTAATATCTTATGTGGTCTAGGTGGTGCCGGCGGAATGTCAGATGGTAAACTAAACCTCAGACCTGATGTGGGTGGAAACCTAGAAGAATTTGTATCAAAAGAAACTGCAGATGAACTAATCAAAAAAATTGATAATATTTTTTTAAAACATGGTGCACCAGACGAATTATATGAAAATAGTTCTCATGATTTAGAAAAAAAAGCAGCTGAGGCAGGAATAGAATTTATTCCAATACCGCAACGACACATAGGTTCTGACATACTTCCATCTGTAATTAATTCAATGAAAAATTATCTAGAAGAAAAAGGAATAGAATTCTTACTTGAAACTAAAGTTACAAAAATTTCAAAAAAGAATAATTCTTTTGAACTTTTACTTGACAATAACAATACTATAAACAGTAACTCTTTAATTGCAGCAACCGGTAGATCTGGTGCTGATTGGTTTATACCAGAAGCAAAAAGACTCGGAATTAAAACAAGGTTTGCGCCAATTGATATAGGTGTTAGAGTAGAAGTTCCATCTGTTGTTATGGAAAACGTGATTAAATATGCCTGGGATCCTAAATTCCACATATATACAAAAACCTACGATGATTTTGTAAGAACCTTTTGCACATGTCCTGAAGGATATGTAGTGATGGAAGACTATGGCAATTATATTGGAGTAAATGGTCACTCAAATTTTAAAACAAAATCTGAAAATACAAACTTTGCTTTTCTAGTAAATGTTAAACTAACTGAACCTGTTGAAAACACAACTGCCTATGGAGAAAGTATAGCAAGATTATCAACTACTATAGGTGGTCGTATGCCAATAATACAAAGGCTTGAAGATCTAAAAAAAGGCAGAAGATCAACTAAATCACGTATTGAAAAATCATTCATAAAACCCACTTTAGATACGGCTACACCGGGTGATATCTCTATGGCACTACCACATAGAATTGTTACTGATATAATTGAAGGTCTTTCTCAACTTGATAAAGTAATACCTGGTGTTGCATCAGATCAAACTCTTATTTATGCACCTGAAATAAAGTTTTATTCTATGCGTTTTATTGTAGATAAAAACCTTGAGACAAATATTAAAAATTTTTTTGTCGCAGGAGATGGAGCAGGAGTTTCCAGAGGGATTGTTGCTAGTGCTGCAACCGGTACAATAGTTGCACGTAGTATAATAAAAAAGAATTGATTGCTTATGAAATATCTTTTAATGTGCATTGGAAATAGAGATGGCGGAGACGACTCTGTTGGTCCTTATGTTGCAGACATTTTAAAAAAAGAAAAATCTAAGGACATAGAAGTAATCGATGCAGGAACCGTCCCAGAGAATTATACAGGAAAAGTAAAAAAACTTAATCCGGAAAAATTGATAATAATAGATGCAATTGATATGAACTTAGAACCAGGAGAAATTAGGATAGTTCTCAAAGAAAAAATTGGTGTAATGCACATTAGCACTCATGGAATACCAATATCCGTTCTTGTAAATTACCTAGAACAATATGTAAAAGAAATTCTAATAATTGGAATTCAACCAAAGAAAATGTCTGGAAAGATTTCTAAAACTGCCAAAAAAGCTGGAGATAAACTAATTGGTATATTAAAAAAAGATAAGATAAATGAAATAAGAAAATTGTAAAAAATATTTTGTAAAAACTTTTATCAATACTTTTTCAATGTTTATTATCGGAGGCTATATTTATGGGGGAAATGAAAGAATCAGTAGATAAAGTAATGGATATGATGAAGGAACTATCTAAATATGAACCTGAATCAATGAGAGATTTTAAATCTTTTATGGGAAAAGTATTGAAAGAAGGAACACTTGATACAAAAACAAAAGAGCTAATTGCAATAGGAACATCAATTACAGCCAGATGTAAATATTGTATTGCAATACATGTCGATAAAGCAATAAAAGCAGGTGCAAAAAAAGAAGAGATAATGGAAGCAGCAACCGTTGCAATACTAATGGGTGGTGGCCCTGCGATGACTTATATTGTAGAAGTAAAAAAAGCACTTGATGAATATCTTTAATAAGGATATTTTTTACCAAGAACTTCAGTTGTAGTTAGAGCAGCTACCGCACCTTCTGCAGCAGCAGTGATAACTTGTCTAAGACCACCGGTGATATCACCTGCAGCATAAACTCCTTTAACACTAGTTCTACCCTGCCTATCTATTTTGATAAAACCATGTTCATCGGTTTTTACACCAAGTTTTTTTGCTAAATCATTTTGAGGTATTTCCCCGATTGATATAAAAACACCGTCAACTTCTATTTTTCTTATTTCACCGGTACCTTTGTCTTTTAAATCTAAAGATTTAACGTTATTTTCACCATTAATTTTTTCAACAGTTGAATCTAAAACAAATTTTACACCTTTTTCTTTTGCTTCATTTACATAGCTTTCCTCTGCTCTGAATTGATCTCTTCTGTGAATTACATATAATTCTGAGCAACCAATTTGCTTCAAGTAAATTGCTTCAATTAAGGCAGAATTTCCACCGCCAACAACAGCTACTTTTTTATCTTTGAAAAAAAATCCATCACAGGTTGCACAATAAGATACACCCTTGCCGGAAAGCTCTTTTTCGCCGGGTGCATCCAACTTTCGATGCTCTGTACCTGTGGTAAATAGAACAGATTTTACCTTATATTTTTCTTTATTTGTTTTAATTAAAAATTCATTATTTTCTTTTGTAATGTCTTCAACTTCTTCGTTGAAATTAATCTTTGTATATTTTTCTACATGTTTTTTCATTTTTTCCATTAAATCTATTCCAGGGATTTCAACAAAACCTGCATAGTTTTCAATGTTAGGAGCAATTGCAGCAAGTCCTCCACCCATTCCTTTATCAAAAAGAACAGTATTAATTCCTGATCTTATTGCATAGATCGCAGCAGAATATCCAGCTGGGCCTGCACCAATAATTGCTAGTTCATAATCCATATTTTGTTTCAACTCAAAAATCGCTATAAAATCTTTTCTTTTAAAATTTTATATGCATCATTAGGCTCTTCAACATCTTTTAATAAATCTTCAAAGGGACACATCCCAGTGCCATTTCTATTTTTAATAAAAGGAATCATTTGATCAATCTGACAAGGAATGCCGCCTAGAATTAAAATTGCGATTGCAGTCTTTGTAGCCTGAGGTGAATAAACAGCTTGAACTTTTGCATATCTACATAAAAAAGCTGAAGCTCTCCCTAAAATTCTATCGCCAATTACATATTCACTAAGTTCTTTTCCCATCTCCTCAATCAACTCAAGAATTGGTTTTATACCCATCCCTTTTTTTTCTTTCCAGATTTTACCATATTTTACAAGCACAATTGATACATCTTTTTCTAAAAGAATCTTTTTTGCAACAGCTAGATCCTCTTGGATTTCCTGGTTTACTATAGTCATGTTCCTCTCAACTTACAATTAGAAAAATATGGCTTAACCTTTTTTAAAATGTTCTCAAGATATTCTTCAGAATAAGGTTCAAATTTTTCCAGGTCAGAAGAAATCACAGGAATATCATTTTTAAACTGCTGCAAATAATATTTTTTGGAACCTTTAATCCATTTAGAAATTTCAATTATATCTTCTTCTTCTAAAAAATTAGGAACAACTGTTGTTTTAAACTCGTAATCAATTCCTGAATTTTTTATAATTTCTATGGATTTTTCGATTTTTTCTAAATCTGCGTTTAACCCAGCAAGTTTACTATATTTATCTTTAGGTGCCTTAATATCCATTGAAACATAGTCTACTAGTCCTTCATTTATCATTTCCTTTAATTTATCTGGAAAAGTACCATTTGTATCAATTTTTATTTTATAACCAAGATTCTTTACTTTTTTAGAGAATTCTTTTAAGTCAGATTGTAAAAAAGGTTCACCGCCAGAAATAGTCAGAGCCTCAAGAAAATCTTTTCTTTTCTCTAAAAAATCCAATATTTCCTTTTCAGAAAATAAGTCTGACTCTTCCTTCACAAGATTTGTATTATAACAAAAAGGACAGTGGAAATTACAGCCCACCGTCCAAATAATTGCACTGACATGCTTTGGATAATCAAGCAGAGTTGTTTTTTGAAATCCGCCTATTTTCATTGAATTTTTACCTTCAACTTTTCTTCCTTTTCTGGTTTAAACATTTTTCTATCTGAAAATTCTTGTTGTTTACCTTTGTTCCATTGATTGACAGGTCTTAAATATCCAACAACTCTGGAATATACCTCGCATCTAGTTCTTTTATTTTCTAAATCTTCTTTTTTATTCAATTTATTTCCCTCCTTTATAACCTATTTCTTTATCACATTTTGGACAAAACTCATGCTCCCCAGGAATATAACCATGTTTTGGACAAATACTAAAAGTTGGTGTTAGAGTATAATAAGGTAGATTATAGTTTTCAGCTACTTTTCTTACAAATTTCTTTGTTGCATTTGGGTCAGGATTAGATTCACCTAAAAATATATGCAGGACAGTTCCACCAGTATACTTTGATTGAAGTGAATCCTGTAGATCAAGTGCTTCAAAAACATCAGAAGTATATCCTGATGGAAGCTGAGTTGAATTAGTATAATATGGTTCAACCTTATCGCCATTATTTTGATATTTTTCCTGGTTATATATTCTAATATCAGGGTATTGTGCCTTATCTTTTCGGGCTAGTGAATAGCTTGTGTTATGAAGACACACAAGCCCATTTCCACCTAAAAAGTTATTTACAATATCCTCTTTTACATCTACTTCAAAATCATAAACATATTTAGTCGGTTTTAATTTTTTAATTTTTTTGATTTTATCCCAGTAGATGTCTGAATTCAATAGTAACTTTAACCTTTCAAGTTTTTTATCATGTCCCTTGATACTATCTGATAGTTTTTGAACAATTTCATTCATATATTGAATGCTTATCCTACCTTTTCTAATATTTCTATTAAAACTATCTTTGCAAATATCAATGTCTCGGGGTTTAATTTCATATTTTTTCATTATATCCTTTAGAATTTTTGGGATTTTAGAAAGAACATAACTGCCTGAATGTGTCTTTTTAAAATTGGCTTTTTCTTTGAGAACATCTCTAAAAAATATATCTAAACTCTCTGCGCCACTTATCGATAATAAATAACCATCATTCCATTTTGAATTATATTCTGATTTTTTATCCTCTCTAATTTTGGCCAAAATACCAAAGCGCAATAGAATTAGATTTAATCCCTCAATCATAGCTCTAGAATTTGAATAAAGTCTAACATAGTAATCATCTTTTTTTGTATTTTGATAAAAAGAACCATCGCCTAGATAATATCCTTCTAAAACGCCTGCAGAGCATTCTAAGTTTGATGAAAATATAAAATTTGGAATTTGTTTTTCATGGCTTTTACCTTTAATACCAATTTCCTTTAAAAATAAGCCTATCATCTTACTTAGAGTACACAAATAAAGAGTCTTACGCGGTCTTTGTCTAACCTTTGAAGAAAAATAAGTGGCATCCTCACCAAATAATTTATTGGAAGATGAAAAGAATTCTTCAGCAAATTTCTTATCAGTATTGCTGAATTCACTTCTCTCAGAAATCCAACCTTCAGAAAGTAGACATCCAATAATAAATCCTAAATCTTTGTCTATTGGAATAATTGCATTCATGGCTCTTGAACTTTTTGTTTGTCGATAAAATATCTTTGATGATAATAGTGTTTTTCTATCTATATTGATATTCAAATCATATATCAATTTAAGTGGAATAATACATCTTTTTTTCCAAGTATATTTAATATCTTTCCAATACGTCTTATAATGTTTATTACACCATTTTACAACTTCTGAATTTTTTATTAATTTAGATATAAAGTAGAGAGGAAAAATTCCATAAAGAGAACCCCTAAAAGAAGACTTTTTGAACAGATTAATTAAATTAAACTCATTGTTTACCGTCTCCATATTAATTTTCTTAGGAACAGCAATAGGTACATCTGTATCAAGATTGCTTACAAGAATTTCCTCAGGAATTCCTTGAGAGTCTAAAGTAAATACACTATGTTGACCTGTGACCCTGACCTTTCTACCTGATTTTGTTATTATCTCGTACATAGATTTACCTTGATGTCTTACCAAAGCAGTCACCGGATATTTTTTAATTTTCTGGGTTTTTCTACTAAAACCATATGTAGACATTTCACCCTTAGGAATTTTTAAAACTTCACTAGTACCGACCATTTGAATTTCTCTTTTGTTATTTTCTAAATATCTGTCAACTAAAGGACCTATCTCATCAAACCTAGGATCGCTCTGTGAAACTAACACCTTTTCATCTGGTGCTAAACTTCCCTCAGCCGGTGTAGCCTCAAGGTTAAAAATGTCTCCTGTTTCTTCTTGAAAGTCTGCTAGTGTATCTCGCATATGATCCATTACTTTTTCAGCAAACTTTATACCCTCGGGATCTGCAATGCTTTTGTTCATAAAATTTAGTAGTGCATCGTTCATACCAATTAAGCCAATTGTAGAAAAATGATTTTTCCAATACTCTCCAAATACTTCTTTTACATCTGATAAATAAAACTTAGAATAAGGATGAAGACCTGAAAAAGTAAGATTTTCAATTACTTCTCTTTTAGTTATAAGACTTTCTTTTGCTTTTAACATAAGATTATCTAATCTTTCAAAAAATTCATCTTTATCTTTAGATAGATAACCGATTCTTGGCATATTAATTGTAACAACTCCGATACTTCCCGTTTTTGGGTTAGCACCAAACAAACCTCCTCCTCGTTTTCTAAGTTCTCTATTAGAGAGGCGTAATCTGCAACACATACTCCTAGCATCCTCTGGTTTCATATCTGAATTAATAAAGTTTGAAAAATATGGAACTCCATACTTTGCTGTCATCTTCCAAATAGGATCTAGTCCTTCATTATCCCAATCAAAATCTTTAGTGATGTTATATGTTGGTATTGGAAATGTAAATGGCCTACCTTTTGCATCGCCTTCATACATAATATCAGCAAATGCATGGTTTATCATATCCATTTCATCCTGAAAATCACTGTAATTATCATCTTTTAAATCCCCACCAATTATAGCTGGTTCATCGAGCATATAATTTGGAACGTGAAGATCCATTGTGATATTTGAAAAAGGCGAATTATGGTAAAGAACAAGACCTGTACCACCAACAAAGTTTTCTTCACAACCGTTTGTATCAACGGAGATATCATATTCCCAGCCCCAATCGTTTTTATATTCATCTATTTCATAAACTGGTGACCCTGCTATATCGTTGTGTTCGATATCAAGTTTTTTTCTGGGGTTCTTATAAATAAGTAAAGTTCCAGCTCTCCCTTTACTTTTTGGTATTACTCTAACTCTCCATTTATTTGCAATACTAAGCATTGAAACCGATGTAAGAAGCTTATCAGACATTGATGAATATGAAATTCTACTTGATTTTTTATCATGATATCCATCGCCTTTGAAGATGGTTTCTAGAAAAGTATTTCTTAAATCCTTATTTAAATCAAATACAAATGAGGGAATTGTTTTTTCACGTGCTGTAGCTCCTGCAATATATGGTAGAAGATATGTATAAAGTCCACTCATTTTCATATTTGAAATAACGGTTTTAGTTTCTGCTTTGTTTTTGTTACTATACCCTTTTGTTTCATCGATTGATACTTTTATATCAAGTTCCTTTGCAACATCTAGTATTTCTTTATTATTGCTTTTTCTCTGTGAAATTACAATACCCGAGTGACATGCTTTTCCTTCAGTTACAAACCAAGCTACTAATTTTACAAAGTTTTTAAGTTTACTTTCATCTAGGTATCTATCATAAAAATTATTGTTATAGGGCTTTATATAGATTTTAGCATCATTTCTTATTTCTTCTGAATATTTTATATACATTTCAAAGGGAATAATATTTTCTTTGAATAATTTGTATAAAGTAGTTCTGTCACTTCTTCCATTTTTGTATAAAAATTCTTTTAATGATCCATATAATTTAAGGATTTTTTCTTTAATATATGGTACATCCTTTGCTTTTATAAATATGCGTTTTTTTATTTTTTCAGGGATATCTTCTATCAATTCAAATAAATCTATTTTTTTCTTTGAACCTAATATGCCATCTTTAATTTTGTTTACAGATAGTATATGATTATTTTTATCTAGTGTTGCATTTTGTTTTGCAGTTTTTAATTCCTTTGCCATAACCGGTTTTATATTTCCGCTGTTGATTTTGAAAAGAGAATGTGCAGGAGAAACTTTTACTTCTCCAGAACCCGTTCTAATTCTTTTAAATCCGTTTGTTTTAATCTTGTGTTTAATTAATGCTTTAACCGGATGCCATCCGACTTTTCCGTTTTTGTCAAAACTGATTACCTCTATTTTTTCATTAGGCTTTACTGCAAATGAATCATTTGATGGATTTCCATAGCCATCTATATTTTTAATTATAGATTCTCTATTTTCTCCAAAGTACTCTTCAATTAATTTTCCGATTAATTCTACTTTTATTTTACCATTTTTCCTAAACACAACTGGTTCATCATGAGCTAAAGATTGGAAACCTACTCTTGTAGGAACATTCATATTAAACAAGAATTTTTGCATCTCCTGTTTAACTTCTTTATAATCAATATTATCATAATGAATAAATGGTGCAAGTAAACTATCAAAATTTGAAAGAGCCTGTGCACCTGCCGCTTCCCCCTGAAGTGTATATAAGTAGTTTACAACCTGCATAAGAGCTGTTCCAAAATGCTTTGCTGGTTTACTTTCAATTTTACCTGAAACGCCTTTAAATCCTTTTAAAAGAATATCTTTTAAGTCCCAGCCAACACAATTATGGTTCCACATTCCATTTACTACAAGAGTGTGCGATTCTGTTGTTATATCATAGATATAATTATCCATAATATCTGTTTCTTTGTTGTTTAACACCTTATGCCATCCGGATCCTTCCGCTCTCCAAGCTCTTGAAGAAGTACTAGCAGAATTATATTTTATTGAAGGCAGGGCAATATCAAGCGTTCTAAAACTTATTCCATATAATGGATAATTTTGGGTTATCAACCTTCCATTATAATTTCTTGTTGAGCCTACTCTCTCTAGATTTCTATCTCTTATCGTAAATCCTAAAACATTCATTACAACTGAGATTTGCTCAAGCATTGTCCTTGATGCAGTTCTTATAGATATACTCGTATTTGAAGTAGTAATAGATCCGTCTCCATCTATTATACCAGCAATTAATCCTTCAGAAAAATCTCTACTATAATCCAATATTTCTTCAGGTAAATGTTTATCTTTACTAATACCATCTAATTTGAAAATTTCTCTAAATAAATAGTTTACAATTGTTGAGTTTGCGATTCTTAATTTTATGATTCCATCTTCTTTTATAGAATAAACCCTTAAGCCAAGAGAGTGCGCAACTTTTTTAATCCTATCAATTATTTTTTGATTCTCTTTTGTATCCTTTTGAGTGATACAAATTCTATGAGGCTCCATCCAGCCTTCAGCTATATAAAATCCCACAAAGTATCCTAAATCCTCAGTTAACTCGATTTTATTTGGAAGAGAATCTGCATTATTTGATGTTGAAACGATGCCTTCTATTTCTAAATCTTTTGAATATTTGCTATATTCTTCAAAAGGCATTCCTTCGATAAAGAAGTCATTTATTCCTTTATTTTGTAGTTCTTTAGCTAGATATAAATGATCTTTTGAAAAAAGATTTTCAGAGCTTAAGAGTTTTTTAATATCAACTGTTAGTAGTTTGTCATCTTCTGATTTTATATTTTTTGCTTCTTTGAATATATTGTCACCTAGAACCATAGGATGATCTTCAGTAACAATTACTGATCTTCCACCTTCATTTTTTATAAAATGCATTGCTTTGTCTTTTTTCTTTTTTACAACCCTTTTTACTTTTGTCCATCCGTTGTTATCTAATACTTCAATATCGGTTGGGTATTTTCCCCATGCATCATCTTCTTTAGAGAGAAGCTTTTCAGATTGATTTAGATTTTCATATAATTTCTGAAAAGAAGTTACAAATACTTTATCATTTGATCTAGCAATAATTGTTTCTTTTCCAAAATATGTGTAAGCCCCAAGCGTTCCTAGATCGTGAATATGATAATCACCATTGGTATGCGCATCTCCTATCTCAGGAGGATAAATCTTATTAAGCCAGTAATGTGAAATAATGTTTTCAGTGGCATAGACATTTAATCCTTGCAGTGAATAACTCATATTACTGTTTTCTTTAACCTTCCAGTCCATCATTGATAGATATCCATCTACAACGTCGATGTCTTTTAATAGACCCCCTATTTCTCGGATATCCCTATGTTGATGACGATAAAGAATATATGCTTTAGCTGTTTTTGCATGCCCCTCTTCAATTAGTGTTTTTTCAACACAATCTTGAACTAGTTCTACTGTTGGAATTTCTCCTTTTGCTAAATTGTTTTCAAGCATCTCAAGAACGTTATCTGTAAGTTCTGCAGCTCTTCTATGGTCTTTTCCACCTACAGCTTGAGCTGCTTTCCATATCGCGTTTGTGATTCTAATTGGATTAAAATCTGATATTTTCCCATCGCGTTTTCTTATTTTTCTTATCATTTTTTGTTTATTCCTCCTACTACGTTTTGTTTTGTCAGGTTTTTAATCTCTTCTTCAAATGAGGAAATATCTGCAAATCTACGGTACACTGATGCAAACCTTATGTATGCTACATGATCTGTTTTTTTTAGTTCATCCATTACAAATTCACCAATTTGTTTGCTATCTATTTCCTCAGATCCATTTCTTCTTATTTTTTCCTCGATTTCGTCAAGGATCTCCTCGATTTTTTCATGGCCCACTGGTCTTTTTTCTAAGGCCTTCACTAGGCCATTTTTTATTTTTTTTCTTTCAAATTTCTCACGTCTCCCATCCTTTTTAATAACAAATATGGGAGATAATTCAATGTATTCATATGTCGTAAATCTCTTACCACATGAAAGGCATTCTCTGCGGCGTCTTATAGAAAGTGTTCCTGTATCACGAGAATCTGTGACTTTTGTTTCGTTTTTATGACAATATGGACACTCCATCCTAAACTCTCCAGAGAAAATAGTTATACAATATGTAGTATAATACTCCTTACATCCTACATTATATGGTATATTTGGTAGATATATAAAGATTTCCATTTTAGTTAAAATAAATATCATTTTATATTTTTATGAGCGCTTGTTATATAAATAGAATTTGTTTCAAATTATAATAAATAAAAAGTATTTTGTTATGAATAATATTCAACATATATTCACAAGATTAATATACAGAGTAAAAATGAAGGAATAAATATTATGAATATTGTTTATGGGCCTGTATCCTCATGGAGGCTTGGAAGTTCTCTTGGAGTTGATTTAATATGTTCTCCTAAAAAAATCTGCTCATTTGAATGCTCTTATTGTCAACTACAAGAAACTGAAAAGCATACCATCAAAAGAAAAAACTTTATTTCTATCAATAAGCTGGAAGGAGAACTAACAGATGCTTTAATAAAAACAAATCCAGATGTAATAACATTATCTGGGACAGGAGAGCCAACACTTGCTAAAAATATAGGAGAAGCTATTGAAAAAATAAAAGAATTATCAGATATTCCTATTGCAATTCTTACAAATTCAACTCTTTTTTATAAAAAGGAGATAAGGAATTCATTAAAAAAAATTGATATAATTGTTGCAAAGCTTGATGCAGGGAATCAAGAAGTTTTTGAAATTGTGAATCATCCAGTTAAAGAAATAACTTTTGAAAAAACACTAAATGGCATTAAGAAAATGAGAGAAGAATTTAATGGAAAATTTGCAACTCAAACAATGTTTTTAGATAAAAATAAAGATAATGCTGAAGAAATAGCGGGGATAACAAAAAAAATTAATCCCGATGAAGCTCAAATTAATACTCCATTAAGACCATGCAGGGAAAAACCTCTTTCAAAAAAAGAATTAGATGAAATAGAAAAGAAATTCACTGGACTTAATACAATAAATGTGTATCATAGTGAAAAACCAATGACTGATCCAATGGATAAAATGGAACTTTTTAAAAGAAGAAGAATGCAAAAATGAAAAAAATAAATGTCGATTTAAAAGTAATTGGAATAGTCCACTCATCTTACAAAACAAGAGCTGAAGCACCGCCCCAGGGTACAGATGAGATCTGTGAAATAGAAATTGATGAAGAGTTTGAAAAAGGATTAAAAGATATTGAAGGTTTTTCACATATACATATTTTCTGTTGGTTTCATAAATCAACTGGATATAATCTAATTGTTCAAACACCTTGGCAAAGAAAAAAACATGGTGTTTTTGTAACACGTTCACCAAACCATCCTAATCCAATAGGATATACTGTTGCTGAACTCCTTGAAAGAAACAAAAATATACTTACTGTTAAGGGTCTTGCTGCAATAGAAGGAACACCTGTTCTTGATATAAAACCATATATTAAAAAAATTGATTGTAAACCTGATGCGGTTTCAGGTTGGAGTGAAAAAATAAAATTTAAATTTTAAGAGTTTTTGAGTTTACAACTGTAACTTCAACCAATTTATCTATATCAAGTTTTTTTTCCTCATCAATTATTTTTTCAATTTTAGCTGCAGTTGAAGGTTTATTTGGAACAGCCGTACATCCTTTTGAAGGAAGAATTGAATATTTATACGTTCCAATCTTTTTTGCAATATCTACTATTTCTTGTTTGTCAAAACCAATTAAAGGCCTTATAATTGGTACTTCTATAGCTCTATCAATTACATTTATATTTTGCAAGGTTTGTGATGCAACTTGTCCTAGTGAATCCCCCATAACAATTGCATCATAAGAATTTTTTTTACATATTTTTTCAGCATATCTAAGTAGCATTCTTTTACAAAAAACACAAGTGTATTTTTTATCACAATTTTTAATGTAATTTTCTAAACTTTTACCATGAGATAAAACAATAACTTCTATTTCTTTTTTAATTGTTTTTTTTAAGTATTTTGATAGTTTTAAAAAATTTTCATATTCTTTTTTATCTGTAAAAGGAACTATATCTCCGTGCAAAAGAATTATTTTTCCTGTTTTTTTTCTTAAAAGATAGGTTGCAACAGGGGAATCAATACCGCTTGATAACAAAGATACTATTTTCATGAGGTTTCATTTGCAATATAGTCAAGATATTCTTTAAGACCGCCGATGATTGGTAAAACTATTATATCTGGAATATCGTATTTATGCAGGTTTTTAATTCTCTGTATTGTTTTTTTAACGTTTTCATCAACGGTTTTACAGATGAGAATTATTTCTTTTTCGTTTTCAATTTTTCCTTTCCATTTATAATATGATTCAGCTTCTGGTATTATATTTACGCAGGCAACAAGTTGCTCTTCAACTAGAGTATGTGCAATTCTTCTAGCATCATTTATATCATCAATTGTTGTATAGATTACTGCTACCATTCTAATATCCTCAATACATATTTGAGATATAATTCAAAATAATTTCTCTGATAAATGAAAACTTTTCAAACAATAAACCTAGAGGTCTTAATTCTTTATTTTTTGGCATACTAATAGGAGCTGATTCTGACCATACACTTTCTAAACCATCTGTTAAATTGCCATCTCCATTTGGATCATCTATTGCTTTAACTTTTACCTGAAATGATCCCTCATTATCCCATATATGAGAAAAACTTGTAGTGTCTCCTGAGTTAAATGGACCAAACCATTCTAATTCTGTTCCATCATCCCAATCAAACATATAATATATTCTATCGCCATCTGGATCTGTTGTAAGTGTAGAAAAAGTATAGGATTTACCAGGGCGGCCCTTACCTGGACCTGTTGGCGTCTCAGGTTGGTTTGGAGGGTTGTTATCTGTTATTAATATAGACAAAGGTGATGATAGAGCGCTTTGTAAGCCATTACTGTCTTCAGCTTTAACCTTTATAGGATATGTACCAGTATAACTCCAGCTGTGTGATGCAAATACTGTTTCACCAGAAGGATAATAATTTGTCCATTCATCTACAACATTATCTCCATCCCAGTCCCAACCATATCTAATTGTGTCATTCTCAGGATCGGTTGAATGGGTTGAAAAGGTATATTCTGTATTGATTACACCTCTATCTGGACCATACGGCCTACCAGGTTTTTCTGGTGGATTATTTTCAGTGTAAGTAACTGTTACATCATCAAAACTGCAATTATCATTTATATTACAGAATGTTACTGTAACCTTATGCCCTCCTTCTGGTATATCATAAAGCCTAATACGAAATTTGTATTTAGAAGATATATCAAGTATGCTATCATTTGTATATGAAAAATATGCACATTCCCATTTCCAGTGCATATAATTTAAGCCTTCAGGATCTTCTGCATAACCTATAATCTCTAAATATGGAATATTTATATTATCTCCATCTTGCGGATTAGTGATAACAACTAGTGGATAATCAAGTAATCCAGTATCTGTAATAGGCTCATCTATTTTGGTTAATTCTAAAGATATTTTTTCTTTATTTTTACTAATATTTTCAGCAGTTGTAAAACTTATACTTGATAATACAAAAAATACTATACAAAAAACTACTAATATTTTGTTTTTCATAATTTACCTCCCTATCTCATTAATATAACTCTGCTTTTTATATTACAAAAAGCTTAATAAAGATTGCGTCTGAGTTTTTATAAAAATAAAATCAGATTAACATAAGAGATAGATATTATAAGACTAATATTGAGGTAAGGATCATAAAAATCATTTTACAATATTGGAAAAGAAAATATAATTTTCTTAAAAATCGAAAAAATTAAATTATACTATTTTGAAAAATTGAGTGTATTATTTTTTTAAAAAAAGAAAATTGATTTATAAAATTTAAATAATTTTCTAAAAATGTTTTTTGTTTTAATTTATTTTTTGAAGATGTTACCTCAAGTATCCCCCAGTCACTCCATCTTTCAAAATCTGGTTCAGGGTTATCAGTCGCCCTTGCTTTTAATACATAATCACCGCTTAGTGAAGGTTTAAAAGTAAAAGAAACTCTTTCTCCAGAATTCCCAGCTACAAAAATGGGTTCGCTCGAAGGTTGACCATTTAAAAATGACATAACTAAATAAATAATCTTATCCCTCTCATCATCTTCTGATACGACATAATATGTATTTTTTGTTCTTGCTTCTATTTGAGTTGGGCCCGATATAACTGGTTTTTCTGGTATATCATTTTGAGGTAATTCCTCTATTGTTTTAAATGTCCAAATATTTCCTTCTGTTGTTTCTCCTTTATCATCTGTTGCAATTACCTTCCAATAATATGTTGTATCAAGTGATAATATTCCTGAGTACCAACTTTGGTATTCAGTATTTTTAATAATTAAATCATTTTCATCAAGATCTCTATTTGTACCTAAATATACCTCGTATTTAACTACGTCGTCATTTGGATCCCCGCCATCCCAACGTAATTTCACAACTATGAAACAGTCTGAATCCCCATTACTTGGAAAGGGGTTACTAGGTTTGAATGGAGGTTCATTACCAGGATATTCCTCTCTAGTTGTAAAACTCCAAGTCTCTCCTTCTGTTGATTCCCCTCTATTGTCACGAGAGACGATTTTCCAGTAGTACGTCTCTTCATAATTAAGCATACCCAGATTATACTTTGTATTTGAAGTTTTTTCTAAGAAGGATGGATTTGGATTTGTTCCAAAATATACATCATATTCAACAGCATCTCCTTCATCAGGATCTCCTCCTTGCCAGTTTAGATCTATATTAATTTCCTGATTGGTTGAATCATCTGAGGGGGATGGATTACTAGGTTTATAAGGAGGAGTATTTGGTGGCTCATAATTTGTTTCTCTAAGTTTCATTTTATACTCTCCACTCATCCCAACGAAATCATAAAATTCTTCTTGGATCTCGACTACAAAACCTGCCTCTGGCGAATACCATATGTATGATTTGCCACCATGCTGTGGAGCAATACAGCCTTGGATTTTATAGCTATTAAAAGTACCTGCACCCACAGTGTGTTGTGATTTTTCTATTACGTAATAAGAATCCGCATTTAGGCTTCCTGCTGCTTCAAGATTCCAGCCTCCTACAAAATTATGACTTATTGGAATCCAAAAGCCAGCATAACCATCTGCCTCACCTGTACAATCTATTCCCCATGGATTATCAACATCTTCATTTTCACTTATAGGTAAATCTAAAAAATCTAAAGGTTTTTCAGAAAAATCTACATCCAACTCCAAATATCCAAAAACACAGGGAATAGCTCCAAATAATTTATACTCTCCTGATGCTTTCATATAAAAATTATTCAATACAAGCCCTGACTTAGAAATGCTACCAGTGCCTTCAATTGTTGCTTCAAAATTACCAAAATCCAAAGATACTCCCATTAGAGACAATCTTGATGTTAATGAACCTGATAAATCCACAATATAATTATTATCATTTATATTTATGACTTCAATTTTAAAATTGTTAATAACAGATTCCTTTAATTCAATTACTCTACCAAGCTTATCATGAGTATAATAGCCATCAAAATTAATACGGTATATCCAATAATCACCAATTTGCCATTCAGGGATCTGATCCCCATTTTGGGTATAAACATTATTTTTCGCGATTAACTTATTTGGATTACTACAATTTTCATTTATTTTAAGATTCTGGAATAGAGATAATGTAGAAGAGGATAATAGTATAAAAACCGTTAAAATCATTAGTATTATGGAATAAATAGATTTGATATGTGTTTTATTCATTTAATCACCATTTTTATATGTTATAAAATATATATTTGTTGTTATTTAAATATATCGGTTTTATAATATAAATCAAAAAGTATATAAATATTACAAAACAACTATTTTAGTGATGGAAAACAAAATTAAAAAAAATACAACTATCTTAGAATACATAATAAACAAGATACAACATAACCCAGATCATTATATAAAATTTAACATTCGAGATAGGAAAATTTTAGCATGCGCCAGATGTACTGGATTTACCATAGGTTTTTTTGTGGGATTAACTATCCTATTGCCATTTTTCTTAGGTTTTATTTTTACTGACAATTTTTTTCTAGTATTCACTGTTTCATGGATTTTTGTAATTCCTTCAATAGTAGATTGGGGATCTGTAAAATTAGGATTAAGAAAAGGTAGTAATCCCTTAAGATTTTTAGTGGGATATTTACAAGGAATTGGATACGCAATGTACTTATTTATTCTCCCGATACATATTATTTTTAGAGTAACAACTTTAGCATTATACGAATCTGCATTCTTCACAATAAGAAGACTCAACGCTAGAAGATTAGCAAAAAATAGAATAAAAAAGAAGGATTAGTTATTTCTTTATTAATTTTTTAATAGATATCTTTAGCAATCCAACTAACCCGAAGAGTATTCCAAGAATATACGGGGCGCCGGATGTACATCCTACTAATTGGGGTTCACATTGTCCCATTTTTTTATCACCGTTAATTACATATAAACATTATTATATATAAATATTTCTATATAAATAAAAATGTTATATATTTATAGTGCAAAAAACCATTTAAAGTATGTGAATGAAATAAAAAAATTAGACGATGAACATATAAAAAACATTAAAAATATCGAAATAAATCCAATATTCATCTTAGGATTACCAAGATCCGGAACGAGCATACTATACAAAATTCTTACCAAAACAAAATGTTTCAACTATATAAATTCATATAATATAATATACTATGATCAACTCATTCATAATCAATTAAATAACAAAGAAGATAAGAAAAAAAAAGAATTAAACAGATATTTTGAAAAAATTGGTATAAAAGAAAGAAATACAGACAAACAAAAAATTCATGCAGATTTTCCAGAAGAATATGGATACATATTAAACACTAGGAGATATGAAACACATATAACAAAAAAAAATTTAGATTTATTTTTAGAGATATGCAAGAAAATACAATACATTTCAAAGAATTCTAAACCTATTTTACTAAAAAATACATCTGAGTTTCAAAATATATCTTATATCAAAAAAGTTATTCCAAACGCTAAATTTATTTTTATTTGCAGAAATCCTTTAAAGATAATAAATTCATCTATGAATGCAATTAAGATACTAATAAATGAAAAAAACTCTTATTATGAGATTATACAGCCAAATTACAATAAATTTTTTGACAATTTTTTCATATTGACTATTGGGAGAATCTTTTTCAATAAAATACCAATAATTGGTTTAAATTATATTTTAAATATCTATTCAAACCAAACAAGACAATTTAAAAAAGGCTTTAAAAATATTAAAAGATCTGACAAAATAATCGTAAAATATGAAGATTTATGTTCTAACCCAAAACAAGAAATTGAAAAAATAATGAATTACTTTAAAATTGAAAAAGAAAGCAATCTTAATTTTGAAAGTTATATTAAAAAAAGAAAATTAGAATTACTACCTGTGATAGTAAAAATGAAAAGATTAGTATATAAAAAATTGAAGTTATACTACGATTTTTTTGGCTATAAACTAGAGTAGAAAAACATAATCTTAAATAATAATATTTCTTAACATTACTTTTTTATGATTTTTTTAAATGCAATTTTTATTAAACCAATTATTCCAAATAGCATTCCTAAAATACTTGGGAACAGATTGCAATATACTATTTCAGGTTCGCATTGTCCGATATTGATCACCATAATTATAATACCCTTCTAACTTATAAATATTTTTATTTATTTATTATATTAACTTAATATAATTAGTATTGCAATAATACATGAATTAACATTTTAGTGAAATTTAAATGTTCATCTATCATGTTAAATAAATAATATGTTGCAAACATTTAAAATTAAAAAAGTACCAGTCTATGATATATTAGCCTCGTTCATTTCGAAATATGACTCGGAAGTATATGAGGAAATAAAAGAAAATAATTTATATTTAAGTTCTTATAAAGATATATATAAAAAGATATTAATTGGATCACAAGAGGCTCTATATATAACTGCGACATATGCAGATCTAATAAGCCATAAACTCACAATGGAAGAAATAAAATGTGCAATATATGGTGGAGCTCTGATGAGAATCGTTGACGATACATATGATAGAAGAGATGTAAATGATATTAAAAAATTTCTAAAATTTACTAATCCAATAATTAAATCAACAATAGAAGAAACCTTCCCAAAAAAAGATGATACCATTTTTTTAAAAAAGAACTATAACAGCTATTCAAATCCAAAAAATCCCTTGGAAAAATTATATGTACATCTGGATAACTTGGCATATCACTTATATTGTAACTTAATTTCATCCCTTCAAGAAAAAACTCACCAAAAAACCAATCTGGCTATTTGTTTACAAAGGATTCAAAAAACCCAGGAGCTTTATTTACATGAAAAAGAAAAAAGCAATCTAAAATTAAATATTTTAAAACAAATATCAGTAGAAAAAGGAGGATACACAGTCCTACTACCAGGATATTTAATAGATTCTAATTTACCCTCCTTATTAGAAGAGGATCTTTATTATTATTTTAACTGCCCATTAGATAAATTAATAAATGAAAAAAAAGTCAAAAATAACAACGATTTTTGGAGAAGGCAATTCCTATATCTCAAAGGTGGTATAATCCAACTCTTAGATGATAAGCACGATAAAGAAGAAGACCGGAAAATGGGAATTACCACAATAGCTTCAAAAAATCAACCTACAAAAAAAGAAGAAAAAAAATTACATGAAAGATTAATAACTGTATTTGAATATGCTTTCAAAGGAGATTTATCCAAGATAAAATATTACTGGTATCTAATTAACATATATGGGCAGTATCATAAATTACTTGAGAAATAAAATTTCTAACAAATGAATATATCAATTTTATCTCATTAATTTTAAAGATAGATTTAAACAGATACCCTGGCTTACAATTTCAAGGCTTTTTTCATAAAAAAGATGACTCTCACAATTGCAGTCACTGCAACCAAAACCTTTGATAGAATCTAAATTTAAAAACGATTTTGCAATTCTACACTCTTCTTTTTCTTCGCTTTCTTTATAAAAAACATCTACAATATCAGTTTTATTAAGTAAATAATCAATATGCCAATGTAATTTTTTATCAGTTCTTTTATGCCTATTAATTCTTTGTTCAAGTCCGTTTAATGCACTTCCAACATATGCATAAAAGCCTTTTTTAAAAAAAATATTTCCAAGTTTTCCAATCTGAATATTTTGGTCTTTTTTGTTTTCAATTACTAAAACATAGCTTCCTTTCATATTATTTTACTAACTATCTTATCTATATCTTTCATAAAACCTGTATCATGTAAAGATTTCGGCTCCCCAATTGCTTCCTCGAGAGTTTCATCAAAATCAATTGATCCAAGGTAATTAATATCCATATCTGAAACACTATTTTTAACATAGTTACCTTCTTTCATCTTCATATTTTCAACAACACCAACTATTGGCAGGTTTTGTTCTTTAAGCATCTTTAAAAGCTTTCCAACAGCACCCATTGCAACTTTTGATGGGGTAGTTACAACTAAAAATTTACTTTTTTTAACAAGGTTTATTACATCAAGTGTTTCATCGCCTATTCCTGGCGGCATATCAATAATTAAATAATCCAATTTTCCCCACTGGGTTATTGCAAGAAGCTCGATTATAATATTTGTTATATCAATTCCACGGAATGCAGAAGGTAAATCTTTAGTGAAAATTACAATACTCATAAATTTTATATCATCTATTTTAGGTGGAATAATACCATTTTCTTCTTCAGGAAAATCAAATTTGGATAGGCCAAGTATGATATGAGACGATGGCCCATATAAATCTAGATCCAATAGTCCTACTTTTTTTCCTTTTTTTGATAAGTTAAGAGCTAAAGTTGATGCAACTAAGCTTTTACCAACTCCACCTTTACCACTTGCAACAGATATTATTTCATCAATATTTTCAAGTCTTTTCTTTATAACACTAGTTCTTGGTTCCATGTTTATTTTTCACCCTTAATCTGAGTAATTTTTACTCCTCGACCTTTGAGTATTTCAAAATCAGGACTTCCGCATTTTGGACAACGGGAATGAACAAAAGCAACCTCGGGAATAAAATGAATTGCCTCACTTTCGTCAGGGTTTAATTTCTTTTTAATTTCATTAAACTTCCAAGTATTTTCACAGTTTTTACATTTTAGTTCTGTTTCTTCAGTTTCTATTTTGAATTCTGAATTTTCAAGAAGTTTGTTTTTATGCATATCTTTTAAATCTTCTAATGCTTTTTGAAAAATTTCTTTATTTATCTGTTGTAATTCGCCAAGTTGAACTCTAATTTTTGTAATTTTTTTTAATTTTTCTTTTTCTGCTGCTTCAACACTTGCAGCAAGTATTGACTCAGCTAAAGCCCATTCATGCATGCAAAAAGGAAAAAGTAACTCTATCTTAAAGGTTACTGCAGAAAACTAAAAAAACCCTATATCAATACCTCGTTTTTATGGAATACAATAAAAAAGATCTTCTAAAAGAAAAAATCGAGCATATTGATATTAAAAAATTCAATGCAACAATTTTAGTTGAGTCATACAATAAAATGGCTTTTCAATCAAGAAATTTAGCTCGTGCCTGTAAGATTTATGAAAGAATGCTTGAAGATAAAAATTGTACTATAATTTTATGTCTTTCTGGATCTCTTGTTTCTGCTGGATTAAAAAAAGTAATAATTGATCTTATAAAAAATAAAATGATTGATTGTATAGTTTCTACTGGAGCGGTAATTGTTGATCAAGATTTTTTCGAGGGCCTTGGGTTTAATCATTACCGTGGTTTTTCAAATGCTGATGACAATGAACTTAGAAAACTTATGATCGATAGGATATATGATACATTCATTGATGAAGAAGACTTAAGAATATGTGATATGACAATAAAAGAAATCGCAGATAAAATGGAACCTGGTGTTTATAGCTCTCGTGAATTTATTTATAAAATGGGAGAATACTTAGAAAAGAATGGTAATAAAGATTCTTTTGTATTAAAAGCATATAAAAAAGATGTTCCAATTTTTTGTCCTGCTTTTTCTGATTCAAGCGCTGGTTTTGGGCTTGTTTTTCATCAAACAGAGAAAAAAGAAAAGAGTGTTGCAATTGATTCAGTAAAAGATTTCAGAGAGCTTACTCAAATAAAGGTCAAAGCAGATGAAACGGGTATCCTAATGATTGGAGGGGGCGTTCCTAAAAACTTTGTTCAGGATACTGTGGTTGCTGCTGATATTATTGGAAAAGATACTCCTATGCATAAATATGCATTACAATTAACAGTTGCTGATGAAAGAGACGGTGCTCTTTCAGGAAGTACCTTAAAAGAAGCAAATTCTTGGGGAAAAGTCGATAGCGGGCTTGAACAAATGGTATATGGTGAAGCAACTGTCACATTTCCAATCTTAGCAAGCTATTGTTATCATAAAGGCAGTTGGAAAAATAGGAAAGACAAAAAATTAAATCGACTTTTTTAATGCAAAATTTTATAACAAAATTATATGATAACCCTTAACTGAATATAGAGGGGTATTTAATGGATAACTGGAAAAATTCAGTTCTAATTGAGTCTGTGTTAAAAGCCCTTTACACAGTTGCAAGTAGACGTACCAGTCAGAGAACAGCTGATGAAACAATTGGTTCATCGATTAAAACACTTGAAAATAAATACGATTTTTTAAAATATATAAACACCCCTAAAAAAAGCGTTTCTAAAAACGGTTTTGCAATAAATATATCTCCTGGTATAGAATCAGTTAGCAAGCAACGCATAGGAAAAGCAATAGAATCTTTAATTCGTGTGGTTTATAACGATTTTAGTGAAGAAGCAGGTTTATATTTTATTACAGAGCTTAAAAAAAATACAGACAACCAGGTAACAACCATGATCCATGATTTAGATGTAGATCTTGATCAGATACAACTAGAGCAGCACTATGCCTTTAGAAGACGTGAGCGTAAAAAAAACATTGAAAGAATGTCTCGAACAGGAAAGCTTGATAGTAAAAAACCTGAGAATCTTTTAGGCTACACCTGGTCGAATGTTTCACACTGGAGACATGAAAAAGGAAGTAAATACTGTACTCTCTATAATAAAGAAGGAAGAGTAATTGATAGATTAAACCTTGATCATATCATTAAAAACTATGTTGAAAAATTATCTGGATATGTAGATGTTGATCCTCATGAACTTGAGAGGGAAACACAGCTCTATGAAAAAGAATACAAACTTTTGAAATTAATGCTTGAGCGTGATATGGACGCAGAAACAGCAGAACATATGCTTGGTGTTTCTAAAGAAGAATTAAACGATATGATCCGTAAACTATCTGAAATGGAAATGCTTCAATATGTGTCTTTTGATACAATTGAAATCACTGAAACAGGTATTGGTTATATATCAAGAAAAGAAAAGGATAAAGAATGAAAAAATTTATTTTATGAATGTTAAATATGATATCTGCCTTTAAAGACAATCTTTTTTAGAGATACAGGATTTATAAAAATATCAATAAATCATCTAATGGACAATAACCTCAATTTCTTTTGAAAAATATTTTTCAGTTTCCTGAAAAAGCAATGTATCATATAATCTAATTAATTCTTTTACTGCAGGGTTTTCTTCATTTAATTTAAATAACTTTGCTCTGCCTATTTTTCTAGTTGGAACAACTATCTTTAATCTTAATAATCTATCCCAAATTCTATGCAACGTTGTCCATCCAATATTTGCATTTTCTGTTATATCTGTTAATGAATAATCTAATCCTCTCCCCTCTATTAAAAAATCAAGTACCCTAATTACAGGGGAATTCCCCAAAGCTTCTCTAAATATAGTTGTTTCTTTCATTCTACTATAAAATTATGTCGTCTCCCCTATTTAAAACTTTCTAATTTGGTATATTAATATACCATAATATTACATAATGTTTATATGTTTCTAAGTTTTAAACCTTAAGGATAATGGAAAAAAGAGCGATTCAAGAGAAAATCTTGAGAAAAATGATTTCCATGAAACCCCCAAAATGGGGAAAATCTCATACTGAAGAAACGAATTTAGTAAAAGGATTACCATCACATCTCAAAGGAGAAAAAGTTGTCAAAAAAGCAATAAAAGAGCTATATCGAAGAGATTTTCTCATAAAATCAAAGAAAACTGGTGAATGGCATGTTTCTTTAAATCCTAAAAAGAAAAAAGAGATATATGGATTCTTAGGACTACCACCTAAATAACAATAATATTTTTTAAACGACCTAGCTAATAGATGAATAACTAAAAAATATAAACCAGAATGTAAAAAAAATAATATTGAAAAATTTGTTATTCCTAACATTCAGAAAAATTATTTTTTCCTAGCAAAAATTTTTCCTTTTTTTCGTTTTGGAGAAAATAAAATTGCTATTGCAAACATTAGTGAAGAAACAATTACAATTGATGCACCTATTGGAAAGAGAAAAACCATAGAGAAATAAAAACCAAGAAGGCAACTGATTATTCCGAAAATCGGTGAAAAAATCATTATCTTTTTAAAATCAAAAAAGAATTGATAAGACGTGCTTGTTGGATTTATTATTAGAGCAAATACTAGGATTCCGCCAACTAATTTTAGAGATAAAGCTACTGCAAAACCAGTAAAAAAAAGTACAGCAAAATAAAAAATACGAGTGTTTATTCCTGCAGCTTCTGCCATTTTACGGTTAAACATTACAGCTAAAAGTTCTTTGTAAAAAACTGTTACAAAAATTAACAGTATAAAAGAAAGAACACCTAGTAATATTACATCATCAAAACTAACAGAATATAAGCTCCCCCACAGAATACTTAATGCTTTACCAGTTGCAGCCTCCCCTGGTTTTGCATAAAGAAAAATAAAAGCAAGCGCTATCATAAATGAGAACATAAAACCAATTACAACGTTACTTTCAAGACGTGCTTTTTCAGCAAGAGGGCCAAGCACCATGGCTGTTATTATTGCAAAAATTACTGCAGTAAACATTGGATCAATACTAAATAGAATACCAAAAGCAGCTCCAGCAAAAGCAGCATGACTCATACAGTAGCCAATACTTGATAGATTCATTCTTACTACAAAATTTCCCATAATAGAGCAGGATAAACCAGCGAGAACCGCACCAAGTATCGAAGGGATTAGAAAGATCCAGGGTATATCCATAACGACTAGTATCCTCCTTTTTTATCTTTTTTAAAAATCTTATCAATTGTTTCAGATTGTAATATTTTGTCTTTTTTGTCATCCATTATAATTTTTCCTTTATCTAGAACAATTATGCGGTTACAATTAGAAGGTACTTTTGTTAAATCATGAGAGACCATTACAATTGTAATCTTTTGTTTTTCATGTATTCTATTTAGAAGGATTTCCATTTGTCTTCTGGAAGACAAATCAAGATTTGAAAAAGGCTCATCTAAAAGTAGGATTTTTGGTTCTTGAGCAATAGCTCTAGCAAGTAGTATTTTTTGAAATTCTCCACCTGATAGTTTACCAATTGGTCTTTTGGCAAAATCTATCATTCCGACCATACTCATACTATGCCATACTTTTTCCCAGTCTTTTTTTGTAGTAAACCGAAATAGACCTATTTTTCCAGATCTACCTGACATTACAATATCTTTACAAAGAAATGGTGCAAGTGCATCCATTTCAAAGTTTTGGATAACATAGCCAGTGTTTTTTCTGATTGTTGTTTTGTTTTTTGAAATTTTTTTTCCAAAAACGTATCCTTCTCCAATTTTATAATCAAGAAGGCCATTCATTGTCTCAAGAAGTGTTGTTTTTCCTGCACCATTTGGACCTATTATTGAGATAAATTCTCCAGATTTAATTTCTAAATTTATGTTTTTTATTACTGGTATTTTTTCTCCTTCATAAATTGTAGAGACTTCTTTTAAATCTATTATATTCTTTTTTTTGTTCATTTTAATTCAAATAGTTCTTCATCTGTTTTTTGATATGTTTTTTCAGAGTATTCTATTATGTTTTCTTCTGTAACAGTTGAATCTATTTCATTTTGTATTTGTTTTTTTAATGAGATTGTTATCTGATTTCCATTTTTGTCTTTAAAGATTGCTATTGGCATTTTTTTGTATTCTATTTTTATGTTTCCTTTTCCAAGTGTACATCCTGAGCCGAGTTGTATTCCATCTACTATGCATGATATTGGTGGTGTAGTTCCTGTCATAACAGTTACTTCTTTTTTGAAAGGATCATTATTTAGTTTTTTACAGGCGATTTTTCCCATTCTATATCCTATAACTGCGTATGGTCCAAGGTGTCCATGAAATTTCTCAATTAATTTTAGGTTTTCATCCATAATATCCGCCTTATTTTCTTTTAAACATAATAAAAAAAGTTATTGCAATTAGTGCTAGTATTAAAGAAATTGCTATTGATGCATTTCTTTGAAGGGTAATACTATCTATTTGTGATTCTAATTTTTGTATATCACCTTTTTTGTAATCATATGTCTGTATTCCTTTGATTGTTTGGTTTATATTGTATTCTATTGTCTTTAGATATGTCTCTGTGTTTGGTACTGCATTTGGAAAATTTGAAAGTATTATATGGCTTTTTCCAGTTTTTGATGCTACTTCTGCACCGAATGTGGTTCCACTTTGTAGGTTATCAATTATTGCAACGACATCTTCTTTTGAGACTGCATTTATCACATCTATTTCATCCTGGAGAGATAGTCCTTCTGGTGAACCATAGTAATAGGTAACATTTAATCCAAAATAAGTAAGAAAGTCTTTATACCATTCTATACAGACTACTTCTCTGTTTTTTAATCCCTTATCCTCTATTTCCTGTTTTAGTTTATCATCTGTTTCATTTATTTTTTGAATATAATTCTCTGTGTTTTGTTGAATGGTTAAGTTATATCCCGTTAGTATTTCTTTTAATCCTTCACTTATTTTTTGAACATATTTTATTGCGCCTGTTGGTATATTCCATTCTCCTAGTTTTGCACATTTTATCTCGTTGTAATCTGTGTTTCCTGATTTACTAAGGAGATTTTCTAGCCATGGCTCCCATCCAAGTGAAATTATGATATCTGCGTTTATGATTTTATCTATATCACTTGGTGTTGTATCAAAATGTGCTGGACATGCTCCTGCTGGCATGATATAATCTATAGTTGTATTATTTGGTGCAAGGTTTTCTGTAAAATCTGCAAGTATTGAGTTTGTACATACTATTTTTATTTCTGAATTTTGTTCTTCAGAACTAACGTTTGTTGGAACTATAATTGTTATTACTAGAGTTGTTATTATCAGCAGTTCTAAAATTTTTTTTCTATTTTTCATAATTTATTCTCCATTTAGTGTTAATTTTTTTTATTTCGTAGCACGCAGAATGATAAATATTATTAAAAGATTTTCGGTAACAAAAAGTTTAAATTCGTGCTACGTTTAACTGTTAAACGTGCTACTATGACAGAAAAAATAACTAGATTTGGAGTATCCGTCGAACCAAAATTAATTAAAAAATTTGACAAAAAAATAAAAAAACAAGGCTATGAAAACAGAAGCGAAGCGATAAGAGATCTCATAAGAAAAGATTTAATCAATCAAAAATCACTCGACCCAGAAAGTGAATTAATTGGTACACTTACAATGATCTATGATCACCATACAGGAAATTTAACAGATAAACTACTAAACCTACAGCATGATCACACCGAGGAGATACTCTCAACAACTCATATCCATGTTGACCATGATAATTGCTTAGAAGTACTAATTTTAAAGGGGAAAACTAAAAAAATTCAGAACTTAGCAGATAATATCAAGGCATTAAAGGGTATAAAACATGGAGAGCTGGTAATAACAAAAAATAAGCTGTAAATTCACTAATCATAGTCTTTAAAATCTACAGGCTCATCATGTATTATATCTGGAATTAGATCTTGTATTTTTTTTACGAAAGGTTGTAAAGTTGGACTTTTTGTCCATCTAACAAATGGAGTGTATCCTTGGCACATCATAGTTTGCTCAAATTGCAATAAAGAGGTTCTTACTGCTCTCCTATTCCAAAACATTACTGTTGGAAACATAAAAGCATAAAGTCGAATCATAGAGAGTATATATGCGGCAGTTTCATTTCCAAATGTATCTGACATTTTTTCTCTAAATTTAATTGCATTAGGTGTATCAAGAATTGGTTTAGCAGGACTAGTTCTTGGAAATGTGCCTTTTATATAATCTAAAAACTCATATGTTTCAGATGAAATGTTAATTATTGGGCCTCCAAAAATATTATCTATCATATTTGAAATAATTCCGGCAATTGGGCCTTTACCCTCCTTTCCACTTTGAAATCTTTGAAAACCATCGATAACACCATAGTGTAGAAACTTCCTTAGAAGATGTAGAAACTGTATCTTAAATACACCCATAAAAATTGAGTGGCTACCGTTAATATAGATTGTTTCTTTTCCTTTTTGCTCAATTATGGTTGTGGCATTTTCATCGTTATAAACAAAAAAGGTTGCAAAATTGTCAATTCTAAAAGGAAAAAATCTATCATACTGAGGGGTAATTATTGGAGCATTTATGTTTATCAGTTTTATTGGGACAACCACCGCAAGACCTTTTCCTTTAGTACTAACTTTTAAAAAACCAGTTTCCCAGTGTGACTCCTTTGATTCGTTACCTAAACTTTTAATTTTAATTTGATTTTCTAGCATCCTATCGTTTTCTTTGTCTTCAGTATTTACTATATCTTTGTTATTTTCGTTTTTAATTACTACTGCATTTACAGAATTTACAAAAACAGAGCTAGCAATTAAAATAACAATGCAAAAAAATACTTCAAATTTCTTATTTTCCATTTGTCTTCCTCCTATTATTATAATATAAAATTGCAATCATTGCAATAATAACAAATAAAGTCAATATCAAGATTCCGGCGTATTTTTCAATAAATGATTTAGGTTGCCTTGCATTTGGATAATTTTTTGCACCAAAAGGAGTATGACCAGAGACATCAAAATCATTACCATATTCCCTTATTTCTACATCGCTTTCTGTCCAGTAATTTTCATTACTGTAATCCTGACTTGGAACAAACATCCTTAAATTTGGATCTCCGTAACAGATAATATTCTGTGAGTTATCCCAAAAGAGTTGAGGCTCTGAACCATCGCCATTAGAACCACCTAAATACAAGTTACCCACATGACTCAAACCTTTTGTGTAAGCCTCTCCAATTGTATCACCTAGGGCAATATCTCTTGGAATAGATTGCTGCCAAACAGCACCATATTGAGAGGTTGAAAAAGGATTTTGTATCTGAAAAGCAGTGCCATGTCTAATAAGCATGAGATGAAGATATGTATTTGCCGTGTTACACATTGTTGTAACAAAACCAGCAGAATGAAGGTTATCTAAGTTTTCTTCAATTTCTAATGCATTGTATCTTTGATATTGAAACTTTGAATAGGCAATGCTTCCTACTACTCCGTCTTTTAGATTATCAACATCAAATGGATCAACAAACGGAATTATTTTGTTTAAAAGAATTCTAATAGGTTTATAACTACTAGTCCAATCCATCGAGGATGATTTCAAAAATGGAATTTTAAAACTAGTATAGGGAACAGTTCCTTCTAAATCAACAGACATTGTATCAGGATCTTCAGTTGAACCATAAAACCATTCATATCCTCTCCATGGGTTTTTTTCATCAAACGCACTAGCAGTAGGTTCTAAACTGTCAAAAATCTTTCTTATGTTGAAAACATATCTGTATATTAAAGAGCCAATAACCGTATCTTTTAAATCTAATATTTTTTTATGGAAAAGAGCTATCTTTGCTGATTTGAAATCTCTCCCCTCAAAACCTTCTTCAGGGTTCCAAAATAATGAAGTCCCACCATCTTTTGTTGAGCCATGGGAACTGTGAACCCATAAAATAACACCATTGTTGAGGTTATCAATAACCGAGTCAAGGTTTGTGGAATAAACACATGAGTATCCCCCCTTTTTTAAATAGAATGGAACAATTTCGGATTCTGACATATCTGGATAAGTGTTACTTAAATCTCCATTAAGCTTTACCATTGATCCCTGGTCTATCATTTCATTTGTTTTTTCAAATCCTGGAGTTAATCCATCAGCGCCAGTATATTTTGCACCATAATAGTTACCCGCTCTCTGATTGAATCTATGCTGATATGAAATAAATGAGCATAATACAGGATAACTAAATTCTTCAACTGCCTCTTTTCTTGTCTTTTTATACATATTAATGTTAATATCTATAATTGGTTCTCTTGTGTTTAGAATGCTTACTAAAGTAGGCCTTCTAATGTTACTTTCTCTTATACTTTTACTTCCATTTACAAGTTCAACTAATCCCTTTAGAGCGGGGTTTTGAAAAACCAATGTAGGATAAAACATATTTCTTGAAATAGAGTAAGATATATCGACAGGCGATCCAGAAAACCTTCCAGGGTATGCTACACCTGGAAATATTCTATCCCAAGTCATACCTATATCATATTGATCTGCAACTGTAATTATTGTTTCTTTTCCGTTTTTGTCAAACCCTACTTCTCTTAAGAATTCATAGATTTGTCCACCTGTTTTTATCATTTCTGCTGAAGAAGGGTTGTGATGCTCTCTATTGGTTGAAAATCTTTTCCAAAATTCATTGTGATAAATAGCTGCTGATGAAAGGCGCGCATCATTTTCAACAATAAATGGGGCTGATCCATGATGAGCAGCTATATATGCTGCTGGACCTAAAAATAAGGCGCCTTTCTTTTCACCAGCTACTGTTAAATCTTTGTAATTCCAATAACTCCAAGGGTCAACCGTTGTAAAAATTACATCATTTTGACCAGTCTTTTTTTGTATTGCATTATAGATTTTTTCCGTTGTTTTGTAATCTGATTTTATGTTTGCTATTTCTTTAAGTTTGTTATATGTAGATTTTGAAATATGATTTCCAATATCTACAATATGAATATTTTCAACACCTAGTCTATATAATACATCTACAGTTTCTTCTAAAAGACTTGATTTAGATGTATATAAAAGTGGAGAGTTTAACGTACTAGCTAGAACTGCTCCTTCTGTAGCTGAAGTCATTGAGTCTAAAAATTCTTTTGAATCATATCTTTCCCATGAATATTTAATATTGTATTTAATCGGTGTTTTTACATCACTAGTTGCAAATACTGAAATTGAATAGTTCTTTTTATCTGGACATTCTGGTAGTGTTTCTAATTTTATTGTTTTTGAATTACTATTGCTTTCTTTTACATCTGTAAAGATTGCTTCACCATTTGGCCCTATTATAGAAAAACCAAGGTTTACATCAGATGAATCCCATTCTAGTACAAATTCTGCGTTTTTACAATTATATTTTGGATCTTCTGGTAATTTTATTTTTTCTATTCCTGGATATAGTGAGATATCTACTTTGTAGGTAAGTGTTTTTGAAAATAGTGATTTTATTGGTTGTCCTTGTTTTTTTATTTCTTCTGTTGGCATGTCTACTATACCGATTTTCCAGTTGCCAGTATTATACACATGGGATTGACTGTATTTATGCCCAAGTGGACCAAGTACAGAATTGGATGATGTTTCTGATTGAATCCATTTGTTATCATCTTTATAATATAGTTGAACAACTGGGTCACCATAAGGATCTGCTGATGAAATCATTGTTCCTTTTGTTCCAATTATATAATCCCACCAAACATCAGCTTTTATGTGGCTGTATCCTTTTGGAACATTGAATTCTTGAAACTGTGGCTCTAAATAATTTGTTCTATCTATTTTCATTGTCTCAAGTTTTTTTATGTTTTTTGCTGGAAAAGTATCTGTAATTATTCCTGATATATCTTTTTTTTCTATATCCTGGTTTATGTTATTTATAACAGATATTACTGCATCATCAGAGTAGGACCATTCATATAATGCTAGTTTGTTTGCAATTTTGTATGGACTATTTTCTTCTATTATTTTATATTCTTTTGAATCCCATTTTTTAATTTGGTTTTCTTTTATATTTATTCCAACAATTTCATCAAATTCTCCACCGCATGCCTCTTCCCAATCTTCCATAAAAAAGTTTATTGAAGAGCTTGAATCTAAAACAAGGTTATCTTGTTTTTTTACTGTATCTTGGTAGAATAATAAAGGATTTGAGTATAGTTTGTTATTATCGTTGAATACAGATGTTGGTACTGCTGCTAGATACGCATAATCATCTAAAATATTTTCATCATCATAATTTACAAGTGTTGTTTTTCTTAAGGGTACTAAAGATGTGTATGATGGACCTTTGTCAATTCCATTGATATTTTTTTCTGCATATGCAGTATTTAAATAGCAAAAAGTTAGCAAAAATATTATTGTGATTGTAAATACTTTTTTTGTTTTAAATTGCCCCATTTTCATTTTTACCTATTTATATATGTTAATATTTATAATATAAAAAGTTTATAGTACAATAGTCCTCATAAAGAAAAAAAATTAATAAAAAAGAAAAAATAGAGAAATTAACAAGTTAAACCTTGTAAAACTCTTTTTATAAGATTTATTATGCTAATTCTTAATTCTTCTAATAAAAAAACCTTTTTATTTTGAATTGTTTTAGATTCGCCTTCTGGCTCTGCAATTGCATTAAAGAACATACACAATACTCCAGAACCTATTGCTAACATCCCCCAAAACATTCCCCAGTAAGCACCAAATTCAATGATAAGGCCACCAAGATTAAGTCCTAAATGTGGAAGAAGCATAGCTCCAATAAACATTATCCAAGCACCGGAAAATTCTAAAATGCCAAAAATTTGCATTAATCTACAAAAAAAATCTGCTAGATTTCTCAACATCGATTTAGTGAGTGTCCAACCATTTGGAAATACTATATCTCCTTCTTCGGTGAAAACTAAAGAGTTTTCTTTTGTCTTAACTTCATCTAATTTTTTAACCCTTATTTTTCCATCCAGATATCTAACTCTGTAGTTACCACTGGTTTTTTCTTCATCATCAAACAAATTATTCATGCTTGTTTTAATGCTATTATAGTCTTCGCCATAATCTTGATCTAATTTAGCATCTAATTCTTTTAGTTGATCTTTGTCTATTTCCTCTAGATAATCATCTACTAATTCATCAATTTCAGAATCAGATTCAGCGTTTATTACATCTATAAATATATTTCTAATATCTTCGTTGTCATGTAATTCAATCAGCTCTAATATGTTGTTGTCATTTTCCATTATTTGCGTTATTTCTTCTGCCTTACTTTTTATTTCTTCAGCGCTTTGCATTTCATATGCTCTTACTTGAACTGGTGTCAGAAATGACATTGAAAGCAAAAGAAATGCAGATATTATTGCTCCGAACAATATTTTTTTCATTTTTAATTACCTCATTTTATATATTTTTTTCATAAATATTTGCACTGCTATTTATATCTTATAGTACAATATTCCTCAGAGAAACTTAGAAAAAATGCTTAATAATGAAATTAAGCAAAAACCATTATGACCCAACACCCTCCATATAAACTGAGGGTGTTTGGAAAAATGTTAAATCAAGTGCAGACCAGTCATCAAAATCATAAGGACCATGACTTCCATCTGAGTAATCAAAGTATCTCTGCCGGAAATAATCGTAATTCATAACACTTACATAATCAAACCATGGATAATCCTTAGGATTATCATTTCTAACACTTGCATTATCAACACCAGGCGTTGTACTTCCGACAATTCCAAGTGAATGTCCTAGTTCATGAATGATTTGAATTGCTTGCCCGATACGTTTAGTTCGTTCTGTTAGCGCACAATTAAGTTGATTTAAAAAGAATTTTCTATTGTGTGGAACAACCATACAATCATAGTAATGATTTGAATCCTGAGGGTGACACCAACCACCACCATAAGCAACGATTAGATACCTGAATATCCCTTTTCTTTCATCAGAAAAATCATTAGCGTAATGTCCTGCTACAACACCCGTATCTTGGTTGTATGCACCTCCTCCTCTGACAAATGGAAGAATATCTCCACCACCACCCATACATCCATCATCGATATGAATCGTGTACCCGTGTTGATTGAATCTTTCAATTAGCATCTGTTGGGATTCCTCATAGAAAATATGTTTCCATCCATCCCATCCGTCTCTACCAAATATTCCTTTTTTTGGTGTTTGTTCCATGTAATCAGTTTCAATGTAGATCTCAGGCTGGTACGGATTAGCGAGCCATTCTCTCATATAGTATTCTTCCAAATTAGATAATCCATCATTATCTGGATCTAAAGATGAATGATCATCCCAGGTGAATGGGTCATATCCCCATTTCCATTCCCATGCTGTTGGGATTCCATCTTCATCTGGATCTAATAAGGTATCATCTTTGAGAGGATCTGTTCCAAGTTCAATTTCTGCTAAATATGGAATTATATCTTCATCAGCAGATGTCTGGTATAAACTAAACCAAATCTCAAAATTTTCTCCATCTAAATGGCCATATCCATCAGAGTCATTAAAGAAGTCATCACCCGTCCATCTACCTGTTTTAAAATCATATTCAATTGAAAAATAATCTTGTTCTTTTTCTTGAATTTTATCTCTAAATAACTTATTTATTTTTACATTTTCAAATATTGAAAGTTTGATAGTAGTTTTAGATTGCTCATCATCAATGTTTCTAAATATCTGCTGATTCATATATCCTGTGTCCCAAGAATTATAGGTGTCTTTTCCCACCCATTCAAAATCATCAAATTTAGCTACATAATAATAACTTGGATTTTCATCCCAGCCTTTTCCTTTTCTCAAACCATCAAGTATAATGCTCCATTCTTTTCCAGCTGATCTTTGTGGTGAAACATCAAAGATATTTTTTCCAGAGGTATACATTTGTTCGATGATGCCTTTTTTTCTAATACGATGTATCTCTAAAAATACAGCTTGGTTTGTATATGGACTTATTCTATCATCAGTTTCTTTTTCTTTTGTATCCTTTTTTTCTTCTTCAAAATCCATTAAAACTATTAAGGCAACACCCGAAACTACAATTACTGCAACTAAAAAAACAGCCATTATCTTAGTCAATTTATCTTTATCTTTTAATGATAGTTTAAGCAAATTTGATTCCTCCTAGATATTTATATCGAATATTACTAATTAAATTATATAGTTATAGATATATAATATTTATAGTACAATATTCCTCATAAGATACAAAAAATATCAAAATCAGGTATTTAACAAACTAGAATAGATTGTTTTTCTGTATAGCCTTATATTAAAAAATTTTAAAAAAGTGATAAAACAAGGAAAAAAAAGAGTTTCGGTGTGATAAATATGAACTTATTTCTCCTTGTTTTATAATCAATATAGTTTTACTAGAATATAAACTTTATAGAACAATATTCCTCATGGAAAAGAACAAGAAAAAATTGATTATTCTTAATCATCAAATACAGTGAACTTCTTTGGTGAATGATTACCAATGTTTTTTATCTTAAAATCTAAGGCAAACTTTTTTTGATTTTTTATTTTTTAGATTGGTTTTCATTAATTTAATTTTTAGTTTATACAAACTAATTCTTAATGAAACTTTTACCAATATTTTCCTAAACATCCTTTTAATTCCTGTATAATACTCATTTTGAGTCCTATGGATTTAAAACTGATACCGCGTTAGAAGTTATAAAAGAAATTTTAGTTTAGTAGATTATTTAATATTGGAAAATTTGACAGAAATCGTTCTAATAAACTTTCAAATAGTATATTTTTTGATTTTCCTTGGTTTATTGTTATTTCTTTAGTTGCTGTTTCACTGTATTCTAAAGTTTGATCATATAAAGTTAACTTTATCGTGTAATTTCCTTTCAACGCCCAATCATATGATATAGTTATCTCCTCTCCTGATGTAAATGGACCAACCCATTCATCATTCCCATAATCACTTAACCCAAAATGAACTCTATAATACAATTGATCTCCATCCGGGTCAACTGCATCAAAAGTAAAAGTATATTCTTCATCGATATACCCTTCACTTGGTCCATTTATTGTTGGTGTAATAGGGGCTTGACTCAGATGTCCTGTGCTATCTGTTTTTACAACCCACATATGTCCTTCTGTTTTTCCTATCATAATAATTCCCCCATCATTAGTAGTTTCACAGTAAAAGGAATAATCATTTGAACAACTCAAATTTATTTGGCCTTCAAATGCTCTTCGCCATAGTTCGTTTCCCTCTGGATCTGTTTTAATTAAAACCCAATCTAAAGCTGTTACTTGTCCTGATTCACCTTGTGTAAAAATTATAAGCCCGCCGTCACTTGTTTCATCTATACAGGCTACACCCCCACCATAAAGTCTAACTCCGTTTAATTTTTCTTCAAATTGTGTTGTTGATCTTAGATTACCATTAGAATCTGTAATAATTAATACAGGAATTTCATATGGATCTTCTTCAAGCAATATCCTTCCACCTATTGCATATCCACCATTAGAAGTTTGAATCACTGACACGCCTCCTCCATCTATATCATTATAAATCTTTTCCCACGATGTATCTCCATTTGGCTTTATTTTTGCAAGCCATGGTCGTGAATTTCTTGTACCTGTGAGTATATATTCCCCATCATTTGCTTTTCTTACTTCTCTACCATGAATGTTATGATCGACATTAGTTAACTTTTCCCAAATAATTGAACCTTTTCTGGAAATTTTAAAAATCCAAACTTGCTCAACTTTATCAGATGTTTTTGCGTTTCCAAATACAATATAACCTGATTGATCTGTATATACACCAAAACCATAATCTTCATTTGCCTTGTCAAAAGATTCAGCCCACATGAATTCTCCAGTACTATCAAATTTTGCTACGTAGAGATCATAATCTTTTGTAACTTTATCATAGATATATCCAGTTGAAATATATCCGCCATCAATATCTTTATCTACCCAATATAAACTCTCAGAATAATCATAATCAAATGTTGTTCTCCATTGTTCTTCACCTTGTTTATTAAGTTTTATAATAAATGAATCGCGCCAGTTATTATCTTTATTCATCCATTTATTTCCAACAAGAACATATCCGTCATTTTCTTCCATTACATGCCGTGTATCACCACTTTGAAATAAATGCCATGTAACAACGCCATTATCAAATGTTTCAATATCATGTCGAGTTTTCATTTTTTCTTCTATCGATATAGATTCTACTACCATAATAGAACTTGTCAACAACAGCATTATCATTACAAAAATAGACGTTAATTTCTTATTCATTTTATCAAACAATCCTTTTTTATTTTCTACAAATTATACTAATGTTTTAGCTATATAAAGTTTATAGAACAATATTCCTCATGAAAGACAACAAAATGATAAAAATGAAAAAGAGGGGGAACGAAAGGAACTAATTGATTAAATGTAAAATGCTAAAAATTTTATAGGAGATTAAAGAAAAAATAGTTTTTAAGAACAAAAATCTATCAAGGGGTTTATTTTTTCCTTTTCCTTGGACAGTCACAGTTAAAGTATCACTCCATGAACTTTCAGCCCCGTCAGACATATCACCATCATTGTTTGGGTCATCTTTTGCTTTGACTCTTACTTCAAATGATCCTTTATTGTCCCAAGTATGCCAACACGAAATTTCTTCATTTTCGTCTCCCTCCCCTGAATTATATGGGCCAAGCCAGCCACTATTACTTCCATCTCCAAAGTCAAAATAATAATAAATTTCGTCTGCCTCAGGATCTTTTATAGGTTCAACCTTGTATGGACATTTTTTTCCTTTATCAATTTTTGTAGACCCACTAGGCGTATCTGGAGTCTCAGGAGGTTGATTTTCATAAGTATAATAATCCTCTAAAAATTCATCCCATGATGTATCAGCACAAAAAGAAGGAACTATCTCGTTTCTATAGCTTTCATATAAATTTCCCATATAGATAGATAAACCATAAGAATCTGAATATGCAGGGGTATTTTCTTTATCTATAACCGCATCATCTATTGCATTTTTTAAACTTTCAGCTGAGTTTATATTTTGAATATTCGTATCGATTAAATCTGCAAAATAATACAAATCACGGTGGCCCTCCTCAAAAGAAGATGAGGTTCTTGTGCTAACAAAAGCATCATTAATTTCATTGTAATTATTATTAAGAGAAGTGACTAAATCACTACTAAAATCACTAATCTTACTTTTCAAAAAGCTAATTTTTGATAAATCAATTGCAGACTTTGTATACCCGCTAAAAAAATTATTTGTGATAAATTTTTCAGTAAGATCGTAAGTTGATAAGGATGGATTATTCTCTAAAAGATTTAACAAACCATTACCCGCATTATTACCATATATAAGACAAGAGGTCATCAAACTTTTTTCTGAAGCAACCATATAGTCTACATATGCTGCAATTGCGGATGCAACTTCAACTGTACCCATACTACATGATTCAAAAGTAACTATATCAACCCCATTATTTATATCTTTAAAAGCCGAATTGAGATCTGACATGGTCAAACCAAAGCATCCGCGGCTTCCATAACCATGACCAGCAAGAACTAGTAAATATTTATCAGCTTGATAATTGTTCTTTGCCCAGTTACAAAAGGTTGACAAAGTTTGATGGTTACCCATATCTCCATCAATTTTTTCCCCCCATTCTTCTGTAGGATCATCGTCTTTTAAAACAATTCCTCTTCTTATACCAGACCAATCTCCATAGCTAGTTTCACCATTAGAACCAGGTCTTTTTAATTGTACTACAATATTTAAATTATCACTAGATCCTACCGTTGCCATCTCTAAAAAATTATCTATATGAGCCCCTTCTAAATCTGAATCTGAATATGTATTCATATAAGCCATTACTGTCCAAGAAGCTGATCCGTTCTTTATTTCAATATTTGAATCATTAGCCTCTAACTTTACAGAAGATGCTCCTGAAAAAATTGAAAATAAAAATATGCATATTAATGTTAAGGATATTAGTTTTCGACTCATATTTATTACTTCTTATCTTTTTTATTTAATATTATTTATAAAAGTATATAAAATTTATAGTACAATATTCCTCACAGAAAAAAAAGAGGTTTTAAATATCTCCCGTTTTGAAATCTTTAAAAAATCCATTTACAAAAATATCATCTATTTTTTTGACAAAAAATGTTGTATTTGACTGAACACAGATTGTTCAGACGATATTAGACACCTACCAGATACCTAATTACACTTTAAAGATTATATTCAGAAATGATATTTTTGACATCTTTAAAAAAATGCGCCAAAAATATTTTTCCAGATAAAAAATTAACTGAAAACGTTTTCTCTTGCCTATCTGCTGTTGACGAAAATTCATCTAAAAACAGAAATTCCGTTTGCTTCCCATCAGTTGATCCATACCATGGGGCCTCCTCATATAACATATCAGTATTCAAATTGGAAAAACCTTTTCTTGCAACGAGCGCATAAGAGATAAATGGACTGATGTCGTGATAATCTGTAAAACCAAGCAAATTTGTTTTATCCTTCCATGATAAAAAAATGGGAAGATTAAACCATAAAAAACCATCGGAATCTTCTATAGGTAGAACAACAAAACATATTACCTCTGCTTTATTAATAGGTATTGTTGTTGGATTATGAATTGTTTTTGCCCTAAGTTTAAGGGAGGAAGAATCACATGATGTTTTATCGAGTTCATCTGCTTCTTTTAACTCAATTAGTTTACATATCTCTATCAATCCCTCATTCAATATTTTTAAATCCAACAAAAAACTGGTGCCGTGGCTGATAATTGATTTATCTAGAGTCTCAATTGCAGCTTCGCGAATTTCATCGCCGATATCTTCATTATGTATTTGTCGGTATATATCTTCTTTTTCTTGTTTTGTTAAGACTAGTTTGTCTGTTGACTCATCTCCTGAAGAGTCATACGTTGCATAATCTTTTGGACTGTGAATAACTGTTGATTTAGCTAAATTTGTAGCAGATGCGGTTAATAAGATTGTTATAAAAAAAATTACTAATCCAATTTTACATTTATTTTTCATATATCAAAACCCCTATATTTAATATATCAGAGATCTTAAAAATAACTTGCTAATATATATAATTTATAGAACAATATTCCTCATGGAAAGAAAATTAAACAAGATAGAAAAAAGTGATTTAAAAGATAAAAAATTATCAAAACACAAGGATTTACTCTTAACTTCAACATCTTCAATAAAATCTTAAAAAACCAATCAAGATCACTTATCAATAAGCTTATCTCTTATTTTTTTCAACAATAGTATCTGTTTTTTAACATTAATACCTCTATTCAAAGCAAGAATATGCTCAATCCTCTCTTTATTACTTAATCGACCGATAATCTTTGGCATTCTGCGTAAAACCATTTCGCCCCAATTATCGTTGGATTTTATACTTCTAACAACATTTTCAACATTGCAAATAGTTAAAAGCATCTGTGCATCATAATTATTTTTATAATCAACAGGAAGACCAAGTTTAACAGCAGCCATATCCTCTGCATAGGGAACATAAAATGAAATCTTTTTATCTTTAAAATGATAAGATATTTCCTTTTTTTCATAATTAGTTAAACTAAACTCAAAATAATGATCTGATTCGCTCTCTTTAATCAGCGGACCTGATATCTCAATCCGTAATTCAATTTTTTTAACCTCATCCTCAATTTTTTTAGATATATCAACAGAAGGTATATATTTTTGATAGAATTGTATTCCCCATTCTTTTCTACAAACATTTAAACCTGCATCTTTTAATTTTTTTGAAATATTACTAAGGTTTTTTTCATCAGTTACACCATCAACATCCAATGTATACCTCCCATGCTTTTTACCAACAAGAGCTCTTACAGCCCAACCACCAATTACAATAATATCCTCCGTTATATACTCAAGAATTAAAAGAGATTGGTCCTCGATATCCTTTTTAACCTTTTCAGGAAAATCTTCAAGGTTCATATTCCGTGTACTCCATGCTTAATAGCACCAATATCAAGATAAATATCAATATTCCATTTTTTTTCATATTTTTTCTCCCAGCCAGTTTTCCCATATTTCTTTTCCTCTTTTAAAAAAGTTGACACTTTATCTGTTATATTTTGATGGAAATTTTCAATAACATTGTCTTCAATAATGCTATTATCAATATCATTAATAATTTCAAGATAACAACCAACAATATTTACAAAACCATATTTAATCGAATACCTGAGTAATTTTTGAAAATTAATTTTGTTAGAGGCAAGAAGTTTAATGCAAATATCTTCTGCCCCTTCCGGGGTAAATATTTTTTTTAAAAATATCTCTTCAACATTAAGTTTTTTTGGTGTACTTTCAAGAATTGCAATTTTTTTATCTTTTCCTTTAACAAGAAAACCGGTTTTTTTTACAGTTAAGCTACTATCAATTTTATTGTATAATATATTTTCAATTTCATCAGGTGTTGCTAAAATCTCTTCAAAAGGTGTCGAGCCTGTTGAATACACTTTATTATAGCTTAATTCTGATTTCATCATTTTATTTAGAGATTGGCTTAAAGGATGATTTTTTACTTTTTCTGCAATTAATGGATTTTTCTTTTTAAAATAAACTAAACCATTATCTGAAAAATAATGAAGAAGTTTTCTAACAGTTTTTTCAGAAAGATTGATTTCTTCAGAAAGCCCAGAAGTTTTATTAGTAAAATCCAATGCTTTCCATAGTTTTTTACTATTTTTTCTCAGAAGAATTTCTGGATCGGCTCCATAGCTTAAAGATTTAATATAAAACTCTTGTTTTTTTTGATTAATATAATCTTTTGGTATGTCCAATTTGATTTCATTTTTAATCTTGGTTTTTATTAGATCTCCTTCATGTAACATGCTTTCGATAGCATTATAAATAGAGTTATTTGAATATGGAAGACGATTTACTACTGATTTAATTGACTGTGGTTTAATTGAGATCAAGCCAAAAACTGCTGATTTGATATTCATAACAAATGGAAGTTATTTATTGAAAACTATTTAAATTTTTCCATATTTTTGTTCCTTTTTTATAAAAAATCAATATCTAATTCCTAATGTTTTCCTTTCGCATTTAAAAAATTTGTTTCAAAAAATACAAAAAATTGTATTTTTTAAAATGATTAGCATATAAATAAAACATTGGTTTACTCTCAACTTCAACATCTTCAATAAAATTTGTAGAAAAAGATTCACTACTGTCTCTTACAATAACAAGTATATCAAACTTAAAAGAATAACTATATCTATGACTCTTTGTTACAGAAGAAGCCGTGGTATAAGGACCAAGCCAACCAGATGCCTTCCCATCACCCCAAAAAACTATGATTTCTAAAAGATCATTATCAGAATCAGTTATTTCAATATCTAAACTAATTTTACCAGTTCTATCAATAACATTAACTTCTACATTAGGTTCATCTGGTCTTTTATTACTAAAACCCTTAATTATTTTTAGATTAGAAGGAAAATCAATGGAATTTTTCTTTGGATAAACATTTACATTAATGCTATCTGATTCACCATATGCTTTTAAAATTGTAGAATAATCAAAAGAGGCAGTATCAAACAACTCACCTAACGTTATATCAGAATCATTGTTTTCATCATTCTGCAGGCCAGATACTATATTAAAAGAAAAAATAGCTCTATCCAAATCATGCTTTTCAGAAAGAAGACTAGTTTTGTCTCTAGCGGTAAATAAAACAACATTATTTGATCTATTAGAGTCATTTATTACATCATTATAAATCATTTTTAAATCATTTTCAAAACCCTGACAATAACAGTTATCTAAAAAAATTACTACATTCCCAGGGATTTCAACTATTCTATCAATAAATAAATCATCTCTATAATCCTTTTTATAAAAACACAAATATTCTTCACAATCGTCAGAGCCTTCTCTAACCGGATTATTAGCTATTTTTCTATCTCCATGCCCGCAGAAATAAAAAATAGTTACATCGTTTTCGCTTGCTTTCCAAACATTGTTTTCTTTACCGGAGAGTAGATCTATTTGACTATTAAAATTATCAACTGTAGCTTTGTTATCTGTAAAATTATGTACATCATATGAACCTTTTTCTAATGCTTTTTCAATAGATTTTAAACTAGATACAGGACACTTTAAAGGCATTTTTCTACAATTATGATACTTATCTAATGCAAAAAGCACAGCTCTATATTCAGTATCTGAAGAATTTGGATTAGTTGATTTACTTGTAATATTAGTTGCTAAAACAATGTTTATAGATGGAAATATTAGAAGAATTACTATTAATAAGGTTAGTAGTAGTCTTTTATTCAAATTTATCACAATGATATGTTTTTTAATTTTTATTTAGATAGGATAGTTGTTGTAATGTGTTTTTATTTAAAATAAAAAAAAATAGTAGTTTTAAACTATTTATTCTATTTTATTTCAAGATTGCTAAATAAAGGCCTATTTAGTATCTCTGAAAGAAAAGAGAATTGGCCTAAAGATAGGATTCTCTGGAGAAATAGATTACTATTTGAGATTGATTGGGATTTTGCTTTAATTGGAGTTTCAATAATCACCTTCAATGTTTCTGTCTGATCTGTCGTAGTAGAATATACCTCTATTTCCCACTTATGAACCATATTTGGGCTGCCTATAGTATAACTTATATCAAGAGGGCAACTATCTTCATGGCCCTCGCAAAAACCATTAATAGAGCCTGATTGATAATTTTCTGATAAAAACCCATTAACTTTTAAATTATAGGGACTTAATCCCTCGCCGAGATAGTCTATAGATGGAATATTCCATTGAAAAGAACCGTAACCGTCATTTATAACTTTAACAGTTCTACTAATTGTGTCTCCAACATCATGAGTTCCTCTCGTAACTTTAATTTTGTTTTTCGAGAGCCGCATACATGGATCAGCGGTAAATTTACATTTAATTTTTACATCATCCAGCCAAAACTTAAATCTTTCTAACCCTAAACTAGACTCACCAATCAATTTAACGTCTACCATAAACTCAAGTTGAAAAACAGATAGATAAGAGTAATCATTAAGCCAGCTTGCAAGTGAAGTGCCATCTTCCAAAGTACTTATCTCTTTATCATTATAACAATCTGCATCGTTAGGATTAGGATCATAAATCCAATCTTTACTATTAACATAGAATGTATCAGGACTCCATTTTTTATTAAACAAAAAATCTTTTCGATTATTACCATGAACATCTTCTACAGAGGGAATAAAATTGACATATTCATCTTTATTTTTTACTGTAAAATCATCAGTTCCAAATCTATAGTCAAAACTAAGTTTTGCATCTGTTATTTCAAAACCCTCTAATTCTGTATAATACTCAGGAACATAAACTGGGCACCTAATTTTTACCCAACCTTCAAATACCTCGTCTCCGGCAAATGGGTTAAAGGGGCCTTCTTGGGCAGCAGCTACACACCAAGCACCCTCATCAGGTGTATCATCAGATAAATCCTGATCAGTTCTAAAATGTGAATAAATACCATCAAATCCATTTGCAGCCCAATCGATTTTTTTTCCTGTATCCTCATAATTATAACCATTCGTTTCAGATGTCATTGCCCATACTGCAGGTGTACCTTCAAATTTTCCATCATTTGGAATTTCCATGAAAAATGTGTTTTCACCAGGGTTAACATTGCTTTTTATATCGTTATTATATACGTCTTTATCCTTTTCAACATTAATTGCAACAACAGTGTTACCAACCATCATCAATGACAGAAGGATAGTTAAAATCATTATACATTTATTCTTCTTATTCATTTTTACATCACATTCCATTTTTATTTTATAATACGTATATTAATATTTTAGGTATATAAAGTTTATAGAACAATATTCCTCATGAAAATAGTACACACTATGCACTAAAAAAAATAAATGAAAATGCTATCAAAAAATTAAATATACAATAAAAAAAAATCAAAAAAAGATAAATAAAAAAATAGAAAGAACTATTTTTATTTTAAATTAAAGAAATTTAGGTTTAGTAACCTAAATATGTTTGAAAATTGGGAAAAATCCAAAATGTTTATCTTTGATTCGCCCTGATGACGTTTGAAACGAAAATTTGCCTTTACATAATGAGGAGATACTCCATCATAAGGATAGTCAAGATTTTCAAACTTAAGATAACCATTTATAGTCTCTCCTTTTTCAAAATCAGCAGGTATAGTCCATTTCAACTTAACTAATGTACCACCGTCTAGATATCCGTTTTCTCCTTCCTGTACATTTATCTCCCAATCATTGTATCCGTTATCACTATCAAAAAAAGCTCCACCAAATTCACATATTTTCCAATGTAAAGTCGAAGGACTACCTCCCGGTGCAATATTATTGACTCTGAACTCAGCAGTAACATCTTCGTTTGGATCAGCAGGAGCAGTTTCATACCCAGTTATCATAAGTTTTGATTTGTTTGGGTGTTTTTTAACAGAAACTCTAACACTAACCCAATCGTCTTCTTCAATAAAAACATCAGTATATTTACCATATAGTTTAAGAAATATACAATCACCTTCTTTTAAATTTTCAAAAGTATGTTCTAATGTTACTGTGCGGGTACCTTCTTCTGAATCATCAGCATATGTGTCCCAAGACCAGTAATTTTTAATTGCTGCATAACCTTCATTTCCTAACCCCCACACATCAAATTTTATTGTAGCCTTAATCTTTATATTTCCGCCATCTCTACCTAAATCAAAAGTCTTATCAGGTGAACCAGTTATTATTACATGATCCCCTATGCCCCCATAGATTTCTACAGTTCCAATATTATACTCGACCTCATCAACATTGTTAGAAGTCATGATAGATTCCTGAGTTATATTAATTGATTCTAAATTTACTGCGTTTATACACGGCATCAAAAACATTATGCTAGCTGCAAGGAAAACACCAAACAGCATCAATTTCTTGTTCATTTTTACATCACATTCCATTTTTATACTATGTATTTTATATTAATATTTAGGTATATAAACTTTATAGAACAATATTCCTCATGGAAATAGTATACACTATGCACTAAAAAAAATAAATGAAGGTGCTATCAAAAAATTAGATATACAATAAAAAAAAAATCAAAAAAAGATAAATAAAAAAATAGAAAGAACTATTTTTATTATAAATTAAAGAAATTTAGGTTTAGTAACCTAAATATGTTTGAAATGATTGGTAATCTTTGTAGGTTTAGATTTTTTGATTTTTGATATTTAAAGCTAAGTTCTAAAGTTTCTGTTTCTCCTGGAGCTACAAAATCTCGTTCATAACCATGATTATATTGATCGACCTTCCAATACACATCAAATTTTCCAGTACTGGACTGAGGAGAGGGTAAATTGTAAAAAGTAACTGTTCCATCATTACCAGTCCGGCCTCTGCCCTTAGGAAAACGTAGAGGGACATCATTATCTTTTAACTGTATATAAACATCTGGATACGGATCACTATTTTTATCTTTAACTATAATCGTAACAGAACCTCCAGACATTGGTTCTGGGTCTTCAGTTTTTTCTTGGTTTATGTTAACTGCGCCGACTGATAGAAAACTGCTTAAAACCATTGATGCAACAAAAAAGCCTGCGATTAAGATTTTCATATTTCTATTCGAACTTCTATTCATATTTTTATCACCTTTTAGATATATATATACATTTGTTATCATCATATAAATACCTTATAGTACAATATTCCTCATGGAAAGATAAAGGTATGAGTGTAGTTAATAAGTGGGCATATGACTGAAAAAAATTTATTTGGGATCATACCTTCCTTTCACCATCTTCAATAAAATACAAATAAATACAAATATTAAGACCAAACCAACCCTGTATATTTCCCAATTGAAAAACCTGACGGCAACAACCCGCTTCAACAGAAGAAAAGTTAAAAACAATCCACCCCTATCCATTATCCAACTGAACAACCTTCCTGCAACACTCTCACTTCAACAGAAGAAATATACGGTACAAAAACCAAATGATAAAACCATTTTCAACTCCGTACAAAACCCATCAGACAAAAACACCTAATATATTAACCTTCGTTCAAAACCCGGCTGATAAAAACCTGTATAAAACTCGACAGATAAAAACCTGTACAAAACTCTACATATAAAACAAAAAAAACAGGTCAAAACTAAAAATGATTTAAGTTAATTCAAGTTCACCCTTTTTAAAATCAATATTTAAAATACATTTTTTGTAATTGTCATGTTAAATGTATTTGTAATTTAATATTTTAATAATAATTATACTATTTTAAATCAATGTTATTTGGATGAAACTCAAAGTAAATATCTTTATCAAACCAAGCACAAACAATTTTATCAATAGATAGCCTTGCCCTATATGACAGAGCTTTTGCATAATGATAAAGCTGACCAGCTGCTTTTTTATCACTTTTAGCATTTGGCTTATAATCAAGGATATACAAAGTATTGTTTCTAATCTGAATTATATCAATGTGACCTGTCACACCATCACCAATTTTTTTATCATAGTACCATACAGGTACCTCGCAGGCAACAGTAGATTTATCATTTATCAACATAAAATTTTCAACAAAACTATGCCTATCAATATTTTCTTTTGCTGCTTTTATTGAAAAAGCTGCAGCTCTACACGCATAGTTTTTCTTATTAGATGTTTCTACATTAATTTTAAAAGTAGGGTTTGAACACCTTTTTCCTATTTCAAAAAAAACATTAGGACACCCCTTTTCAAGTCTTTTTAAAAAACTATAAAGACAAAAATATTTGTTTTCAACAAACAATTTCAGTTTTAAATTATGAAGCATGTATTCATAATTAAGATTGATGTGATTGAAACGCTTTTTAAAAATCAAATTTTTTTTCCCTTCAACAATTTTTTCCCGATATTTTTCAATTGGACATAGTTTTTTATATTCAAGAATCCAGGAATAAATTGTACTCTTATTTGTTTTAACCTTGAATTTTTTATTAATAAAACAGGATACCTTGCCTAAGCTAAAACCAAGATTATATCTATTCAAGGCTGTATAAACAATTCTTGCATTATACATTTTGTTATCATAAAAATTTGATCTATCAGTAAAACATCTACTGCAAGTTTTACAGTAATATTTTTGTTTTTTACTATATTTGTTTTTTCTAAAACCATTTTTTACAACGTTTTTACTTTTACAAAAATAGCATTTCATATAATTTTAAAAAGAAAAAATAATAAAATTTTAAGGTTACGGCATATGCATAACATTTTTTATGTAAAATTGTATTTTATTGAAAAATTGGGAAAAGTTGGTTTTTAAAACTGTGTAATAATTGTTGTATTAAAGGAAAGCGTGAAAGAAATCTGCTAATCAGCGGGTATTCTATTGTTTTTTGTTTTGACCCTGGAATTGCTAATGCACTATCCAATGTTGATGTTGTAGCATAAAAACCATCTTCTCCTGGAATTGGCACTGTATAATAGAGATTATCGTCGATACTGTGGCCTTCTCCATCCCCGTTATCATCTAGTAATGGATGCATATTATTTGAATTGGATCCTGAAAGACTATTTGTTGCATATCTGAATGATTCTTCTATAGTTACTATGCTATTACCATCATAATCAGCTGCGTTATCATTTAGAAAGCCTAGCATTAGGTTTCCTAACCAATCCATTTTATAACCTGCATAAGTCATTTCATCAGATTTTGATGATGTTAAAACAATCCTTTTTAAATCATTTGAGTTTTTTGATAAGTCATCAACAAATCCGCCACTGTAGCAACTAAACATTACTACCAGCTGACGACATTTAATCCCATTTAAGTAGTTAGGTAATTCCTCATCATTTAAAAATCTCTCTGATTCATATTGATAATCATTTAGATAGAATTTATGCCCTCCATCTTTTACTCCGTGACCCATCATTACTACTACAAGTAGGTCATTCTTTTCTACATCATCTTTTAAAGATAGACAAGCTTGATTAAAATCACTTTTTAATGGTTGATTATATGCAATTATTTCGAAACCTTTGCTATAAAGAACACTCTTCATATTATCAAATGAATGACTTAGATATGCATCATCTAGGCCATTGCCCCAAGAATCTGGTGGTCCTCTGATTATTAGCGCATATTTATTTTTATATCCTTCTGCAATAGCTACTTTAGCTTCATCAGAATCTGTATTTCCCTTAGAGTCTCTAACAGTTAGGGTAACAGTATAAAGCCATTTTTGATCTTTACCAGCGACCTTTTTATAAGTGTGAGAAGGATTTTGAACTGAACTACTTTTTCCATCATCGAAATCCCATGACCAAGTATAAGGCCCAACTCCACCTTCAACAGAACCGGTAAATTGAATAGGCTTGTCTATTTCACCTACATAGTATCCATTACCCATTCCACCTGCATCTACATTTAGTTCTTCAGTTTGTTCTTCTTCGAAATGTGCGGTTGTATGTATATCGGAATTCATAATAATTGTAGTAGGATTTCTATTATCAAAAATATCTCCTGTCCATCCTGAAAAACTCCAACCTTCTGATGGACTTGCTGTTAATGTGACTTCAGTTCCTTCTTCATATCTTCCACCAGGTGGATTTAAGTCTACTGTACCTTCACCTTCAATATCATAAGTTAAATCAAAATACTCTGGTGGTTCTTCATCATATTCGCCATATAACTTAAAACGTAAATCATATTGGGATTCATCTGACCATCCGTCGCCATTCCAATATTTCATATCTCCAATATTTGAATTTGAAACATCATTTGAAACATGAGATCCTAAAAGATCAATATTAAGGTTAAGTATTAACAAAGTATATGTATCCCCTGCATCAACATCAAGCTCCCCTCCAAATGAAAAAGAAATCCACTCATCTGCATGATTCTCTATATCACTAAAAATCTTTGGCCATACGGCATCCCACATAGTATCAGGGTCAGCAGGAGGGTTCCCCTCAATAATACCCCCAAATACAATATCACCATCGTTTTCACTATAAATCCTATCAAAGATAAACTCAACCCTTATAAGAGAATCAACATCATCAGGAATTGTAATAGTCTGAGCAAGAATACAACCTTTATCAATTTGTTTTGGATTATCAGCTTGATCATTAGTATTTTCAAGAACTATCGTGCTATCTGCAGTTACTGTTGGAAAACTTACAAAAATTGTTGTAATCATTAGCATCATCACAAATATCGTAATTATTTTACTTTTCATTTTATCAAACATTCCTTTTTTATTTTCTAAAAAATATATTAATGGCTTAACTATTTAAACTTTATAGAACAATATTCCTCAGAGAAAAAGAAAATAATCTAAAATTAGCGAAAAACATTAAATTTAGTTAAACTATTTATTCCTCTAAAAAGATGGGATAAAACAAAAAAAATGAATCTAAAAATTTTATCACTGTTTTATCAAAAAAATTTATTAAAATGAATTCTAAACGGAGAAGTGGTTAAATAAAAAATAAAAAAAATACCAGTAAATCAATGATTTCAGATTCTTTAAATACAGTTGTCAAAGGCTCAGGTTTTGTATTAATAGGATCCTTGATTTCATCGTTTATACTTCTAGCAGTACATATTATAATTGCAAGAGTCTGGGGAAAAACAGACCTTGGTATTTTTACTCTTGCTTTTTCATTTCTACAGCTTTTTTCAACTATTGGCGCTTTAGGTGTTACAAGAGGTGTTACAAGAAATCTTGCATACTATATAGGAAAAAAAGATCAAAAAATAATTCCAGATATAATATTTTCCTCAATATTTGTAACAATAATTGCCAGTTCAATAATAGCAACTATACTATTTCTTTCATCAAATTATATAGCAGAAAATATTTTCAAAGAACCTTCTTTTGCATTGCCATTAAAGATTTTTTCTTTTGTAATACCAATAAACAATATTATCAATATTTTTGTTTCAGTATTCAGAGGTTTTAAAGAAATAAAGCCACTTGTTTATTTCCAGCAAATAATGCAAAACGTACTTTTCTTTTTGTTTCTAATGTCTATAGTTTTTACTAGTTCGTCTTTTATCTACATTTTCTATTTATATCTAGCTTCTCTTGCAATTACTTGTACTTTACTAGCAATATACTCATTTAAAAAGATGAAGGGTTTTAAGATACTAAATAACGTTAGAATTGAGTTTTCTCAAACAAAACCGTTACTTTTATTTTCTTTACCCCTCCTTGCTGTAGCAATTCTTAACACATCTACAAGCTGGGTTAACAATTTAATGATAGGTGGTATTAGAACAGCATCTGAAGTAGGATTGTATAAGGCTGCAGGCGTTATAACAGGGTTTGTATCCTTTCCTATTGGTATTCTATTAGTTTTATATATGCCAGTTGTTTCCAATCTTTATGGATTAAACAAAATCAAAGAAATAAAAAGAATTTATATTGTGTTAACCAAGTGGCTATGTTTTTTGACATTTCCTATGTTTTTATTTTTATTTCTTTTCTCAACTCAGGTTATCAAAATAATATATGGTAATGAATATATCCTTGCATCAAATGTTCTAAGAATTCTTTTAATTGGCGCGATTATTACAAATTTTGCAGGACCTAATGGTTCAACATTAGTTTCAATCGGCAAACCAAGATTTGTCATGTATTCAATTCTTGTTGCAACTGTACTAAATATCATTTTAAATATTATTTTAATTCCAAAATATGGTATTATAGGTGCTGCCCTATCTGTTGGTATTGCAATTCTATCTTTTAACATTATAAAATCTAGTATACTCTATTATAAAACTAAAGTGATTTCACTAAGTTATAATCTATTAAAACCAACTATTTTTACTATAGCTATATCCCTATTTATTTATATTATAGTTAGAAATGTTATTGTTATTGATTTGTTTATATTAATTCTGTTTTTTATTTTGTTTTATATGCTCTATTCTCTGTTTTTCTTAATTACTAAAAGTATAGACCCAGAAGACATAAACATAATAGGAATAATAGGTGAAAAAATTCATTTGAAAACTAATTTTTTAACAAAATTTTTATCAAAATTTATAAAATAATTCTATGATCGGAAAGGAAGAGGGAATATATCAAAAAGGGCATCCAATGCATTATCTATAGAGTTATTTTTATTATCATTTCTTGGATTTTCTAAATACTTTAAAAAACGCCCGTATGCCTCAGATAATATACTTTTTTTGTATTTTATTATAAGATCTATTATATCCTCTGGATTTTTAAGTCTATATCTTACCTCATTTTTAACAGTAAAAGATTCTAGGATATTTTCTTCAAGAAGTTTTTTTATATGAAAACTTATGGTAGTGCGATGTTTATTTAAGTGATAGCCAATTTTTGTTGGATGGTTTTTCCATTTTTCAGCAAAATCCATTATTTCCTTGTTAGAAGAATCAGAATAAAGAAATAAATAAAGTACGATATTTCTTGGAACAGTCTCCCTTAAGATGCTTAAAAGTTTTTTATCTCCGTTGCTTACTTTATCTGATGAATAATACCTCAAATATCCGTTATCTTTTTGTTTTAATAAAATTTTTTTTTTGATAAGATAATTAAGATGGTATTTAAGTGTTGAAGCAGGAATATCTAATTCTCTGGATACCTCTCTAAAATGTAAACCAGGGTTTTTCTTTATAAAACTGTAAATATTTCTCCTGGCGTCTATGTCGAACATTTGTTCTATTTGTATCTTTGACATATTTATAACCCGAAACTTTATTTTTATAATTATATAAATATAATGTTATTTTTAAATTATTTAAACCTTTCCCCGATATGGCATAAAAATACAAAAAAAAATAATTTAAGATACTAAAAAATGTTATTTAACAATTTCATTTAACTCTTTAACAAATTTTTTAACATCGATCCCATGTACACCAGCAATATCTTTAATTTTTTCAAAACTTGCAGCTATACAGCCGATGCAACCCATATTATATTTACCAAATACCGAAACTGTTTCAGGATATTTATCGAGTACTTCCTTAATATTCATATCTGCTGTGATTTTTTCTTCTGACATTTCAAATTCACCAAATGTTAACACGTGTTATAAAGAACTTTGATTTAATACTTATCCTCAAAAAGTGTGAGGAGAGGCCGGACGGAAGTTCGGGGAGGATAATAAAAGAGTATCGGGATCGCTCTTAGAGGGATCCGTCCGGTTCATGCTAAAATCTGTAAAAGCAATTATTTTATTTAAGCATAGATAAGAGTAGATTGAAAGTATTAAAAAAATTTAAAGAAAAATTATTAAGATGAATTTATCAATGATAAACAAAGCAGCAACTTTTTCCATTACCCATTTTTATATAAACAAACAATTTTTAAGTAAAAAACTGATACAAACTGTTAGTCATAGGTATTTATATGAAAATAAAAGTAATGATAGTTGATGATGAACCAGATATTTTAGATTCCTTAAAAGAAATACTTGAAAAACAGGATTTTGAGGTAGTTACCGCTTCAGACGGGATGGAATGCCTTGAAAAAATAAAGAAAGGATTTGAAGGAATTGTATTAATGGATATAATGATGCCTGAAATGAGTGGATGGGATACAATTAGAGAGATTGTGAAAAAAGACTATGCAAAAAATGTAGCTATAGAAATAATTAGTGCACTTGGGATAAAAGAAAATAAAAACATGGGTACTCTTGAGCCATATGTATATGATTATTTAAGTAAACCTGTTGATATAAATGAATTAGTAAATAGTGTAAAGAAATGTAGTGCCTATCTTTACGCAAGAAATAAAGATAAAGAATTATAAAGAACTATTTTAAATCAAGATAATTTAGATTATCCATCTGCTGTAAAAAAAGATACAATCGGTTATCAATATCCTTTTCATCTGGAAACTCTTTTTTTAATATTTCAAGAATTTCTTTAACAGTTCTATTTCCATCGCAATTTTTCCAAACAATACTTCCAAGTCTGTCAAAGCTTGCTTTGAAATAGTTATCCTTTTTAATAAATTTACAAAAAGATTTACCTAGGCTGCTTTTAAATTTGGGAACAGTTAGTTTTACTATACCTTCTTTATCTTCTTTCCAATCTATATCAATACGCCTAGGTTTAAAGGAAAGCATTTCTTCTTCAGTTGGAAGATTGCTTTTTCTTTTTTCTTTATTTTTATTCTTCCTTAGCAAAGATTTCCCTCAGTGGGATATATGCTAGAAGCACTGCTATGAATAACCATATGATTATTGCTGGAATTATAGGTGGATAATTAAATATTGCAAGGTCTATTCCTCCGATTATAAGGAATGCTACAATTACACCAGTTAGTGCCTCTCCTGCAATTAACCCTGCAGTGAGAAGAAGACCGCTTCTTATAATCTTTTCCTTTGGTTTAACATCAGTTTGTTTGATTGCAAGTTCCCATTCGCTGATTTCTTCTTCATCAGCTGATCCGTATTTCTTTTTAATAAAGTGGTTTGTAACATGTCTTACTATTCCACCGCCAAAAATTGGAACGCTTAGAGTGAATGGTAAATAAATACCAATTGCTACAGGTAGAACTGGTAAGTCTATTAATATTAGTACAAACGCTAAAATTGCTCCAGCAAGAACAAACGGCCATACCATTCCTCCGCCTAGAACTCCTTTTACAATACCAGACATTAAAAACGCCTGTGGAGCTGGTAGATTAATGCTACCGATTGTATATGCTTGATCTAATGCTTGTACAACAAGAGCAAGTATTGGAGCTGCTGCAAGAACTCCTATCATTTCAGCGATTTGCTGATTTCTTGGTGTTGCACCAATCATTTGACCGCAGGTCATAGATTGAAGTACATCTCCTGAAATTGCAGCTGCACAACATATTACTGCAGCAATTAAAATCGCTACACCATATGCACCTACATCTCCAGAAAGACCAAACCCTAATAGTATTAATGAAGTGATAAGAAGAACAGATACAGTAACACCAGAAATTGGATTATTTGATGAACCAAGTAGTCCTGCCATGTATCCTGCAATAGCACTAGCAATAAACGCAAATAGAATTGCAAAAACTGCCATTATTCCTGATACAGCCCATTCGTTTGAGATATAGCCATATAATAAAAATACTGGAATTGTTAGAGCACCTATTGCAAGGAACACAAATTTAAAGTTTAAATCCTGGTTGGTACGTTTTTTTGATACGGTAGTTGCGCCTTTTATACCTGCAATTGCTTCTTTTATTCCTTCTGAAAGATTTGCTCGAAGTTTGAAAATAGTGTAAAGACCGCCTACTACCATGGCGCCTACACCAATATATCTAATATAATTTCCCCATATCTGGAAAAATCCCCAGATTTGTCTGCCTATTTCAAAGTTACCATTACCAAGAGCCATTGCATCTTGTATCTGAGCAAGCCTCTGAGCTTCAGTGAGTCCCGCGGCAATACCTGGTTCAGGAAGACCAGTAGCTAGAGCAATCAAAGGAGCAAGAATAACCCATCCAATTAATCCTCCAACAAATACAAATGAAGCAATACGCGGACCTATAATCCATCCTACACCAAGAAGTGCTGGTGATGTTGCAACACCACCATAAATATGTGCTTCTTTTGCACCGCCTCCTATATCATATTTACCGATACTTATTATATGATGAACAGCGCCGCTAACTACTTTAAGTGCTACTTGGCTAAATTTAAAAAGACCAGCTATTACAACTCCAACTAAAAGCCATATACCGCTTACACCCGCTCCTTTTCCTTTTGTGTCGTTTGCTTTTTCTCCACCGACTGTAGTTGTAAGAACTGCAGCAACAGCAACACCTTCAGGGAAAGGAAGATCTGTTTTCATAATAAGAGCTCTTCTTAGTGGAACCATCCATAAAACACCAAGAAGACCACCAAGTAATGCAATAACTGTTGTTTCAAAATAGTGAATAGTTTCCCAGGTCCCAAGGATAACAAGTGCTGGAATTGTAAATATTACACCAGCTGCAAGTGCTTCACCAGCAGCCGCACCCATCATCCCAATGTTAACTTCTAGAATTGTTCCTTTAAAAGGTCTTAAAAGTGCAAAAGCCATTACTGCACCAGGAATAACTGCTGAAACAGTCATCCCCGCATATAATCCTAAATATGCATTTGCTGCACCTAGGATTACTGCAAGTAATGCGCCTACTAAAACTGCTTTTATCGTTAATTCAGGTATTATTTTCTTTGAAGGTATAAATGATTTGAAATCATCTCGAGCTGTCATGTTATTTCCCTATACTATTAATATATTTCATTATTTATAAAACCATCGGTTTAAATTAAATTAATTTTAAAATTGATATTTATTATACCCTTATTTTTGTCATAATTACAGTCTTTTATATTAATACTATTATAATATCAAAATTCTAATGCATATCTAAGTATTCCTGCGACTCCATTGAATGCAGAGTCAAGAGAATCCCCTTCCTCGCTACCAAGTGAAATGATTTCTACAACAGCACTGGTTTTTTCTGCCAAATCGGAAAGCTCATCTATTAAATCTACTTTTTTATCAATTTCCATAGGAGTTGGAGTATTACATTTTGGACAATCTGGAGGTTCAAAATCTTCCAATTTTTCTTCTGTCAATGTTTGTGTCTCTGAAAAATTGCATGTAGGACATACTAATTTAATTCTATACCTACGAAGATTTTCAGATAAGAGAAGGGTATCTACTGCACCCATCTGAAGTGCCTTTCTAACCTGATTTTCCCCATAAATTGAAAGATTATTATCTGTTTTTGTAACCTCTTTTAAAAACCGTTTCATAAGATTTTTTTCTTTTGAAACCTTTAGATCAGTTCTAGTTTTTGATGCTGCATCCACAAGTTCTCTAAGACCAAACTCGTCAGTATAACCAGTATCAAAAGTTTCAACTATTTTATCTTGTATTTCATAATGAAGATATTCCTCTTCAACAAAGTATTGTTTTGTAGGACCAGGCCCACCAACAAAAATTCCTTTGATTTCTTCATGCTCTCTAAAAATATCACTAGCTTTTTCAGCAGCTTTCTGAAACCATTCATGTGCAGCAATCTCTGTTAATCTTTCAAAACGACGTTGAGACTGACCGCCTTTACCATGTTTTCCAGGAACTTGAGAGGTCATATATTTCAAAAGCTCTACACGATTACCACGTAGTATTCCAATAGTACACTCCCTTCTATCAATAAGTAAAAGCCCATAGATTTCTTTTTCAGTAAGCATATCAAGCAAGGGATCTAAATAAAACTCAGAGTCGCACCGATATAAAAAAGTATTAATTTCAAGAGGAGGCTCAATTACATATTGAACCATCTCGGTTTGATCAGCGCCAACGCTTTTATGACCTACAAAAAAAACTATGCCATTTTCAGGCGGGTTTTTGAAGGTTTTTATTCTACTCAGAATAGACTCAATAGCAGAAAGAACGTTTTTACGGGTAGTTTTTGATTTAATATTTTGTGATTCTGAAAGCTCATTTTTCAGATATGAGGTTACATCATAGATTTGTTTTGACGGCGGAACATATAAAGAAATAAGTTCAGTGTGTCTTCCTTTACAATCTTTAAGCTCTTCAAGTGTTCGCTTAAGATCATATCGTTGTCTTTGTGAAATCTCTGCCATATTTTTAATTCCTCAAAAATATCTATTTTAATTCCATCATTTCACCAGTTGAAGGCATAAATACTTCAGAAAATTCAGATAAAGGCTCAACCAATGCCTCTCTATTATCACTATGCATCAGAACAATTTTTTCAGGGTTACATTTTTTAGCAAAATCAATAAGTTCACTATGCCCGGAGTGTGCAGATAAATCAAAATAGTCTACCTCGCAAGAAATTTTTTCTTTAACTCCATAGAAATCAAGCATTCCTGTATCAATTAGACGCCTTGCGTTACTATCAGGCACCTGATATCCTGTTAGTACGACACCGCTTTTTGTATCGTTTTTTAATTGGTTCATATAACTAAGTACTGGCCCTCCATCCATCATACCACTAGAAGTCAAAATTACATCTGCTTTTTTAACGGCAAGTTTTCTACCATGATCAGAATGAACCATATTTATCTTGTTTATAGCTTTTTTAAGATCACCTGGAGATCTTAAATAATTAGAATGCCTCAAGAATATTTTTGATACCTTCCTGCCCATTCCATCAAACCAAACATTATAACCTGATTTTCTAAGAATCATGGCAATTTCCTGTGAACGAGATACAGCAAAGGCTGGAAGAACAGCTGTTCCACCACGCTTAATAATTTCATCAATTTTATCAAGCATTTCTTTTTCTATTTCTTCTCTTTTTTTAGGATGATCTCTACCTGCATATGTTCCCTCTAAAAATAATATATCACAATCCACAGGTTTTGTACCTTTTACAATTCTTGTATCATCTGTATTTATATCACCAGTGAAAAGAATTTTTTTATCACCTATTATTTCAAACATTAATGAACCAGGAATATGTCCTGCATCATGAAATTTTAAATCAAGGTTTTCACCAAGCATCTTATTTTGCTTTGGTTTTACTGGAATAATACTATGTTTTGCTTTTTTCACTTCAGCATTACTATAAGGTACAGCATAGCCCTCACTTTTAGCTATTTTTATAGAATCTTTATGAAGTAGATTTGATATCTCTCCAGTTAGATTTGTAGTAAGAATTTTTTGACCATCACGGGTGAAAAGCCAGGGAATCATTCCAGAGTGATCAAGATGAGAATGAGTAAGAAATACCATATCTACCATTGGTGGATGCATAGGATATTCTGGTGGTTTACCAGGGCTCATACCATATTCAAACAAAAATTTACTATCCGCTATATCAAGTACCATAGAAAGTTTTCCGACTTCTTCGACGCCGCCGAGAAATTGAAATTTTATACCATTGTTCATTTTAAATTACCTTGCCTTGGGAAAAAAGAGGGTGTTATTTAACTTTGGGGTCAATCCGCTTTTTTGACTTTTAAGGTAGAGCCTTTCCTATCAACTATTACAACATTTTTGTCTTCTTCAATTATTTCATCAGATGTTGCCTTCCAATATTCTCCTTTAAATTTTACATAACCTGGGCTATTAGGTGTAACTCTATCTGCTGCTATTGCTTTTTCACCAACAAAAACATTAGAGGTTCTTTTTCTTTTTATGCTTTTTAAAATTTTGTATAATAGAAACAAAAAGAAAACTGATATTACAACTACTACTGCTATTACAACTATTAATGCATCCTGAATCCAATCCATGGTAATCAACCAATTCCTATTTGGATAACTTGGTATCAGAAATATGCTTCCAATTAATAAACTTATTATTCCGCCGATACCAATTACACCAAATCCGGGTGTTACATATATTTCTATTACAAAAAGTAAAACTCCAATTACTATAAAAATTATACTAAGTATTGAAATTGAAAAACCAGACCCTATAAGAGCCAATAATATTGCAATTACCCCGAATACCTCTGCTCCAAAACCAGGAGAAGATATACCAAATATTAATGCAAATACCCCCAGCATAAAAAGAAGAGATACTAAAATAGGATTTGAAAAAAACTCCATAAATAGTATTTTTATGGACGGGGAATAACCTATTTCTTCTGCATCAATTGTATTTAGTGTGACATTACCTTTTTCTGTTGAAACTGTTGTATTATGGATATCCTTTAATAAAGAACTAATATCAGAGGAGACAAACTCAATTACACCTGATTCCAATGCTTCAGTTTCGCCTAAATTAAGATTTTTTGTTACAAACTTTTCAGCAATAGATCCATTTCTATTATACATCTCAGCTCTTGTTGAAATCCATTTTTTAAGTGCATTAATTGTTTTTGAATCATTTATTAATCTTGAACCAGTAGGTGTAACCTCAACTGGTTGACAAGAACCAATAACAGTATTATCTGACATAGCTGCAATGTGTGTGCTCATTAAAATAAAAGTTCCAGCTGACCATGCATATGATCCTTGTGGGCAGACAAAACCTACAAAAGGAATTTCACTTTTATTTATGAGATTTGCAATATCAAAAGTCTCCTGAAGACCGCCACCCGGTGTATTTAATAATAAAATTATTGCTTCAGATTTTTCACTATCTGCTCTATTGATTGCTTCTTTAAAAATTTCAACTGTTGATTGATTAATAGTTCCTTCTATTTCAACAGTTAAAACATTTGAAGCAATAGTATTAGAGCTAACAATTGCAAAGAAAATTGCAATAAAAAATAAAAAAAGAAAATATTTTTTAATTTTCATTATTTTTTAACTTCTTGGTTAACTGCTTTTGCAATTCCAGCTACTCTACCAATGTCTCCACCTGGAACAACAATAAGATTTCCTTCCCTTGCAATTTCAGCTAGGGTCTGCAGTTCACGTAATCTTAAAGCAATTGGTGTTTCTTGATAAAGTTTTGCTGCATCAGTCATCTTTTTTGATGCCTGAAACTCTCCATCTGCAATTATAATTCTTGCTCTTTTTTCTCTTTCGGCCTCAGCTTGTTTTGCAATAGCTCTAAGCATTTCATCAGGAATTGATACATCTCTAATTGTTACGGCTGATACTTTTATGCCCCATGGATCAGTTGCGCTATCTATTATAGCCTGTAGGCTTTTATTTAGTTCTTCTCTGTTTGAAAGTAGTTCATCTAAGTCTTGTCTTCCTAGAACATCTCTTAAGGTGGTTTGAGCCTGAAGGCCTGTTGCAACATCATATCTTTGAACTTCTATTACTGCTTTTTCAGGGTCAACTATCCTAAAATATACTACAGCGTCCACATCAACTGTTACATTGTCTTCAGTTATGACTCTTTGTTTTGGAACATCGATTACACGTGTTCTTAAATCTAGTTTCATAAAATTATCAATTATTGGGATTACAAACACTAGACCTGGTCCTTTTACACCTACAAATCTACCCAGTCGGAATACAACTATTCTTTGATACTCGGACATTATTTTTATTGCTGACGCAAGTATCAAAATCAAAAAAATTACTAATATTGCTATTATATATAGCCATGGCATAATTTCTTACCTCCAATTACCTCTGAACAATAAAACATAGAATTATTATTAAGTGTTTCTAAAAATGCTCTATAAAAAGATAGATTTAAAATAAATGAGTACAATATAGGAAAAAGAATTTAGCATATAGGAGAAAAGACATGTCTGAGATAATAAATATCAAGGCAAGAGAAGTACTAGACAGCCGTGGACACCCAACTGTAGAAGTAGATGTTGTAACTGATCATGGAATATTTAGAGCAATGACGCCAAGTGGTGCAAGTGCAGGGCAACATGAAGCACTTGAACTAAGAGATAATAATAAATCACGTTATTTTGGAAAAGGAACTCTTAAAGCAGTTAAAAATGTAAATAAAAAAATAAAACCAAAACTTATCGGTCTTGATCCTAATGCTCAGGAAACAATTGATAATGTTATGCTAAAAATTGATGGGACAGAGAACAAAGAAAATCTTGGTGCTAATGCAATTCTACCTGTTAGCATGGCTGTTACAAAAGCAGGTGGGGCATCAAAAGGGCTTGGTCTTTTCGAGCACATCGGCGAATTGTTTGGAGTAATTCCACATATGCTTCCTGTTCCAATGTGTAATGTGATAAACGGGGGTAAACACGCGGGTCAGGAAAATTCTATCCAAGAACATATGCTCATGCCAACTGGTGCTAAATCATTTAGCGAAGGTATTAGAATGGTAAGTGAGAGTTACCAACACCTAGCTAAACTTCTAAAACAAAAATATGGAGCAGGTGGCACTCTTATTGGTGACGAAGGTGGTTTTGCACCATCAGATATGACTGATGTTAATGATAGACTTGACATAATGCTTAAAGCTGTTGAAAACGCTGGTTATTCTGGGGAAATAAAAATTGCTATGGACCCAGCTAGTAGTGAGTTTTTTTATAATGGTACATATAAAATTGGAAAAAAGTCTTTTTCAGGTGGAGAATTGGTTGATTTCTATGTTGATCTTACAAAAAAATATCCTATTGTAAGTATTGAGGATGGTCTAGCCGAAGATGACTGGGATTCATGGGTAGATATTACAAAAAAAATTGGAACGAAGATTCAAATCGTTGGTGATGATCTTTTTGTGACAAACACTAAGAGAATAAAAAAAGGAATTGAACTCGGGGCTGCTAATTCTGTATTAATAAAACTCAATCAGATAGGGACTGTCACTGAAACCTTGAATGCAATAAAAATGGCTCATGACCAGGGATGGACTGCTGTTGTTTCTCATAGAAGTGGTGAAACCGAAGATAGTTTTATTGCAGATCTAGCCGTTGGAACAAGTTGTGGTCAGATTAAAACAGGTGCTCCTGCAAGATCTGATCGTAATGCTAAATACAACCAACTCTTAAGAATAGAAGAGGAGCTTGGTGAAGAAGCAGAGTTTCCTGGTATTGATTTTAGACTTGATCATCTAGCATAAAGATTTTAATGTATTTTTTTATACATCAAATCAAAATGGGGGATAATTTATGAAAATACTTATAAATGACAAACTTGCCGAAGAAGCAATAAAAAAATTAGAAGATGCTGGTTTTGAAGTAGATACAAACAAAAGAGAACCTGAAAAACTTGTTGAGGATATAAAAAATTTTGATGGAATTCTTGTAAGAAGTGGTACAAAGGTCACTACTGAAGTTGTTGAAAAAGGCGCTGAAGGTAACTTAAAGGTGATTGGACGTGCTGGAATTGGTGTTGATAATATCGATATTGAAACAGCAGGGAAAAAGGGCATTCCTGTTGTAAATAGTCCAACTGGTGCTACGGCATCTGTTGCTGAACTTTCTATTGGTCATATGATTGCTCTATCTAGACATATTTCAGTTGCAGATAAAACAATGAAAAAAGGAGAATGGGCAAAAAAGAAACTGAAAGGAAATGAGCTTAACGAAAAGACACTTGGACTTATTGGTACTGGGAACATTGGAACTTATACTGCAAATCTTGCTCAAACATTTAACATGGATGTAATTGGATATGATCCATTTGTATCAAAAGAAGATATGAAAAAAGAAAATATTGAAAAAGTAGAAGAATTAGCTGAAATAATGAAAAAATCTGATTATATATCTTTACATGTTCCACATAATCCTAAAACACATCATATAGTAAATAAGGAGATGATTTCAAAGATGAAACCTAGTGCATATATAGTTAATTGTGCGCGTGGTGGGACAGTTGATGAAGAAGCACTATATGATGTTTTAAAAAATGGAGATATTGCTGGTGCCGCACTTGATGTCTATGAAAATGAACCACCTGAAAAAAGCCCATTATTTTCTCTTGATAATGTTATTTTAACTCCTCACTTAGGTGCTGCTACTAAAGAAGGGCAGACTCGTGCTGGAACAGTTTGTGCAGATCAAATTATAAAAGTTTTAAATGATGAAGAACCAGATTTTTGTGTCAATAAAAAATTCTTGTAATTTTTTAAATTACTAATTCTATTTTTTTACTTTATTTTACTTTATCCTAGAAAAATTTATATTCTTAGTTTATATTATATTTGTTATAAACTTGTAAATTAGGGGGAACAAAACATATGAGAAAAATAATTTATGCAACATTTTGTGTTATGATGCTAATTACAATCCAAGGGGTAGTGTCAATTGATTTGAATGAATCAAAAGAAAATATTGATATTTCTAACCAAGGCGAAATTACTGACATATCGTTTTATCAATTAAACTTTAATCTTAATGGAGTTGAAACAGAAAATTCAAACTGGGGAGTAGCAGAATTAACGTTTGTTGGATCTAATGATATCCTTTATCTGAATTTAAATGCATATGAAATTTGGGGTATCAAAAATGTACCAGTAATTAGTGTCATGGGATCTAGTGACGAGCAAACCCAAAGGTTTTGGTTCCCACTTCCAACTGAGATTGGAGAGGACATCGGATTTATCTATTATGGAATTAGTTTAACTGAAGATATATTGGAAACACCGCCCTCAATTACAGATGAAAGACCAATTGAAGATGACGAGTATATTGTTTTTGATGCCGCACTTGATTTTGATATGATAACCGAAATTACTGGTGCAGTACCAGTTGAAGGAAGTGCAGCAATTGAACCAGAACAACATAGAAATCTTAATTTTCCAAATCAACAAGCAGGACCTGGCGAGTGTGCACCAACCGCAGTATCAAATAGCTTGCAATTTTTAAATGATGCACATAACATGGGACTTAACACTTCGAATTTAACTATAGAAAAAATGAAAGAAGCTTGTAATTTTAATACCACAGCTAGTCCAGGTTGCTGGATTTTTCATGATGATTCAAGAGATGAAGGTCAAAGAAATGCATGGTATGAAGATAAAAACAATTACATGCAAGAAAACAACATAAATGTAAGTACACGACGTTTTAACAAATCAGATATTGGAAGAATTGCAGATGAAATGGATGAGGATCAAGATATTGAAATGGAAATAGGAGGTCACACGGTTTCAGTTGTTGGTATAACTGAACAGGAAGATGGTAATTTTTCAGTTACAATAGCTCATGATAAAAATCAACATAATGATAGTGAGGGAACTGTTGTAGAAACAGGCATATGGAACTCAACAAATGGATGGTCTGGAGCTCTTGCACCATATGGAACTAATTTGAATTATTTTATAGTTGAGTGTCCAATAGAGCAAGAAGAACCAAATAGACCACCTGAAGCGCCAAGCAGACCATCTGGTGAAACATCAGGCTCCCCGGGTAATTCTTATACCTATTCAACAAGTTGCGTTGACCCAGATGGAGATAGAGTGCAAATAATATTTTCATGGGGGGATGGAACAGATAGTGGTTGGGAAGGACCATATGATTCTGGCGAAATTGTTGAAATAGAAAACACTTGGCATGAAAAAGGCGATTATCAGGTAAAAGTAAAAGCACGAGATGTACCAGAATTAAAAGAGAGTGATTGGAGTGAACCACTCGTTGTTAGTATGCCTAAAAACAAACAATATGTAAATTCAATGTTATTTAGATTCCTACGAAGTCATCCATACCTATTTCCCATATTAAAACAACTGATAAAAATCTAAAAACCTTTTTTTTTATTTTTTTATAAAAAACTTTAACAATACTGGTTGCTTATTATTTCAACATGAAAAACCTTGGTAAAATCGCAAATAAAATCGAAAAAAGAATTGATAACAAAGATAAAACAAGAGAAAAAGCACTAAAATACTCCAGAGAAATTATAATAAACTGCAGAAAAGCAATACAAAAGATTCATCAGAATAAAAAAGCTAAAAATAATATTGAAAACGCCTCAAAAAAACTTGTAGAACTTTATGATTTTACAAAAGAGTATCCTGAAATATATCATGCAGGTTTTGTTGAAAATGCTGCTCAAGAACTTGTTGAAGCTATGTGTTTTTCAAATATAATGAAGGGAAAAGAATTACCTGATCCTGATGAGATCCAAACAACCTACAGCTCTTATCTGTTAGGATTATGTGATCTTGTTGGAGAACTAAGAAGAAGCTCACTAGATACAATTAGAAAAAGTGATCCAAACAAAGCTGATGATTACCTAAATATGATGGAAGATATTTATGATGTAATAATAAGATTTGATTACCCTTCAGGTCTTATACCTATAAAAAAGAAACAGGATATGGTAAGAGGTTTAATTGAAAAGACCAGGGGAGAACTTGCTGTTGCAAGCTGTGAACGAAGAATAGAATATAAGACAAGTGAATTCCGAGATATGCTGGATAAAGTAAATAATAAGGGGAAAAATAAGAAAAAAACTAGTAATAAAAAAAGTGAAGCAGGTTTAGATATTGACGATATTTGGTAAAAAATATCGATTTTTTCATCATAACGTTTATAAAAGGCCTTTATATACTTCAGGGAGGGAAGGCAAAAATTATGTCAGATATAACAATTGAAAACATAGTTTGTTTTATTGAACTCAAAGACTCCTTTGATATCGAACATTTATCAGAGAAAATACCAAATGCCAACTACAATCCAAACGAATTCGAAGGTTTATCAATCAAGCATAGTCCAAAAAAAATTGTTACAATTATTCTATCAAACGGTAAAATTCTATGTACCGGTGCAAAAAAAAAGGAAGAAGCAGAAAATGCAATCAAAAAAACAATTGATAAACTAAATAATATAGGTCTTTCCATTGAAAAAGATTATAAAGTAGAAATAGAAAGTATTGTTGCTTCGACAGATATTAAAAAAGAGCTGCATCTAAGTTCTATTTCAAATGGGTTAATGCTTCAAAATGTTCATTATGAACCTAAGGAGTTTCCCGGTTTGATTTATAGAGAAAAAGACAGCTGTATCGTACTACTTTTATTCAGCTCCGGAAAAATTGTATGCACCGGAGCTAAAGATTTTGAAGAAGCAACAGAATCAATAGATATGATAAAAGAAAAACTTACATCTATTGGAGCCTTATAAAAAGGAGGAAAATAAATTATGCCAGAAGTAATTGTAGAAAATATTGTTGCGTCTACATCTTTTGCTGATAAGCTAGATTTAGACGTAATAGCACAATCTTTAGAAGACGCAGAGTATGAACCAGAGCAATTTCCAGGGCTAGTATATCGTTTAAGCGACCCAAAAACTGCTACATTATTATTCCGAAGCGGAAAAGCTAATTGCACTGGTGCAAAAAATGTTGAAGATGTAAAAAGAACAGTTAATATTATCGCTGAAAAACTTAGAAAACTTGGTGTTGAGGTATACAAAGATAAGGATTTGAAAATTGTAATTCAGAATATTGTTGCAATTTCTGATCTTGGAACAGAGTTAAACCTCAACGAGGTTGCTATGGGTTTAGGTCTTGAAAACGTCGAGTATGAACCAGAGCAATTCCCGGGTCTTGTCTATCGTATAGATGAACCAAAGGTTGCAATGCTACTTTTTGGTTCAGGTAAAATTGTATGTACTGGTGCCAGACAAACTGAGGATGTTTCAAAGGCAGTAGATAAACTTTCTGAAGAATTAACATCCTTAGATCTAATCAGAAAATAAAAATAATTTTTTTTCTTTTTTTACAACTATTTTGTTATTATTTTTGAGATTGTTTTATCTTTGAGAAATGATAAAAAAAAGTTTTGTAGTTATTAATAAGTAGCTTTATATAATAAATCTACATTTTTATATCTGTCTTTAAAAGGTGAAAGAGATGTGGAAAAAATTTGTAATATCTGCTATATTTTTTATGCTAGTAATATCTAGTTTCTCGGCAATAGGAATAAAAATTGATAGCAAAACAGTAAAAACTGAAAATAATTTAAAATCAGATCCAGTAGATATGAACATTGCTGATTTAATAATTGATAGTACAAGTACTGATGCATCTATCGAACTAGGTGATCTTGTTTTGGATCTTAATATCCCTGACAGCGAAACAGTAATCCCAGTAACCTTTAATTTTAATTGTAAAATTTTAAACGAAAAATTGTTAAATACTGAAACCTGGGTTTTTAAAATTGAAATGAGAAAATACCCTGCAGAAGGCTACATAATAAATGAGGAAATAGTAAAAGATGATGTAATAATAGAAGGCTATCCTTGGGAAAAAACAATCAGCACTACGGTTGATTTCAGCAGGGACTATCCTTGGGAAGAATGGGGGGCAACAGGAGTATATGAACAAAGATATTCATTATATATTAGATGTGAGTATTATGACGATGGAGTAGAACCAGGTGAGCAAGCACCTGATGATCATGCAGTTGAAACAAAAAATCCAGTTGTAGTATTAGAAAATCATGATCCTCCTACTAAACCAGCCATTATTAGCAGTGATATAAATAACGGAGATGAAGTAGGTGCCGGCACCTATGATATAACAGTTAAATCTACAGATCCAAATGAGGATAAAATTCTTTATACAATACTATGGGATGATAGTACACCTTCTGATGACTATGGTTTTGTAGATAGCGGAACAGAACATACGTTTACTCATACTTACGGAGAAGGGCCACGCGAAGGAAAAGACTTGGACATTGAAATATTTACAAAAGATGAATTCGGAAGGATGAGTGATATAACTACTATATCATTTACACTACCAAAAACAAAATCTATAATAAACTATAATTTACTTGAAACATTGAGAAACAATTTTCCTAGTTTAAACAATTTAATAAAAGATAAATTTTAGTTGAAGTACTTAAAATAAAAGTACTGACAACTATTTTTATTTCTTTGAGCTATTTGCAGCAGTAATTACAGCTTGAACAGCAGCCATAGCTGCAGCTGTTTTTGGTGTTGAGGACTGTGCTTTTAATTCTTTTACATGCTCAATTACAGAATCTAAAATTTTATATCTAGGGATAAAACTAGTATCGTATTTACCTTTGATCCATTGTGCATTGTTCATTACAACTTGATGGAAAGGAATATTATGTCTTACTCCACCTATCTGAAATTCCCATAGAGCTCTTTTTGTTCTTTCAATACATCTGTTTCTATTCTCTGCCCAGATAATTAATTTTGCAATCATTGAGTCATAGAAAGGTGGAATTGTAAAACCTTGATAAACACCCGAATCTATCCTTATTCCAGGGCCAGATGGTTCAGCATAACGAACGATTTTTCCAGGAGCTGGTGCAAAATTATTCAAAGGATCCTCAGCATTAACACGACACTCTATTGCATGTCCTCTCGGTTGTATATCACTTTGTTTGTTTTCTAGTTCCAACCCTGATGCAACTCTTAGTTGCTCACGAGCTAGATCTACTCCAGTTGTAGCTTCAGTAATGGGATGCTCGACCTGCAATCGTGCGTTCATCTCTAAAAAATAATATTTACCATCTTTAAACATGAACTCACAAGTTCCTGCGTTATAATATCCTGCAGTTTCAGCAGCAAGCACCGCTTGCTTTCCTATTTCCTCGCGAAGCTCTGGAGTTAATGCACAACTTGGAGTTTCTTCAATAAGTTTCTGATGGCGTCTTTGAACACTACATTCACGTTCATATAAATGAATAATGTTTCCTTCTTTATCACCAATAACTTGATACTCAATGTGACGTGGATCACCTATAAATTTTTCAATAAAAACAGCATCATTTCCAAAACTGTTTTTAGCAAGTTGTTTTACACTGGTAAGAGCCTTTTCCATCTGTTTTCCATCGTCAACTTTTTGAATGCCAATGCCGCCGCCGCCAGCAGATGCTTTAAGCATAACTGGATAACCGATTTCATGAGCGACATCTTTTGCTTTTTCATGGTCCTTTATTGCTTCAGTGACACCTGGAACAACATGAACTCCTGCTTTCATCATTGATTTTTTGGAATCAATTTTTGACCCCATTAGTTTCATCGCGCTAACTGGAGGACCTATGAACTCAATATTGTTTTTATGACACATTTCAGCAAATTCTGCATCTTCAGCCATAAATCCATATCCTGGATGAATTCCATCGGCTTCTGCTTTTAATGCTGCATCGATTATTTTTTGTTTATTTAGATAACTCTGGCTTGCTGGGCCTGGGCCGATATTATATCTTTCATCGGCGTATTTTACAAAAAGTGCTTTTTGATCAGCATCAGAATAAACTGCAACAGTAGGAATATTCAATTCTTTACATGCTCTCATTATACGAACCGCTATTTCACCACGGTTTGCTATGAGTACTTTATTTAACATTATTTTTCCCTCAAAACATAACTTATAAAACTTGCATTATAAGATCTCCATTTGCAACGGAGTCTCCTTCATTTATGAAGATTTCTTTTACTTCTCCATCTTTTTCTGTTGAGATCTCTTGTTCCATCTTCATTGCTTCAACTGTAGCAATGATATCACCTTTTTTGACTTTGTCACCTTTTTTGACTTTTATTGAAAGAATTGTTCCCTGCATGTTTGATTTTACTCCGCCTTCAACATCCTTAGGTGGCACGTCTCCAGATGCCTCTCCACCTGCAACCATAAATCCGCCTTTTGGGTTCACTTTTACTTCATATGGTTCACCGTCAACTTCTACATCAAACTCTGTTGGAATTTGAGCGGGTCCCGATCTTTTCTCAGGTGGCTCAGTTTCAAGATATAAATCATCAGCTTCTGGAAACGACTGTTTGACCATACCGCGGGTTAGTTTATGATCAATAGGTAATGGTAGTTCATCTGAAGTGAATTCAGGTTTAGCTTTTCCTTTTAAAAACTTAAGTCCAACTTGTGGATAAATTGCATAGGTCATAACATTTTCATCATTGATTTCTACATCATGTTCTTTTAATTCTGATTTTCTCTTCTCCCACATTGGTTCTAGTAAATCAGCAGGCCTGCAGTCGATTACTTCGTCTTTGTAATTTTTGCCAAGTACCTTTTTCATAATTTTTGAATCGATTTCAGCAGGAGGTTTACCATACATTCCTTTACAATAATTTTTTGTTTCTTTTGGAATAACTTTGTATCTTCCATGTAGAACGTTCATAACAGCTTGTACTCCAACTACCTGGCTTGTTGGTGTTACAAGTGGCGGATAACCAAGTTCAGCTCTTACTTTTGCTGTTTCAGCTAAGATTTCTTGATATTTACCATGAGCACCTTGTTCTTCTAACTGAAATATTAAATTAGAAAGCATTCCACCTGGAACCTGATGAACTGTTACACTTGGATCAGTTTTTAATGCATTGAACCGATGTAAATGTCTATATTTATCCCAAATTTTCAAGAAATATTTTCTAATTTCAATAAGTAAATCCATATCATAACCAGTATCCCACTTTGTGTCTTTTAATGCTGCAACTATACTTTCTGTTGGTGGTGCTGCAGTACCTCCAGAAATTGGTGAAATTGCAGTGTCAATTATATCTACTCCTGCTTCAACTGCTCTTTGATATGCCATACCAGTCATACCACTTGTGCAGTGTGAATGAAGGTCCATTTCAAGTTTAATTCCAGCATCCTTACATCCTTTTATAATATCATAAGCACGTTGTGGTGAGATCATACCAGCCATATCTTTTATACAGAGGCTGTCTGCACCCATTTTTTCAAGTTTTTTGAAATTTTCTACATAATAATCAACTGTATGAATTGGTGAAATAGTATAACTCATACAGGCTTGCACATGGCCACCTTCTTCTTTTACTGCTTTCATAGGTACTTCTAAGTTTCGAAGGTCATTTAAAGCATCAAATATTCTAAAATAATCAACACCATTTTTTTTAGCTAAAAATATGAATTTTTTTACAACATCATCAGGAAAATTCCAATATGCTACAATGTTCATAGCACGCTCAAGCATCTGCATAGGTGTGTTTGGCATAGCTTCTTTTAATTTTCTAATACGCTCCCATGGATCCTGGTTTAAATATCTAATTGGAACATCAAATGTTGCTCCACCCCATACTTCCATAGAAAAGTATCCTACTTGATCAAGTTTTTCACATATTGGCAACATATCTTCTGTTCTCATACGTGTTGCAAGCATTGATTGATGAGCATCTCTTAATATCTGCTCGTGTATTTTTACCATTATTTTTTGCCTCCGCTAAATTTTTGCTTTTTTAATAATTATTTTATGCTATTATAAGATGAGGATGGTATTAAATTCCCCTACTTAAAAATATTGGAGGAGAAAAAGTTATAGTAAAAAGATTTTTTAACAAGTAACGTTTATTATATTTTCAAATTAGTATTGAGCTATAAATCACAAGGGAGGTCAAGAATAATATATGATTAAGAAATTTACAGCAATTTTACTGATATTTTTATTACTATCTACCATGCCCATATATTCCACTGAGGAATTAGTAACTGGTGAGATATATGAGGGTACACAATCTGTTATATATAGAAATGTTACAATGTATGCACCGGCTGTTGCAACAACTGACTCCGGATATGTAGGTGTTATCTCTACAGTGTCAGTTACCATTCAAAATAACGGTAGCGGAAGAGTCTTTGTTGATACGCTGCCTTTAACACAAGTAGATATGCAGGGCTCTGCACGTCTTGCAGTTAAAGTAGCCAGTACTCTTGTTCAAAACGATGAAACATGTAAGGTTGATCCTAATAATTTTGATTATTTCTTTGTAGTTCGTACCTCTGCACCTGTAATTGGAGGGCCTTCTGCAGGCGGAATTATGACCGTTGCAACTGTATCTCTTTTAGAGAACTGGAATATTGATAATAAAACAGTTATGACTGGTATGATAAATCCTGATGGAAGTATTGGCCCAATAGGAGGAATTACCCATAAAATAGATGCTGCAAACTCTGTAGGTGCTGAAAGATTCCTTGTACCCTCTGGTCAGATGACCTATACCGAGATGGTAGCTGAAACTGAAACTCAAGGGATATGGAAAAGAACTGTTACAAAACCTGTTACTAGAAACGTAGCAGAATATGCAATGGATAACTATGGTATGGAAGTAAATGAAATTGAAGATATAAACGATGCGCTTGAGTATTTTACAGGTCATAGATTTGACATATATGGATCAAATGAGTCTATTAGCACTGTTGATTATAATACCTCTATGAAACCATTGGCTGAAATGCTTTTAGATGAATCGAGTAACTCATTGAATAAGGTTAAAGAAGAATTTGAAGAAACAAATATACCAAATTATCCTCCTGAGCGGTATAGAGATTACATTGAAGAAGAAATTGATAATGCAGAAAAAACTTTAGAAGGGGCAAATAAGTGGTATGATGAAAATCTTTATTATACTAGTACTAGTAAATCATTTCAGAGTTTGATACACTCCCGTTTTGTAAATTACACACTTAAATATTACAAAAAAGAAGGAAATAAAACCTGGATTGAAGGATTAATATCTGATATAGAAAATTTACATGAAAACACAAGTAAAAATGCAAAAAATGCTGAAATAAATGGATATATAACCCTTCAGAGTGTAGGTGCTGCACAGAGAAGAGTTTCAGAAGCTGGAACTTATTTAAAATCCTCTAAAAATAGCTATGAAAACAATGGTTTTTTCAGCTTTTCTGATGTAATGGATTTCCTATACAATATGGCATTTATTGCAGAAAGATGCAATAGTGTCCAATGGTGGCTTGACATAGGTACCAAGTTTAATGATACCGGCACACTTACAAATGAAACAGTTGAAAATCTTGCCCTTGAATATATTGAAGAAGCGCGGCAATCAACAGTTTATTCAAATGTTATAATTGGTGAAATCAGTAGTTCTTATAGTGATTCTCTTAGTTATTTAAGTGAGGCAAGTACTTTACTTGAGACAGCTCAAGATGATGTAGATAAAGGTTATACTTCTGCTGCTCTATTTGAAGCACTTGAAGCACTTGTCAAAGCAAACCTTGCAATAGAAATAATTGGTACTGATGCAGAGTCAAAACTTGATTTAGCAAGTGATAGTGCTAATAACAATATTGAGAATAGTAGAAAAAAAGGAATTGAACCTGTCCTTGCTGTTAGCTACTATGAATACGCTGAAAGCCTTAGAAATGAAACATCCTATGATTCTGCTCTTATGTACTATAAATATTCAGGAATGATTGCAGGAGCACTCAGCTTTACAAACACAACTTGCGGTACTGGCCGCTCAACATATGTTGGAATACCTGAGGTTTCATCAAATAGAAATTTGTTATCTCTTGCATTCATAATTGTAGGAACTGGAGTTGGATTTTTTATTGGAATAATTGCCGGTCTTGGAATAGGATTAATTGTTGTTGGATATGTAAATAAAGACGGGGGAGAAACTAAGAAAAAGAGCGGGAAATACAAAAAACATTCTTTTGACAAAAAAAGCTATAATTATCCTAATAATGAAATCCCAAGAAGTATAAAAGATTATTACAAAAAAAACAAATAATTATTTATTTTTTCCAAATAGTGTTTAAAATGATGATAACAGGAGAACTCATAGACAAGAAAATAATTGTCAAAAAAGCAAAAGATATTGGCAGACTCTACAATAAAAGCCGTATGGGGAAAACGTGTTCCGGTGGTTTTTTAGAAATAAATTTAATTGAAGGGTGTTTTTTACTTGATGAAGAAAAAATAAAAATAAAAAGTGATAAAACAATAATAGATTTTGAAACTCTTGTAAGAATTTCATCAAGAGAAATTAAAGATTTTGAAATTAAATATTTAGTTTTTAAGGATCTTAGAAAAAGAGGACAGGTTGTAAAAGTAAGTAATGAAAAAAGTATTTTTGATCTAAATCAATATGCTAAAAAAGAAAGTGAAATTGAATTTTTTGTCTGTGTTTTTTCTGAAAGAGATTTCTTTGATATAGAAAAAACCCATAAATTAATTAAAAAAATTCCTAAAAATTCTAGTCTATGGATAGCTATTGTTGATGACGAAGGAGATATAACTTATTATAAAGTATCAAATGTAGATTTTAAAGGTGAAATTAAACCAGGTAGTTTTAGTAAAATTAAGGGTCTTGTTTTAGATGATAGGGTTCTTATTTTTGATGAGAAGAAAACAAAAAATTTATTTGAAAAGGAGTTTTTCGGAAAACCCTTTGGTCCTGCCTTGCAGATTTCTTTTGTTGAAGCTTTGTATCTTCTAGATAAAAAAGCATTAACTTTGGAAGATAAAAACGAAAAAAAGGTTTCTAAAACAAAATTTTTAAAATATGCAAAGAAAAGACACGAAAATATTTTAGAAGAATTTTCTGTTTTTAGAGATTTAAAGAATAGAAATCTTGTTATTAAAACTGGTTTTAAGTTTGGAACTAATTTTCGTGTTTATACTGGTCATCCTGACCATATTCATGCTGAGTACCTTGTTCATGTTGTAGATAAGAATTTTACTAGTTTATGGTCTGAATTTAGCAGAGCTGTTCGTCTTGCTCATTCAGTTAATAAAGAAATTGTTTTTGCAAGAACCTTAAATTCTAATGTTGAGTATATTTGTTTTGGCAGGTTGAGGCCTTAAAAATTCAGATTTTTTTACTAGAATAATATTTTTATAGTAAATTTTATATATTAGTGTGGACAATATATTTATCGATGTGATAAATATGGAAAAAAAGATATTTATAATTATTTTAGCCGTAATATCTGCTGTAAGCTTATCAGTTACTTGTCAAGCACATAATCTGAAAGAAATCAAGATAGAAAATATTAACTCACCTCCAATTATTATAGAAGGTAGTTTAAATGGAGAAACAGAAGTTGAGGGAGGAATTGAATATACTTACACAGCAAGAGGTTATGACCCGGATGGAGACGATATACTTTTTGATTTTATATGGGTAGGAGAAAAAGAAAGTGATACTCAATGGGCATCTACCCAATATCCTGAAGACTATTTGACATTTGTTGAGTCAGGTCCAAACAATATTGTCACTGCGACTGTAAAACATACATGGCCCAACGGATTATTAGAAAAAGATTATGAATTAAAAGTAGTAATAGGGGAAAACAATGATGAGGATCGAGGAGTAGACTGTTGGAGTGAACCAGAGAGCTTATCTATAACAAGGGAAGGATCTATCAAGCCACATTTTAAAAATATACTATCTTTTAAACTTCTATTTAACGTGTTAGAAAAGTTTAGTATTTTTTAAATTTCATTTTTTTATTTTAATATTAAGAAAATCATAGACGACTATAATAAAAGCTATAAACCTTTATTAAGTTGAATTATCCATAATTTTTTTATAATCAATTTGTGTTGTCTATAGTTTACCAGGGGAGGAAAAAAAAGAGCATGTTACAAATAAGATGGCATGGTCATTCATGCTTTGAAGTAACTAACGATGTAACAGTTGTTACAGATCCCCATGACGGGCGTTCGATTGGAATACCTGCACCAAATGTAAAAGGAGATATAATCCTTATTTCTCATGATCATTACGATCATAATAGTGTTAAATCTGTTGATAAGAAGGACTCTAAAATAATAACAGATAGCCGTAAGAGAAATATTTCAGGTGTAGAAATAAAAGGTTTTGATTCTTTTCATGATGAATCAAACGGCGCTAAAAGAGGGAAAAACATAATTTTTAGATTTAAAATAGATGATATATCTTTTTGTCATCTCGGCGATTTAGGCCATATGTTAGATGCCGAAACAATCGATAAAATTGGAAATATTGATGTTTTATTTATACCAGTTGGTGGAACATTTACTATAAATCATAAAAAAGCATGGAAAGTAATTAAAAAAATTATGCCAAGAATTGTAATTCCTATGCATTACAAAATAGGTGGTCTAAGTATACCTATCAATAACATAGATCCTTTCTTAAAACAAAATAAATACAAGGTTCTTCATGTTGGAAACGAAATAGATATTGAAACTGAAGATTTACCAAAAGAACCTGAGGTTTGGACGTTTACTCTTTAAAGATTTCTGGATTAACACAATTATTTGGCCTTTCGCCATTTAATCCCTGAATCATATTTTCAGCAGCCATTACTGCCATTTTTGTTCTTGTTTCGATACTAGCAGATGCTGAATGGGGCTGGAGAACTACATTATCTAATTTTAATAATTCTTTATTTATTTCTGGTTCATTTTCATAAACATCAAGTCCTGCAGAAAAAATCTGTTTTTCTTTTAGTGCTTTTGCAAGTACCTTTTCATCTACAACTGGACCTCTTGAAGTGTTTATTAAAACTGCTGTTTCTTTCATCATCTTAAGTTCTTTTTCATTAATCATATGTCTAGTAGAGTCTAATAAAGGCACATGGATTGATACAAAATCTGAATCTTTCAATAGTTTTTCAAGTTCTACTTTTTCTGCATTAAGTTTTTTTTCTAATTTATCGTTTCTTTTTTTATCATGATAAAGAACTTTCATATCAAACCCTATGCTTTTCATTGCAAAAGCAGTACCAATCCTACCAGCTCCAATTACACCAAGTGTTTTTCCCGTAACGTCTTGGCCGAGCATAAGCATTGGTGCCCACCCTTTAAATTTTCCAGATCTAGTAAATCTATCTCCTTCAATAATTCTTCTTGATGCTGAAAATAAAAGGGACCATGCCATCTCAGCTGTGGTATCTGTAAGGACTCCTGGAGTGTTACTTACGGGGATTTTATTTTTTGTAGCAGTTTTTATATCAATATTGTTGTATCCAACTGCATAGTTTGCAATCATCTTAAGTTTAGATTCAGATTCTATTACTTCTTTATCTATATTATCAGTAAGTAAACATAAAAGCCCGTCTTTTCCTTGTAATCCGTTTATTATTTCTTTTTTTGTAAGAACTCTGTCATGAGGGTTTACTTCTATTTCGTGTTGTTTTTTTAATAGATCTAAACCTTTTTCTGGGATTTTCCTTGTTACAAATATTTTCATATTAGAACCTATAATTTGTAATAAAGAAATATTACTTATTCTTTTATCGTCTCAAAACAAGCAAACGTAAGTGTTTTTCCTACGCCTTTTAATTTCCTAAGTTTATCTACTACTAGTTTTCCAATTTTTTCGAGAGTTTCTCCTCTTACTTTTAATAATAGATCATATTCACCTGAAATGATATGGACTTCATGAACCCCCTTAATTTTTGATATCCTTTTAGCGAGTTCTCTCTGTGATATATCAAGACCTGATTGGAATGATACAAAGATAAATACCTCTGTGGGCAATCCTATTTTTTTATAGTCTATATTAACGGTAAATTTTTTTATTATTCCATTGTTTTTCATTTTTTGTATTCTATCATGAGTTGTCACACGTGGTATGCCTGCATTTTTAGCAATATTTTTTGTTGAATTTCTTGAATTTTTCTTTAGTTCTTCAATTATTTTTTTATCTTTTTCATCAATCATAAGTATCATATTGTCGGTTTTTATTTATATAATTTACTATTTATCGAATATTTGACAATAATTTTTACAATATGTTTATATAGATTGTTTAACAAATATCTATATTATGAAAGGTAAAAAACAGGCCATATTAAAAATTCAAAGCAAAATTAGAAGAAAACTTGCAGATTATTTAGAATCAAAAGAGTTTATCGAAATATCGCCAGTTATACTTTCACCAATGACAGATCCATTAAACCATCCAACAACTCCTGGAAACATAGAATGCTATGGTCAAAAATATCATCTCACCCAATCCATGATTTTTCACAAGCAAGTTGCATTAAAAACACTTGATAAAATATTTGTTTTTTCACCAAATGTAAGACTTGAAGAAACTAAAAGATCAAAAACAGGAAAACATCTATTCGAGTTCACCCAACTTGATTTAGAAGTAAAAGATGCAAAACGAGAAGATGTTATGAAACTCTGTGAAGAAATGATAATATTTTTAATAACATCTATTAAAAAAGATTGTAAAAAAGAGCTGAAGATACTTAAAAGAGGAATTAAAACACCAAAAAGACCTTTCAAAAAAATTACCTATAAAAAAGCAGTTGAAAAATATGGAAAAGATTTTGAAACTAAAATTTCAAAGGAAAGTAATGAACCAGTATGGATTATAGATATGCCTATAATGCATAGAGAATTCTACGATAAAGAGCATATTGACAAGAAGGGATACTTGGCTGATATGGATCTTATCTATCCAGAGGGCTACGGAGAAGCACTCTCAGGTGGAGAAAGAGAATATAAACTAGATAGAATTAAAAAACGTATGAAAATAAAAGGGAAAAAATACAAAGATTTCAAGGCATATCTTGATATAGCTAAAAAAGGCCTACCAAGATCAGCAGGTTATGGAATTGGAATAGAAAGATTAACTAGATATATATGCGGTCTTAAAAAAATAGAAGAAGCATCATTATTTCCTAAAATACCAGGAAAAAAGGGAATTTAAAAATAAAAAAATATTTTTAAATATTTTGTAAAATTGTTTTTACTTCTTCAACTTGATCCCCATAGGAATAGATTTCTAGAGTGTCTTCTTCTGTTTCAGTATTTAATTTTCCTTCAATAATTAAAGACCAACGTGTTGTAACTGGTTTAACAAGAGGCTTTGCATATACTCTGATTTCGCCATTATTTTCATCTGTATTTAAATATATCCTGTAATCATATTCTGCATTATCTATACCCTGTCCATATGACGAAACTTTTTGCTTGAATTGTTCTGTGATATTTTCATCGTATTCCCAAGTATAATAGACTGGCTCAGGTTCTTTGTCAACTCTTATGAAATCCTCAAATGTATCGAGAGTGGGTTCTTCATATGCTTCAGAGTCTCTTTGGAACGCTGGAACATATATATGCCCCCAGTCATCAAAGTCATATGGCTCACCGTTTTCACCATGAGAAAAATCAAATAGGTTTCTATATTTGAAAATATCAAAGATATAGTTATAATTCATAATACTAACATATTGTTTGTTATATTCGGCCCATTCTTCGTCAGTTAATGTTTCCGGCCATCTAAGATTTCCGTTTGGCATGTTGTCTATTCCATAAAATGTCCATGGTTCTAAACCAAGTGAATGACCTAACTCATGAAGAACTCCTTTTGCAAGAACAACTCTCTGGCGCTTTGGAGTAAATGCAAATCTTTTGACATATGTTTTGTATTTACTTGTATCTATAACAATATGGTCGTATCCATTGTACTCTGAAGGAGTAATAAAACCTGCATTATTTGCAACTATAAGATATCTAAAAGCCCCTTTTCTTTCATCAGCAAAGTTATGTTTATACCATCTAGCCATATGGCCTCCTACTACTTCATCAAGAGTTTCAACAAAGTCAAGCATCTCGCCGCCACCATTAACTGGGCCATCAGGCCATCCATCATCAATGTAAACACTAATTCCATGTTGTGCTAACCTTTCTATCACCATCTGTTGAGCTTCCTCATAAAAGATATGATCCCAATCAAAAAATCCTCCTTTTTTCATACCATCATACTCGATATACATATCAGGATGATAAGGATCTGAAAAATAATCTTCAAGCATATATTCTTCAGTGTTTGAAATACCGTCAACATCTGGGTCTAATTTATTATGTGCGTTATAAGATGTAGGATCGTACCCCCATTTATGTTCCCAGCTTGATGGAATTCCATCATTATCTGGGTCGAGTTTTGAATCATCAATAGTTGGATCGAAACCATAAATATTTACTTCTGTCCAGAAAGGTATTCCATCGCGATCATAATCAGATTGATATAAATTAAACCATATCTCGTATTCTTCACCTAAGTAATGTCCGTATCCATCTTCATCTCCTAGATAATCATCGCCGGTCCAATGGCCGGTTCTATAATCGTAAGTTAAGCTTATTAATTCTTTTTCAACACGTGCTTCTCTTCTCCCTAGTAAACCTAATTTTTGTATCTCCATTATAGTTAGTTTAACATCAGAAGTTTCTTGATTCTCATTATTTATTTTGTAGTTTACCCTGCATTCTTTAAGCATTGTATCCCATTCATTGAATGTACCTGATCCTTCTACTCCTCCTGCTGCTTCTATAGCACTTGTATCTCCAATTTCACCGTCTACATCGCTTACCCAGTAATACTCAGGCGGATTTTTCCAATCATTTCCAAAAGAGAGCATTTTTTCCATAAGGCCTCTGTTTCTTATTCTTAAAACTTCTACAGTCAAACCTTGGCTTAAAAATGGACTAATTCTATCATCGTAGATTTTTTCTTCTTTAAGTTCTTCTATCTTTTTTTCTGGTTCTCTATCTATAAAAGTGTATATTAGTGCTCCAGCAATTATAAGAATTATTACAATAACAATTGATATTATTTTTTTATTACCCATATTCTTCATACTTATCACATCTTAGGTAAATATTATATTTTTAAGTATATAAATATTGCTATATTTTTATACTATACTTATTAAACAATGTTAACAATCGTTAATATAAAAGTTTTTTGTATACTATTAAAATCAACATAAAATTTGCTTGACAGAAAAAATAAGAATTTCATTCAAGGTCGTATCAACATTTTCTTTTTTACCGATATCAGCCAAAACACCATTAATAGAGTCAATCTCAAAGGCTTTTTTACTTAAATAACTCTGTAACATAGAAGAATAATTATCTTTTGTATCTTTTATGACAGAAAAGGTTTTGTCAATCATATCATCAAAATTTAATTCTAAAGTTTGTGTTTTTGCAATATTTGTTGATTCAAAGCAGATTTTTTTTACAAGATTTTTAAGAACGGGATTTTCGATTAAATAGCCATTCTTACATTTAAAAAAGGTAGTTAGAGGATTAATACTAGAGTTAATTATTCCTTTTACCCATATATCTTCAGTAATATCCGGGCTTATTGATGTTTTAATACCTGATTTGTTAAAAAATTTAGCAATTTTTCTTAATTTATCTTTATTTTTAGCTGAAACACTTCCCAAAAAGGTGTATCCAACACCGGTGTGATTGATAATACCAGGTTTTTCAAAAATAACGCCGTTTGATGTTACACCTGCAAAAACAGTTTCTCTAGAGAAATATTTAGTTATTTTTTTTAAATTATCAAGTCCATTTTGTAAAGATAAAACAATTGTTTTTTCAGAAACAAAATGTTTAATCTGATTTACTGCCTTTTCTGTGTCATATGATTTAACAGTTAAAAGAATTAAATCGAAATCATCTGAAATGTTATCTGTTGAATAAAAAGCTCGAAGTTTGCAATTAAATTTTGTTTTTCCTTTGATTTTAAGTCCTTTTTTATTAATCATATCAACATGAGGTTTCCTACCAATTAAAACAACATTATTTTCTTTAGAAAGAAGACCTCCAAAGAAAGAACCAATCGCGCCTGCACCCATTACTAAAATTTTCATTTATATAACCCAATTTCCTTAAGTTTTTCTTTTAATGTTTTTTCATCCATCGAAATAAGCGGATGAAGAATAGGAATGTTTATTTCTTTTTTAAATTCTTTAATTTTTGATATATTTTTTTTGTTTAAATCAAAAAAATTAGTGACAACTGCCTTACATTTTTTTTCATTTGAAACTTGTTTAATCTCATCATAAAAATTTTTATTTTGTTTTGTTAGAATATTATTATATTCTATGTACCAATTTTTTTGAAATAAAATCAATTTTTCTAAAATTGATTCATTCATAATGTAAAAATAACCCCTACACCCTCTCCTTAAGATATAAAAACTTGCAAGAATAGAATAAATATCATCAACAATACATAAGACATTATCCTGAGAACCTAAAGGCATCCCGCTTGGACCATCAATTTTTTCACAAAAAATAAAAGAATCCTTATTTCGAATTTCTATAAAAAGTTCAAAATCAGGATTGGTAAGATCTACGCTTGCATTAAAATTTTTTACAATTTCATCTCCAACTTTTATTGCTATATCCTGACTTGTGTAATTGTGTTCCCCCGATCTTTTTACTCTGATTGCAAAACTCATATCTTTTTTTAACCAAATTTTTGAGAAATCAACAGCAAGTTTTGATATTGAAGAAATACTACTATCTGTTTTTTTTGCAGGGCTAAAACTTACTATTCCAAATATTTTTTTTAAAATAGCTAAGGATTTTTCTATTTCTTTTGTATAAATATATATTCTTCCTCTCTCTTTTTTAAAATTATTATCTATTTCTTCTTTTTTAAAGGCATTTTTAATATTTTTTACTAATATTCTTTCAAAAAGTTTTCTTGTATATTTACTTTTTAGAGAAATTTCTCCGTATCTTACAATTATTAATTCGTATTTCACAGAAATGAAATTATTAAAGGTTACATTAATATTTTGACAGAAAATATGTTTTTTTATTTCATTGCTTCTTCTACTTTATGATTGCTATTTTCTTTGTTTTCTGCAAATTTTCCAAGTTGTTTGTAGCATCTCATCAGATCTTTTTTACCAATAATTAGGCTTAGTTCTGTTTTTGTTAGTACTATATCTATTGCGTTTATGTTTTCCCATGCTAAAAATCTTGATATGTCATATAATATTCCTGGTTGAAACAAGAAGTTTTTTGAATAAGTTAATGAAATTGATACCAGATCATCTACTGTTTCAAGGACTTCTTCTTTATATAGGATATCTAGCACTTTTTCTTTGTATTTGCTGTTTGTAATTATTGCTATTTCATAATTTCCCTGTATAATATTTAGTATTCCGCCTTTTTTGAAATCTATTATGTGATATAATTTTTCTAAATGAGTTAAAAGTGTTGAAGATTCTTCAAAAACAATATAGGTTATATCTGTTTTTATTGTTTCAATAGAATAACTAAAAGAGGGTTGATCTTTTGTTTTTGTAACCTTGTCAGCGTTTCTTCTAAGAGCCATTACAATGGCTGAGTGTTTTACAGGTTTTCCCAATTTTTCTTCAATTTCTGGTTTTAAATTTTTTGCAAGTTTATTAAAAGATACTATATCATGGTTTATTGCTTCTTGAACTAAAACCTGACGTTTTAAAACGTCTTTTACAACATTACTAATAGTAACCATCTTTTATTCCTTCCCCGAATTTGTGTATAACACAATTTTTGTTATCATATAATATATTTTAAAGATTTTGTTATGATAATAACAGATTGTTATATTCATAACATTATATAGTTTAATACCATTACCTTTTTTAAAATTATATGAATATATTTATAAAGAATGTATATAATTATATTTTGTAAAAAGAGGGATAAATATAGTAAAAAAAGACTTATGGGATTCAAGATACGTTTTCATAATGGCTGCAGTAGGATCAGCCGTGGGCCTGGGAAATGTATGGCGCTTTCCATATGTATGCTATGAAAATGGTGGTGGAGCATTTCTAATACCTTATTTAGTAGCACTTTTTACAGCTGGAATTCCTTTAATGATACTGGAATTTAGTGTAGGCCACTGGGCACGGGGTGCCCCACCAGAAGCATTCAGTAAGGTTTCAAAAAAATGGGAATGGGCAGGCTGGTTAAGTGTTTTAATGCCTTTTTTTGTAGCAATCTATTATATTGTAATTATGTCCTGGTGTTTTTCCTATATGGTATATGCAATCGACTTGAGATGGGGGCTTACTGCAGATCAATTTTTTAAAAATTTTCTAGGAGATACAGGAAACCCTGCAATATTTGGAACAATTAGTATACCAGTATTGATAGGATTAATTGCATTATGGCTAACAGTATTTATAATACTTTACAAAGGAGTTAAAAGGATAGGGAAAGTAGTAGCATTAACAGTACCAATTCCAACAATTTTGTTAATAATCCTAACCATCAGAGGAATAACACTCCCTGGAGCAATGGACGGTCTTTCATATTACTTGACGCCTAATTTTTCAAGCCTTACAAATGTAAACGTTTGGCTTGCAGCATATGCACAAATCTTTTTTTCAATAGGTGTCGCACAAGGTATAATGATAACATATGCAAGCTTTCTAAAAAGAAAATCAGATATAAACAACAATGCTTTCATAATATCATTAGCTGATGCAGGAACTAGTTTTCTAGCGGGTTTTACAGTTTTTAGTGTAGTAGGATATTTAGCAGCACAAAAAGGAATTGGAATACATGCATTAGGTGAACAAATTGCTGGTCCGAATCTTACTTTTGTAACCTATCCAACAGCAATAACATTACTCCCATTTGCTGCAGCCTTTTTTGGTGCAATTTTTTTCATAGCACTACTAACTTTTGGAATAGATTCAGCGTTTAGCATGATAGAGCCGATATCAGAAAGCATAAACAATAAATGGAGGATAACAAAAACAAAAGCAGTCGGAATAATCTGTATAACAGGGTTTATGTTAAGCCTTCTATTTAGCGCGGGAAATGGTCTGCATCTTCTTGATATATTTGATCATTTTATAGCAAACTTTGGCCTAGTAATAATAGGATTAGTTGAGTGCATAGTATTTGGATGGTATTTTACACTTGGAAAATTAAGAGAGCATGCTAATAAAACATCTGACATAAAAATTGGAAGATGGTGGGAAATTTTAATAAAATTTGTTATACCAATTGTACTTGGAATAATACTAATCCTTTCAGTAATAGATAGCATTACAAAACCATATATGAACTATCCCTGGCAGATATTGATAATATTTGGATTAATCCCTGTAATATTATTGTTTTTATTTTCAATTATTCTTACTAGAATAAAAAATAAGGAGGCAGACTAAAATGTTACCTACATCTGCAATAATCATGTTGATCTTTGGTTCAATTGTGATATATGGCGGGCTTGCTTATTTTATATATAGGGCTGTGAGAAAAAGGAAAAATGAAAAATAGATAATATGAAAAAGAAATTAATACTAAAAATAGCAATTATTTTTACAATTCTTATTTTGTTTGTAATAAACTTTAGCGGATGTATTAAACAACAAAAAGAATTTTTTAAAGAAAAATATGAGTTAAGCATTCAAGAAATGATAAATAAAGCATCGTCAAAAGACACAATATATCTTTCAAGTAAAGTATATCATGAAAACATAACAATAGATAAACCCATGACAATAATCGGTAAAGAAAAGAAGACCGTTATTGATGGAGATGGTGCAAAAAACGTTATACTTATAAAAGCTAATGGAGTTAAACTGGTAAATTTAACAGTAAGAAACTCTGGAGGATATAAAGAGAATTCTGGAATAAAAATCAAAGGAAATTATAATGAAATTATAAACTGTGAAATTTATAGAACAAAAAAGGGTATTTATTTAGACCGAGCAAATGATAATTTAATTTATGGATGTTTTTTTTATAAAAATGCAGAAGGAATATATTCATACAAATCAGAATTAAATAGAATCTATAGTTCTCAATTTAGAGATAATGCATTCGGCATATCACTAAAAGAAACAGAAAAAGAAAAAATAATAAATTGCTATGTTCACAATAACGGAATTGGAATATACGGGAGAAAATGCAGTGATACAGAAATAAAATTGTCAGCAATTTGTGATAACAACCAAGACGGTGGAGGTATTTGGTTTTTTAATTCTAACAAACTCAAAATTGATAACTGCAATATTAATCATAATGGCGTAGGCATAAAACTAAAAAATTCTGATTCAAAAATAAATAACTCAAATTTTGAAAATAACATGTATAACACAATCAGACTAGAAAATGTAAAAGAAACAAAAATTAACAATTGTGAAATTATTGACTCATATAGAACTGCTATATACTTAGAAGAAAGCAGTTGCAACATAGAAAATAACAATTTTATCAATAGTAAGTTATATGCTTTAGAAATAGATAAAAAATCAAATTGTGTTGCACAAAATAATTATTGGGATTCAAAGAAGGGGCCATCATATCTAGAAATAGCTAAAGGCGAAAAGATATCTTTCAGACCATTAAAAATAAAGTTTTTCCCATATAAAAAAGAAAAGATATCTTCGATTGGATGCGAATGGAAAGTTGAAGAGAAAATTAAAAAGAAAACTATAAATAGGGAAATATTCCAGTATATCAAATTTTCAGAAAGAGATACTGATGAAGATGGTATTCCAGATTATTGGGAAGAAAAATGGGGTTATGACCCAAATAAAAAGGATGATCATCTTAATCTTGATCCAGATAATGATGGTTTAAACAATTTTGAGGAATGCTATACTGATAAATACGGCTCAAATCCTTACTATAAAGATATATTTATTGAAATAGATTATTCAAAAAATAACAAACTCTCAAATGAATACATAGAAAAAGCAAAAGAAATATTCAAAGAACATGATATATGCCTTCATATTGACACAGGAGACCTTGAAGGTGGAGAAGAAATACCAATAAATTACATAGACTCCTGTTCTGATTTCTGTGATGTATATTGGGATTATTTTCTACATAATAACATGGACAATCCGCGAAAAGGTATTTTTCATTATGCTGTAATTATAGATGAGATAGAAGAAATTTGGAATGGTTTTGTATTTATTGGATGGGATAATCTTGATACAATTGGAATGGCAATAAAAGAAAGTAAAGACAACCACAGATATCTAAAAAAAGATAGATTAATTATTGGAGGTATAATCCACGAATTAGGCCACACAATGGGGCTACTAATAGATGACCATGGAGGGATAGATAACACTGGTGCTGTAAAATTTTTTACTAAACAGGGTTTTAAATATAAAAATTATTTTAGCTGTTTAAACTATAGATATGTATTTTACTTACTAGACTACTCTGATGGATCGCATGGGCAAGGAGATTTTAATGACTGGGATAAACTTGATTTTAGTTTTTTTAAAAATACTAATTTTGATTTAAACAAGTAAAGCTTTAATAATATAAAGATTAGTATAATATTATGAAATACAAAAGTTTACTAGTATTTATGATTACTTGTTTAATAGAGGACTTTGAAAAACCCCTATTATAGAAATCTCTTTATTCTCCTTAT
>CAZWYI010000003.1:0-110420 GCA_964638155.1 uncultured Thermoplasmatales archaeon | reverse complement strand
CTCGAGACCGATAGCGCAGTAGTAGCGTGAGTGAAAGTTGCAAAGTACCCCTTGCGGGAGGTGCAAAGAGCATGAAACCAAATGGTTACAGACTGATAAGGCGTGAAAGCGTAAGCAGCGTCTTATCTTCCGTTTCGAATAACGGGCCAGGGAGTTTTTGGTAATGGCGAGGTTAAAAGTGAAGAGCTTGTAGCCATAGCGAAAGCAAGTGCTCGCAGGTAACGAGGAGCAAGGTGTGCTCGCCTTTAGTCATTATCAAAATACCCGAAGCCAGTCGATCTATACATGGCCAAGTTGAAGCCCTACGAAAGTGGGGTGGAGGACTGCACCGGTGCTGATGTACAAATCGCTCGGATGAGCTGTGTATAGGGGCAAAAGACCAATCTAGACTGGTGATAGCTGGTTCCCCCCGAGACTACTCTAAGGTAGATCTCTACTGAGATTGATTGTGAGGTAGAGCACTAATTGGATATTTAGGGGAAGAAATTCCTCGGTATCTTGTTAAACTCCGAATGTGCAATCATCGTAGACGTAGGGTAGTGAGGGCATCTGGGGTAATCTTGATGTCCAAAAGGGAAACAACCCAGCCTTATGTTAAGGTCCCAAAGTACTAACTAAGTGTCATAGATAAAGAGTGTTTATAACCTCAGACAGCCAGGAGGTTGGCTTAGAAGCAGCCATCCTTTAAAGATAGCGTAACAGCTCACTGGTCGAGGTTGTATGCCTCGAAAATGGACGGGGCTAAGTTAGTCACCGATACATAAGCACACCTAACAAGGTGATTGAGTAGGGGGGCGTCGTGCGTGGGCAGAAGTTTGGCTGTGAAGTCAAGTGGACCGCGCTCGAACGAGAATCCTGGCAAAAGTAGCAGCTAAAGTAAAGTGAGAATCTTTACCACCGAAAGGGCTAGGTTTCCTCGACGATGTTCATCAGTCGAGGGTTAGTCGGTCCTAAGGCAATTCCTAACCGAGATTGTCGAAAGGGAAACAGGTTAATATTCCTGTACTTTTCATGTATTTGCTTAGATTTAGACGCATTTGGATAGTTCTAGCAGATTTGTCTGTCTGTTCAAACGTATTAAATTTGGGGAGTACCGTAATGGTGAGATCCAGATCAAAGCGCTATGAATCTACCGTTTTTAGGTGGATTAGTGTGATTTCAAGTGCCCGTGAAAATAAATTTAAGATGTAACATGAGAATCCGTACCGAGAACTGACACAGGTGCCCCTAGCTGAGAAGGCTAAGGTGTGTCGGCGTAATTTAGGCAAGGGAATTCGGCAAATTAGTCCTGTACCTTTGGTAGAAGGGATGCCTGCTCTGAAGAGAGCAGGTTTCAATAACTAGGGGGCTCCGACTGTTTATTAAAAACACAGGTGATCGCTAGTCCGAAAGGATGTGTATGGTCGCCGAATCCTGCCCAGTGACGGTATCTGAAAACCCTGTTCAGAGGGAAGAAGGACCGTTAAACGGCGGGGGTAACCATGACCCTCTTAAGGTAACGTAATACCTTGCCGCTTAATTGGCGGCTTGCATGAGTGGCTTAACGAGAGCCCTACTGTCCCTGCCTTAAATCCGGTGAAATTGACTTACTGGCGCACAGTCCAGTACCTTCTAGAAGGAAGCGAAGACCCCGTGGAGCTTTACTACAGCCTATCGTTGTGATACGGTCTTAGATGTGAAGTGTAGGTGGGAGCCATCGAAGCCCAAGCGCCAGCTTGGGTGGAGGCGCCAATGGGACACCACTCTTCTTTGACCGCGTCACTAACTTAAAAGAGGACACCGATAGGTGGGTAGTTTGGGTGGGGCGCCACACGCTCGAAAAGATATCAAGCGTGCCCAAAGGTCACCTCAAGGAGTTCAGAACTCTCCTGTAGAATGCAAGGGTAAAAGGTGGCTTTACACGGATTGAAATAATAACAGTCCGTGTTGCGAAAGCAGGGCCTAGCGAACCAACTTACCTCCTTTATGGGGGTAGTTGATCACAGAAAAGTTACCCCGGGGATAACTGAGTTGTCTTCAGTAAGAGCCCCTATCGACCTGAAGGCTTGCTACTTCGATGTCGTCTCTCCGCATCCTGGTGGTGCAGCAGCTGCCAAGGGTGAGGTTGTTCGCCTATTAAAGCGGATCGTGAGATGGGTTTAGACCGTCGTGAGACAGGTTTGTTGCTATCTTCTAGAAGTGTTGATGTTTGAAGGGAAAGACCCTTTAGTACGAGAGGAACAGGGGTCTGCAGCCACTAGTTTACCAGTTGTCCGACAGGGCACTGCTGGGCAGCCACGCTGTAAGGGATAAATGCTGAAAGCATCTAAGCATGAAGCCCACCCTAAAACGAGACATCGTAGAGCTCGGATAAAAGATTCGTTTGATAGGGCCGGGGTGTAAGCACAAAGCTTCGGCGATGTGTTCAGCCCGCGGCTACTAAACGCTCATATTACTGGCTCAATCGTTAGACAGGTTGTGTATTTACCATTCCGTTCAAATTAGATTCATAGGATGATTTGACGGCCAAAGCGGTGGGGTAATACCCGGTCTCATCCCGAACCCGGAAGTTAAGTCCACCTGCGTAATCCTCGTAACCATAATGCGAGAGCTTATGGGATGATTACCCTCTTGAGAGGGCTTGAACCTCTGGGCTAGGCGGAGAGCCCCGGTTGAGTTCTTCGGAACTCTTCTGAGGTAAACTTCGCTGCTTGAAACCCTTTGGTTCTCGGTACGCTGTCAAATCATTCTATTTACTATTCTTTTGGTTTGTCGAAAAAAAAGTTTTTATTTTCTAATAATTGCCGTATTTGTTTATTATTGTCGAAATTCAAAACGGAAAGATTATAAACTATTAATTACAAATATATATAGGGCAAATTATTGGGCTTGAAGAGGTGAATTTAGAAATGAAAAAGATAATTATTTATTTTATAGTATTTTGTATGTTAGTTGTTAGCATGTCATCATCTTTTGCTACATATTTAGAAAAACCACAAAATTTGGATAAATCAGATATTAATAGCGTTATTGAATTAGATACATTTGAAAAAACAAAATCAGCTGTTGAAAAATATAAAATAATGGGAAAATCTGATTTCCAACCATATAATGAACTAAATAATAAACAAATTACTGTTCCTTGGACTAACAATTATCAAGGTGATATATTAGAATGGTATATTAGAATAGTTTATAATGGAAAGGAGTTTTACAAAGAAGTTCCCATAACAATTCGAGATTTTCAAGAAAAATTTTTGAAGCATCCTGAATATGGTGAAAAAATAAAATTTAATGTTGATAGCGATTCTCAAGATGATTTAGAAGTAATTATTGGATTTTATAGGTCAATTATTAAAAGACCTGATGGAAGCGATGCTAAATCACTTGAAACAAGATTTAGGGTTAGAACTCTTGAGACTGGAAATTATATTGAGGATTCAGATGGAGAACTTGAGGTCTGGAGTGAACTTCATGTAAACTGGGGGTTGGTAAAAGAAACAGCAAAATCAAAACAAACAAATTCATTTTTAGAAAATCTATATAATAAATTATTAGATTTTAGAAATAATTACAAATTTAAGATTTTTAATTTAATATTTGACAAATTTAGTAATTTTTTCAATAGGAACATAGATACTTCTCCAGAAATTCAACCTACAGATGTAACAGATTCAGATTATTTTTCAATAGGTGCAGGTTATAGGTCTCCTGCTGGTGAACAAATTCCTCGCTATACTGAAAAAAGATTTGCTTTTGCAAGAGATAAACTTTTTAGTCCTAGTATATTCCAGCATAAAATGGATCCAGGTAGTGCAACTGGTAAAGACCCTTTTGAATTACTCTATGGATTTCGTTCTTTTGAAGCATCTACTGATGCATTGAAGTATGATATCGAATTCTCTGTAGAATTTGACCCTGCAGTATATCTTATTACCAAGTTTGTTCCTGTGGGCGGCTATGTTTATTATTATTTCGATCAAAAAAGTAGACGCTCTAGTGATACAAGAGTAACTTTTGCATCAAATATTCTTAAAGGAAGCGGTGAGGATACAACAGTTTCTCTTGTTTTTGATAAAATTGATGATAGTCTTGGATCTTCAGGTCGTTGGATGATGTTTGATATTGATCTTATTGATTTTGATCCTTTAGGCGGTAAATTCAAGTATGAAGCAAGCCATAAGTTTGATGTGGGAGTTATTGTTAACTCACCTGGTTTTAATGAAAAAGTCCAAGTCAAAGGTGTTCCTAAAAGGGCTGATATAAGTTGGGATGTTGATTTATCAATTAGAAATGAAAATTTGTTTAAGACAGACGTTTCTGGGTTTGCTGAGTGTAGTATGAGTTCTGATTTAAATGAAATAATTGTTTATTATCCTCGCACTGATGAAAATGATCCTCTAGAGGAATTCATTGATATTAGGGGTATTCCTAGTGTAAAAGTAGGTGGTGAGGCTAAGTTACATATTGATCTAGGTAATTTTGGTAATCCATCAAATTATATATATGGAAATATATATCAAAGTTCAAGTTCTAGTCTTGATAATGTAGATGTATTTTTAAAAGAAATAGAAAACCCATTTTTTTCATTGAGTAACCCTCCTGCTAATGCCGATGCAGAAGCAGGCGTTTATTGGAACAAATTACAAGGTTTTGCAAAAGGTTATACTAGTTCAGGTGCAAATATGCAAATAGGTTTTGAATATGGTGGTTTTAAAATAACTGATACACTTGGTTTAAAAAGTGGACACATTAAAACCGATTTTAAAATCGCGAACTCAGGCTATGTCGGCCTTGATACTTCAAATGATATGCTAAGTAACGACCTTTATTTTTACAACAGTAATACTGGTGACGAAATAACATTATCCATTGGAAAAGTAGATGCAGATAATTTCTGGCTTGACTGGGAGCTTGATTCAAGTGGCGGGATTAAAGACCTCGGTTTTAGAGGAATAATAAGTGTACTTCGTGATTTACAATTAAATTTAAAATATAGTGGTAGAAATGCTAATCTAGAGCTTGGGTGGGTTCTTGGAAGCCAAGGATTTTTTGATGTATTTTTAGATCAAGAAAATGATTTAACAATTGATTTTTCACAATTTGCCCCAGAGAGTAACGTTTATGATTTAACTGGTAGCTTAGTTATATCAGATAATATTGATTTTGATATGAGTTGGATGATGCAGCAGGGATCAGGTACATCCGGCGGAGCAGTTAATCCTGGGTTTTTTGTAATAAATGAAAATACTAGAAATCCAAATTTCAAACATTTTGATTTTGAATTTATTTATCAAGATAAATATGGTATAAGTGTAAACTTTGATAATTTAAAATTTTACCTGAGATTTGAATGGTGGAAAGGCCAGAGAGTTTTACCATATGTATGGCTTGATTATAATGTAAATGTGGAAAATTTTGATGTAGATCTGCTCTGGACAAATGGTGATGGAGAAACACAGTGGTATTATAACGTGGAGGACTGGGTATAAGGCAGGTGTATAAAATATGAATGAAAATAATATTTTAAAAATTGTAGCATCTTTAATTGTAATAATATTTGTTTTAAGCTCTGCTGCAAATGCGATTATTACAACAAATAGTAATAATGAAAATGTTCTTTCAGTAAACAATGATCCTAATTACTACACTTGGGAAGATGATTTTTCAAATGCACAAAAAATAGATAAAAGTCTATCTGAAGATTATATTGTTGAAAACGGAAAAGTAAAAATTTACGGTACATACCCTCAATGGACTGACACCTCTTTTTCTCGCATGAAAAAAATAACTTTGAGTAGTAGTAGTGAAATTGAGGATTGTGCAGTAAAACTTATTGTTGAATATGATTCTGATATGAAATCAGATTATGGTGATCTAAGGTTTAAATTTGAAAATCAGAATATGTGGCTCTCTTATTGGATTGAAGAAAAAGATCCAGAGCCAAATAATCCATATGCAATTGTTTGGATAAAAATACCTTTTCTACCGAGTGGAACAAGTGATATCTACATGTTTTATGCTAATCCAAGTGCAAATGATATAGGTGATTACTGGAGTGTTTTTGATCAGGAAAGCTGGGAGAGTAAATATGCCCATGATCATAAAGTTACAGTTAAAATGGAAACTGAAGGTGCATGGGATCCAGATGTAACATATGGAAATGGAAAATTTTTAGTAACCTGGGAAGAAGGAACACCTGTTTATTTTCAACAACAAATCAGAGGTAGATTCTATGATAGTAACGGCGATGTTGCAGGAAACCGTTTTGACATTACTTCTGTGGAATCAGGTCAATATCGATATGAAAATCCTGCTAGTGCATATGGAAATGGAAATTTCTTTGTTGCATTTGAGCATTACAATGCTCCTCATGATTTGTTAAGTAGAGACATAGAGGGTGCAATTTTTTCATCTAGTGGAAGTATTAAAAGGTTTAATATATGTACTTCTTCAGGAAATCAGGCAGATCCATGTGTTGCGTATGATTCAAATAACAACAAGTTTCTTGTTGTATGGGAGGATGCACGGCATGGTACAAACAACTATGATATTTATGGAAGGTTTTTTAATACAAATGGTAATCCTTCTGGTAATGAATTTCCCTTAGTTCAGAAATCAAATGTCCAATGTGAGCCCTGGGTCTGTTTTGATAATGTAAATAATCATTATATGGTTGTATGGGAAGAATCAACTGATGATCCTGGTACAGGTCCTTTTGATATATGGTACCAAATTTTTGATCAATCAGGTAATGCTTATGGGAGCCCTACTCGTATTTCTCCTGCGGGTGGAACAAAAGATTATAATTTCCCATGTGTAGAGTTTTGTGAACTAACTAAAAGATTTCTTATAACCTATCAAGAAGATGACATAAGTTCAGGTGATTGGTATGGCCCTATTTATGGTAAAATACTTGATCAAAACGGAAACATAAAAGAAAGTTTTACCATAGCTAGTGGTCAATTTGAACGATCAAATATTGTACCACATCTAAGTTCTTCTTTTTTTGTAGTATATGATTCAGGCAGCGATATTTATGGAAAACTGGTTTCATCTGATGGTGAGGTAAACCCATATGAACTTCAATTATCAGATAGTGATACAGAGCCAGCTGATTGGGCAAATATTGCCTCATCTGGCAATAATATTTTTGTTGCCTGGGAGGATTTACGAGTAAACACAAAAACTGCTGATTTACCAGATGTTTATGCAAATGTTTGGTCTTTTAATACACCAAGTAGTTCAGATGTTTCATATAATTTTGGAGAAGAAAAAAGCCTTATTTTAGAAGCAACGGTAACTTCTGTTAAAATCGATCCGCCTAATTGGAATTCCTGGAATGAGTTTATCGTTGAAAAATCAGGTGATATCACATTTGATATAATTAATTCTGATAGTTTAAATGTCTTAAAATCAAATGTTAACTCTGGTACATCAATACAGGGAATAGGTTCTTCATCTATTAGGATAAAAGGAACTCTATACAGAAATAATCCTTCATCTTCCCCTGAACTAAACATGTGGGGTGTATCTTATGAAGGTAAAGATGAAGTTGATCCTGTAACTAATCTTGAGTCTATTGATGGAAATAAAGGTTTAAATGATTGGTATACTAGTGAAAGCGTTGTGATATGGCTTCATGCAAAGGATTATCCTGAAGATACCGGAAGTGGCATTGATAAAACATATTACACCGTGAATGCAGGTTCTCAAGAAATTTATGATACTGAAGGAGGAATTCAACTGGCTGCATCTCAGAATTCTAATTGGTTAGGTGAATGGGATGTTAACTTTTGGTCTGTTGATAACCAGGGAAATGTTGAAGATAGAAATAAAGATCAGAATAAACTTCATATAAGAGTAGATTCAGATAAGCCGTATGTTGAAATAACTGAGCCAGCTAATGAAGAAAAAGTAGAAATTCCATTCTGGGTAAGAGCAAGTGCTACAGATAACGCTGTAATTGATAGAGTAGAATTTGATTTAGAGCCGTTTGGTGAAAGAGAAGGCCTACCTTATGTTGATGAAAATCCTCCTTATGAATGGTATTGTGACGAAGAAGTAAAAAATAAGTTAAGAACATTTGCAAGTGAAAAAAAAGAAGAAACAGATCCAAATAAAGAACCTACTGGTACTAATCTAATGGTCAGAGCCCAAGTCTTTGATGAATCAGGCCAGTCATGGATTCATGAAGTATGGATATATATCAAAACAAATGAAAGCGAGGATGAAAGTGAGGATAAAACATTTAATAACAGATTTTTTTCATTTGTAAAAAACTTTGAATTCTTAGAACATTTTCTACCAATATTTGGTTTTCTTAAAAATTTCTTTTATTTTCCAGAAGATCTGCTGATTGTTTAATAAATAATTTTTATCTTTTTTCATAAAAATTCTTGGTAGACTATGTATTATAAAAAATAAGTATATCCCATACAAAAGTTATAAAAACAACAATTTATTATTATATGTTAGAGTTTGGGGGTTTTATAAGAAATGCAAAAGAAAATAGTATTTTTAATAATAAGTAGTATGCTTCTTGCTAACACTGTTTTTGCTTTTGGTATAAACACTGAAAATAAAATAAATACACAATCTAATAAAACATCAGTTGATGTACCAACCTGGGAAGTTGGTGATCACTGGGAATATACTATTGATATTAATGGCGACTATGTTAACCCTGAAAACACAGAAATTGAATTTGATATAACTATTTCAAATTTAAATTTCGAAGTTATAGATGATGGTGAGCCTGAGTATAAATTGTCTGTTACAGGTTCCATTTCTGGAACAGGTTCTTTTATGGGTCTTTTATCAGGAAGGATCAATGCAGATATAGATGGATATCTGTTTGTAAATAAATCTAATCTAGCAATTAATAGAATTGAAGATCTGAAAATTTTAGGTTCAGTTTCTATTGCAAACTTGGATGTTGATATATATTCTTTGGAATTTATTCCAACTCATAATCCATATGATTTTCCAATAGAAGAAGGTGAATCATGGACTGTCCCAACAGAAATTATGCAAATTCAAGGATATATTAATAAGCCGAGCCTTCCAGGAATTTCACCTGAAATTTATATGGAATACTGGATATATGAACATATAAATACTTATGTTTCAGATGAGCAGGTTCAGGAATACAATTGTTTGAAAATATCAAATAATTACATGAACTATTGGTATGCACCTGATGCAAAAAATATTGTTAAAGCAGAAAATACAGATTATATAAATCTATATATGTATGGTTCCAACGATTATTACTATAGAATCCTAAATTTTGATTTAACTCTAACTGATACAAACTATGAACCGCCAAACGATCCACCGGAAACACCAGTTATACCTGTTGGTGAAACAGATTGTTATCAATATGTAGAATATACTTATGAAACATCAACTAATGATCCTAATGGTCATGATGTAAAATATGGATTTGACTGGAATGGAGATGATACAGTTGATTATTGGACTAATTTTTATGATTCCGGTGAAACTCTATCAGTTGATTATATGTTTGAAGACAGTGGAACATATGAATTAAAGGTAAAAGCAAAGGACACTAAAGATGAGGAAAGTTCTTTTTCTGAACCTTTAATAGTTACTGTTAATTCTAATAGTAGGCCTCTCAAGCCTGAAAAACCAACTGGTACAGCTGAAGGCAGAAGAGGTGAGACATATACCTATACAACAAAAACAACTGAACCAGATGACGAAGAATTATATTATCTATTTTCTTGGGGAGATGGGACAAGTAATGGATGGCTTGGCCCATATGATTCAGATGTAGAAGTAAGTTCAGATAAATCATGGAGTAGTCAGGGTGACTATGAAATAAAGGTTAAAGCAAAGGATGCTCATGGTGCAGAAAGCGAGTGGAGCGATCCTTTAACTGTTAGTATGCCAAAAAACAAACCTAAATTGTTTAATTTAAATTTAAATGACTTTCCTATTATTCAAAAACTATTATCTATCTTATTTTCCAAAGGATCCTAATATAAATAAATATAAAAATATATAATGCATACAAATGTATAATAATACTTAAATATTAAATATAAGAAATATATAATGATAAAGTAAGAGGTATAAATGAAACAAAAAATATTTGTATTATTTACAATAGTATTATTCCTAATAAGTGCTTTAAATGTTTTTGCAGGACAAATAGAAGAAAATTCAAGTAAAAACAATCAAATTTTAAATGATAAACTATTTTTTTCAGAGCCAAGCGAAAATAAAAAAGATGTTTTTTCTGTCCTAGATTTCCAATCTAGTGAAGATGTTTCATATCTGTCAGAGCCTGGAAAGCCAGAGCTTCCTTTTTTTTCAAAAACATATAAATTTCCAATTAACACAAAAATAAAAGATATAAATATTGAAATATCAGATGTTAAAAAACAAACTGTATCAAAAACTATTAAACCCTCAGAAAGACCAAGACCACGTATCAAAATAGAAAAAACCTTAGCTAATGAGCCGCTTTTAAAGGATAGTAGTGTTTATTCAAGTTCAGAGTTATATCCTTCCAGTTGGTATGACTATAGAATTGGCTGTGGCCTTGATAAAAATAAAAGAACTATTTTTGTAACAGTTAGAGTTTATCCTATTCGCTATAATCCACTTGAAAACATAATTTATAAAATTTCAGATGTAGATATAGAATTAAGTTATGCAGAATCAAAACTTTTTCCTTCAAATGAAAACGATTATGATATGGTAATTATCTCTCCAGAATCTTTTAAGGATGAATTACAGAGACTTGTTGATCATAAGAATTGGTATGAAGTTAAAACATTTTTAAAGACAACTGAAGAAATATACAGTGAATATGGAGGAAGAGATAAACCTGAACAGATTAAGTATTTTATAAAAGATGCAATTGATAATTATAACATTAAAAATGTTTTATTAGTTGGAGGCCTTAATTCCTATTGGAACGCAGATGATAGGGAAAACAGAAATTACGGTGAAAAAGACTGGTGGGTTCCTGTAAGATATACAAATATTGTCTATGATTCTTGGGATTATGGAGAATCTGGAACAATTTCTGATTTATATTATGCTGATGTTTACAAATATAATGAATCAGAAGATTTGCTAGAATTTGAAGACTGGGATGAAAATAAAAACAATATTTTTGCAGAAGGTGAAGCAAGTTATGGTGATTTTTTAAATGATCCGCTGGATCTTTATCCAGATGTACATATAGGTCGACTTGCCTGTAGAAATATTAGGGAAGTGAAAACTGTTGTTAAAAAAATTATTAACTACGAAAAATCTGGAATTTTAAAGCCTATTTGGTCTAATAAAATGATTGCCGCAGGTGGTAAAACCTTTAGTTTCTATGAGGATATGCCTGATGGGGAATATACTTGTGAAGTTGCACTTGATTACATGGGTGACTCTATTGAGCCAGTTAGATTATATGCCTCACATAATGATACAGGTGGTCTTAGACCGATCCCAAGGGATATAGCAAGAACATTATCAAAAGGCGCAGGATTCGGTATCTTTCAAGGGCATTCTAATCCATTTATTTGGGATACCCATTGGGCTGATGCTACAAATTTTAGCAGTTTAGGTAGCTGGACAGGCGGTATATCGATTTTTCATCTACCGTTGGTGTTTAATTTTAGAAGGTTACCTATTTTAATTATGGGCGGCTGTCATAACGGATTATTTAATGTAACAATAATAAAAACACTTAAGGATTCTCAAAAGCCTTGGACTCATTGGACATATGGTGTTCCTACTCCATCGTGTCTTTCTTGGAGGCTTGTTTCAAAACCTAATGGCGGTGCTATTGCGACTACTGGTTGTACTGGTTTTGGCCTAGGTTTATATGATCCAGTGACTTTAAGTTCTGAAATAGAAACAAATTTCTTTAAAATGGTAGGTAAGGAAAATGCAACTACTGTTGGTGAGGCTTATACCGGCTCAATAACTGAATTTTTAGATGACCCTAGTTACGGCGGTAGTTTTGGTGATGGTACTGAAGCCTATGTAATAACAATTTATGAATTATTTGGTGATCCTAGTTTAAAAATTGGTGGGTACAAATAATTTTTTTTTTTATCAATCCTGTTTTTTGATAGTTAAATAACAAGTTTTAACCTTTTTGCGTATATATAACAATATTTATATAATAAAGAAACTAATTATATAGTTGAAAAGGTTAATTAACATGAGGAATAAACAAAAATGAGACAAAAGATATATGCATTACTTATCATAACTTTATTCTCAATAAGCGCTTTTAATGTTTTAGCATTGAAAACAAATATAGAAAATAATTCAATTGAGAAATTAAACTCACAAAAAAAACTTACTTTTTCAAAAATTGAAATTAAAACTGTAAATGATTTCACAGAAGTTGAATTAAAAGAGGCAACAACTTTTACCAAAGATTCAGGTAGGCCTATTATTCCCGTAATAGTTAAAACATATAACTTTCCAAAATATACTAAAATCAAAGAAGTTAAATGCTATTTTTCTGATTTTACCGATCAAAAAATAGATCATAAAATAAAGCCAGCGCCTAAACCCATTCCGCTTATTAAATTAAAGGAAGCAACAGATATAAACCGTGATATTAAGTTGGATATGACGATATATCAAAGCTCAGATTTTTATCCTGAAAAAAAATATGACTATGATATAATTTGTGGTATAGATGGATTAAAAGTTATTATTAGATTATACCCAATACGCTATAAACCAACTGCGAATTTAATAAAATCATTTAAAAATGCAGATATAGAAGTTATATATGAAAAATCATCTTTTTTCCCTTCGTTTGAAGAAGAATATGATATGGTTATAATCTCTCCAGAGGAATTTACAGATGCACTTCAGCCTTTAATAGATCATAAAAAGGATGTAGGAATTGACACTTTTATAAAAACAACAGAAGAAATCTACAATGAATTTGAGGGTAGAGATAAACCTGAGAAAATTAAATATTTTATAAAATATGCAATTGATAATTATAACATAAGTTATGTTCTACTGGCAGGTGGGCGAATTAATCAAAGATTAAAGTGGCATGTACCAGTTAGATATGCATATATTCCTGATTATTATGAATATAGGTTTATAAGTGATCTTTATTATGCTGATATTTACAGATATAATGAATCCTCTGAATCTTTAGAGTTTGAAAGCTGGGATTCAAACAATAACGATCGTTTTGCAGAATTTGGAGAAGATGAAGATTTTATAGATTGTTATCCTGATGTTTACATTGGTAGAATTGCCTGTCGTAATACAGAAGAAGTAAAAGATATTGTGCAAAAAATCATTTACTACGAAACAAATACATATGATTCAGAATGGTTTAAAAAAATGATACTTGTAGGTGGGGATACTTTTCCAGTTAAAAACTTAAGTGATGCAGACTCTAAATTTTATGAAGGAGAAATTTCAACAGAATATGGTTCTCTACCTATGAGAAATTTAAGTTTTGATATTGTTAAACTGTGGGCATCGAATGGTAACCTTACAAATTCTTTTAACGTAAGTAATGCTCTAGAAGAAGGAGCTGGTTTTATCTATTTTGATGGACATGGGAATCCTAGTGAATATGCAACACATCCACCTAGTTCTAATTCATGGATCATTGGTCTTTTTTCAAATCAAATGAAGTCTTTAAATAATGCAGGAAAATATCCTATCTGTATTATTGGCGGATGCCATAATTCTCAGTTTGATGTTGCAAGAATGAATTTTATTAAAGGCCTTCTAACTGAGGGCCCTATCAAATATTTTATGGGTTTATTTGATAATTATAAAATAAATCGCACTCAAGGTGGTTTTTGGAAAGGCGAATGGGTTTCTCATTGTTGGTCTTGGGAGTTTACCCGGCAGGAAAATGCAGGTGCTATTGCTACTATAGGTAATACTGGTATCGGTTATGGATACGTAGATGATAATGCTACTGATGGTCTTTCTTCCTGGCTTACATCACAGTTTTTTTATGCTTATTCTAAGTTAGTTAAAGAACAGAATGATTCACTTGGAAAAGTTTATACTAGATCAATTACTGATTACTTAGATACTTTCAGGGATATGAATAATCCTAAAACTGATGATTTTTATGATTCAGATCAAAAAACACTCTTAGGTTATACGCTTCTTGGTGATCCATCATTAAAAATTGGTGGATATCTACCTAGTTGATCTTTTTTCTTTTAATTAATATTATTGCAACTAGTCCAAATAAGAATAATATAGTTTCAAAACCAGGTATAACCCATTTATCGTTGTCTTCTTCATTTTCTTGTATTGTTGCAATGGTTGTACTGCTTGATTCTGCGCCATTATTATCTGTCACCGTTAAAACTACGTTATATTCGCCAGAGCTTTCATAAGTATGTTCTACTATCATGCCTGTTGCAGTATTTCCATCACCAAAATCCCAACTATAAGATGTTATCGAATCGTCATCAGGATCATAACTTTCTGATCCGTTAAAACTAATGTTTTTATTTGTAAAACCATTATACATGCCCCCGGGGATAGCAACGGGTGGCGTGTTTTCATCAGGATCTTCTTGAACTATATTTACTGTAACTGCATCAGGATCTGACCATTCGTCATGGTTATTTTTTACTCTAAAATATATTGTATTTGTTCCAACTGCTAAATCTGATTTACTGAAATTTTGTTCATTACTTATTACTTCATCATCGTTTAGTTTCCATTCATAACCTACTATCCTTTCATCTGAGTCAGGATCTTCACCCTCACCTAAAAAACTAATTTCTGTACCATAATTTTTTGTTATGGATGAAGAGGTTGGGTTAGTAATTGTAGCTATTGGTTTTTGATTATCTTGTGTATCGCCGTTATTTGATTCCTGATTTACAATTAAAGTGTCATGATCATAGCTTGACCATTCTCCATCAAAGTTTTTAACTCTAAAATAAACAGAGTATGTCCCTGGTGAAAAACTTGAATAAGTAAATTCTTCAGAAGAGCTCATAATGTTTCCATTTATTTTCCATTCAACTTGACTTATTGTGCTTGTAGGTGTCCCCATGCCTGAGAACTGTACTGTTTTCCCTTCAGTTGCAGGGTTTGGTGATATCAATGTTATATAAGCAGTTGGTGTTTGCTGCTGTGTTTGAAAATATCCAAGTGGGTAATTATCTTGGTTTGAGCCTCCTGGTATATCATAGGGTGTATCTCCGATATCGTCATTGTTATTATCATATCCATTGTAATCTCCCCAGTAATTTCCCTCTGAATTATAGTCCCAGTAGTTTGTATGAGGATCCAGTGCATTTTGATTATTGCTTTTTATATCATTTCGATAAAAATAGTTTCCTGTGGAAAGAGTTTGTGATGAAATATGAATTCCATATAGGCTGTTTCCAGAGATAGTATTATCATGTATCCTATTATCATTTGATGATTTGTATATATAAATTCCATTGCTGTTATCTTGGATCACGTTGTAATAGATTTCATTATTTTGCGATTCAACTGTTAATGAAATACCTGCTCCATTTTCATTATTTGAAATAGAGTTGTCTTTTATAGATAGACTAGTACTATGATCTATTCCTATTCCATCTCCATTGCCACTATCTGAGATTATGTTATTTTCAATCTTTCCATTATTTACAAAAGAAATTGCTAAGCAATCAAAACCTGTTCCACCTGCATTTTTTACAGTTAGATCTGATATATTTACTTCTATTTCGTTAAATCTTTCTCCTTTTATTTCTATTACATGATCGTTGCCATCCCCATCTATTATTGTATTTTCTTTATTTTCTCCAGTTAAAGTTAGATCCTTAGTGATTTGTATGTTCTCAACATAGGTTCCAGTATAAATGTAAATAGTGTCGCTTTCATTAGCACTATCAATTGCATCTTGAATACTTGTATAATCTGCTGTTCCATCATCGTTTACAGATATTGTTTCTGCTGTGGCGTTAAAACAAGATGTGAGTAAAAATAGAATTATAAAAACAAGTATACTACTAACTAAAGAAATAATAATTCTCTTTTGCATATCTCTCCATCCTACCCTTATATTATATATGGCTCTTATCCCTATTTATATTTATCGCGTGAGAATTTCAAAAAATAAAAATTAGCGCCCCGGTCGGGATTTGAACCCGAGTCGTAGCCTCGACAGGGCCACATGATAGGCCGCTACACTACCAGGGCATCTTTCTGTTTTTTAAAGAGGGTAAATTAGGGGCCCTCTTTTAATCTTTTCTATCGTAATACGTGAAATATAATTGTCAAATTGTAAGAATCTCACAGAGAATTTATATAAGATAGTTGTTAGATATTATGTTTAAGAAAGTAGGATGAAGGGATATATTAAGCTTATAATTAGAGGATGGTATAAATATGAATAGAAAATTTGATAAAAATCTGTTTATAATGCTGCTTTCTATAATGGTTGGTACAATCATAATTACTTATTTCATTGCCGATATAATAAATCGCAGTAAAATGGAAGATTTATCAGAGGAGATAACTACAGAGCTTAATATTAAACATTCAGAAGAAATAAAATATATTTATAGTAACTACAATAATTTTACTGACCATTTTTTAAAAGGCTTTACAAAGATAAATTCAGCCCGTGAATTAAGATCTGAAGGTAACTATTATTTTGATTTAGCTTACTTTTGGCATAATAGTTACTTAAATGAGAGCGATATTAGCTATTTTGATAAGTGTATTAATAACTGTGTAGATGCAGCGGATAATTATCTTTTTTCCAACCAAAGATTCAATGAATCAACACCTTATCTTATTATATCTAAAAACTATACTAATGACTCCTCTTATATTGGTCTAGTGAATTATTGTATTTCTTTTTCTGAATCAGGTAAAAATATAACTGATTTACGTTACAAAGCAAGTTTGATATTGAAAAACGCTATTGAGAATTATTCTTTAGGTGATCTGGAGAATGCTTCTATTTTAATGGAAAATTTTAATGCGCTTGGTGATATATATGAAGAACAGCTTTTAGAGTATACTAGGTTGGAAACGCTAATCGATAACTTTGTATTTTTTGAAGAAGATCGAACTAAATCAGGTGGATTAAGTTAATTTTTTCTTTAAGTTATTTCTTTTAATTTTATTTTCATTTCATCCCAGAAAAAAATAGGACAGACAACTGGATTTTTGGTGCTACTCCATTCTATTTTTGTCATTTCTGAGAATGGTGCATCTAGTTTAACATCTGTTTTAGATGCTACTATCCCTTGTCCTGATTTGTTTAAATAATAATCAATATTTCCTTGGCTGTTTTCCTCGATTTTGATTTTATACCATCCGTTTCTAAGATATTTTTCTATAGGTATACAATATAATGGTGCCCAAGAACCATTCCAATAGTATAGTTTTAAATAATAATCAAGTGGAGAATCTGTTCCATCGACATGTATATAATCAAATTTTATTTTTGCTAATTCTTCATTAGAACTATTTTTAAAGTTAAGATATAGATCTGATGATTCACTTGCGTCTCCGCATGCAAACCATACTTCCCACCATTTAATTTCACGGTTAAAGTTTGATATTGTATAATTCCAATATTGTGTATTTGTATCTGATCTCATTTTTGTTTTAAAAGAATGTGAAGTACTAACATAATCCTGTAATATAGCTGAGTAGTTGTAGTCATAGGCTACTTCAAATGATCCTGATTTTGATGTTTTTTCACTTGTTTCAAACCATTTTATTCCTGCATATGTTGCTGTTGCTTTTTGTGCTGGTCGATCGTCAGAAAAGTCTTCTGTTAAATAATCTGGGGCTGTGGAAACTGTAATGTTTGCATATACATTTTCAGTTTCATCATTTTCATTTATGCCATCATTACTATTATCCCAATGTACCATACCATGATTAGATATTGTTGTACCATCTTGTACTCCATCATTTATAATTACATTAAAATGTAATCGAATAGTGTGAAGAGACTTTATCTCTCCATTCCATGTAATAGTATGATCTATTTCATTATATATTGGGTCATCTATTGAATACGTAGAATCTGTATCTTCAGATCCTTCTACAAAAGTTACATCTTCTGGTAAGGGGTCTTCGAATTCATATCCTGGGTTATCTGGCTGATCTTCAATGCCAATATTAGTTATATCAATTGTATATTTTAGTTCGTCTCCTGGTTCTGGTAGATTTCCATTGATGTCTTTAACTGTTTTTTCTGCACTTATTACTTGTCTTTTTTTATCGGTAAATACAATGTTATCAATGTAAGCTGAACTATCTAGTTGGTTATCCCCGTCATCTATGATACTTATCTCAAGTGTGATTTGTTCATTTGGTGGTACTTCAAAGTATCTATCCACGGGTGAAGTAGCCATTGCATCACTGCCTATGATATCAGGTGTAGTAGATAGCCAGTCAACTTCATCTGGACTAGTAGGATCTGAGGTGCCTTTTACCTTTGCAAAAAGATCAAAACCAGTGCCAGTTAGATCATATGCATCTAAAACTAGGTCTCCGCCGTTTTCATCTACATCTAAAGTGTGTGAACCTATTGTTACTCCATCATGTATGGCTTTTACTGTAAATTTATCATTATATCCGCAATCTATCCATTCTGGTCCTTCTGTTGAAAAAAACTGACTGGTAAAATATAGATAATTCATATCTGATGGTACTTGTAATTCCATTGTAAGAACAGCTTTATCTAATTGCGAGTAGTAATAGGGGTACTGCGGGCCAAACCATGTACCTCTTTCGCTACCTGGGTCTTGCCCATCTGATGTTGCCGCACCTCCTGCTATACCTGTACTTAAAACAACAAATGTATCTCCCTCAGTAGGCATAAAATCCCCAAATGAAGATAAAATTGCCACTTGTTGGTCACCATTTGACTTATCTGTATATGATGAGCTAATTAATGTTAATTCATCTGCAAGTATTGCTCTTGCAAGTTCGTCGCTGAAATCATCAGCTTTAACTTTTTCTGAAACATATGGAAAAAACAAAATTGATAATAAAACGAATATTATGAAAGTTATCTGTATGTTTTTAACAATTTTTTTCAACATATTTTATTCCTCCAAATAATTTTTTATTTCTAAAATATTAGATTCTACTTGGTCTCCACATTCTAAACTATTTATTGGAATAATATTACATTTCCATATGTCTTCAAGTTGGGTTTCTTCAGATACGATAACGTCTTTTTCGGAATCTTTGTTTTTCCCAGAGATATAATTTTGATAGATTTGTTCTTCAGAGAGTAAATGATTATAGATAGAAAATTCGTCTATATATCCACTAAAATTAGAGATACTTGTTTCTCCAGTGGTTGCATTTACATATATTTCATCTAAGTATACTATATCATAATCGGAAGTTGCATCACATTGAAATCTAAGTTTCATATCTGTTGGAAAAGCATAATCTGATTCGTTGATATATGTAAAAGTATGATACCATGTATCCTGGGAATAACCTCCAGGATAGTTCATATCTAGTACTGTGATCAATCCTATCCCATTATAGTATCTAAGCCACCAATCTTCGTCATCTCCTACATCCCAATAGTTACCACTTCTCATCCACCAAAAATCGACTTTTATAGAGGTATAATCAAGAGTATCTACATCTATTCCGTTGGTATGATAAAATGATGATGCATATCTATTATCATCTCTTATACGGGCAGAATACGATCCTTGATGTTTTTCATTACTTGTTCTTGTACAATCCCAGCCTCCATCAGTATAATTTCCCCAACCATCCTCAAAGTCATCATATGTTAATGTATTCCAGGTAGCCTGACCATCTCCTCCAGCACTACGCCCGATATATCCCTGTTGATTTGTACCATCTCCAAGAAGATTCCCTATATCATGGGCATTTTCAATATTTTCTAGTTTTCCATCAACAAATATTTTATTTTCACCTGTTGAGCTGTCATATGTTACAGCAATATGATGCCAGTTATTATCGTTAATTATAGTTGTTCCTTCTGTGTCGGCTGTAATTGTATTTGCTGTGTTAGACCATAATATCTTTCCATCATTTGATACATCTAATTCCCATAGTTTTTCTTTATCAAATGATGCTATTGCACCAGGTGTATCAGTTTTAATCCAGGTTTCAACTGTTATTTTATCGATATATCCTGTATCAAAACAACTTGGAAGCATTAAATAGTCGTCGCCATCAAATTGATAACATCCTCCTATACGTCCGTTACTAGTCCAATTTGCACCATGGGCAGATGCATTTTTTTCGTTGCCTGAATAATCTCTGGTAGTTGTAGAATTTTCTATATCAAATGGCATTAAAACGTTATAAATTGGAATATCATTTTTAACCCAACTATAGATATAACTAGTTGCCCCTATCTCAGAATTAATATTATCGCTAAAACATATCAAATCCTCGTCTGTTGTGTTCTGTTTTAAGCTTGAAATAAGATAAATTTCTGGATCTGAACGTTCAATTTTTCCAGTTAAAATACCATTAAAGACCTGTTGATAGCTTCCATCTCTATTTTTAGCATAAACTGATACCTCTAAATCTGTTTCACCAATAAGTTTGATATCGCTTCGCCCTATTTGGTCCAAAGGATATCTGGATTGTCCAATTTTCCAACTATCATTTTCTAAAATTTTTGATCCAACATATGCTCCGTCAGGTTCTCTTATTATCAATTTATAAGTATTAATGGTTTCTCCACCTTTATGTGATAACACAATTGATCCTTTTTCATTTACATATCCTTCTAGTTTGGTAGATGTTTCAATATCTGGGCCAGTTGGCATTAAATATATGTATATTGAGGCAAAGGTGACTACAGCAATTAAAACTAGTATCATAGCTCCTACTACTTCTGAAACTGCATTAGATCTTTTCAAGAATGTTTTTACTCCCATCTTCACCTATCCACACATATTATTTTTTTGACTATTATATATAACCTTTTTTGGCAATTATTACGAAATGTTATATCGCTGTTATACTTTTTTAAAGGAGTATATTAAAGGATAGGTTAAAATAGGAATTTAAACACAAAGAAAGTTACAAGAATCAATACAAATCCATATCTCACACCACTTGAAAGTTTTCCATCCATCATAAAACCACCTAGAAGTCCTCCGCCTACACTTTGAACTAACAGGAAAACTAAAAAAACATTTTTTAAATCTGTTGGATCAACTTCTGATATTGTTAGACCTGAATTTCCAACACTTGCACCACTCATTTTTCCTTGTAAATCAAATATAGCCTGAAATATGGTATTATTTATTATTAAGATTACTGCTAGAAATACAAAGAAACTTATGAAAATAACAATACTATACATAGACATCTCTGCTTTTCTTTGTTCTTCTACTAGTTTTGATTGATCTATTTCTCTTGCTGCTGCTTCAAAAATAGATGATGTGTTTCCTCCAATGCTTAATGCCTTGTTTATTGTTACTACCATTCTTTTTACTGATGGTGTATTAATCCTTTTTGAAAAATTGATTAAAGCTTCATCTACTGGTATTCCCCATGATAGCTGTGAGGCCATCATCTTTAATTCAGCTGTTAATTTCCCATGGTCTCCTTGTGATGCTGATATTATTGCATCAAATACTGTCATCCCTGATGATGTAGAGCTACTGATTTCTCTTAAGAAATCAGGTAAATGGTTTTCTATTTCTTTTTTCTTTTTTGCTTTTATATGATTATAAAAACCTATTGGTCCTATTGCAGTTAAAAGACCAAAAACAATAAAATCAGGTCCTGTAAGTATTTCTCCTTTTATCACTGCTAAATCTAACCATAATAAAATACCTATAAAAAAAAGAATAATCGAGCAGGTTAAGGAAATAGCTACTAGTATCAGGATATTTCTATCTTTGCCATAGAATTTTTTTGCATTGTATTTTTTTTGTTTGAATATATTTTTCATATTGATTCGCCCATACCTGAACTCATCAGCATATAAAATCCAAAATAAGCCATTGGAAGTATTAATAAAGCAATTATATATAGAAATGGAAACGATACTCCTCCTTCACTTGTTAGACCCATAATAGATATTATTATCACTAGAAAAAGCGGAAATGCTATTACTGTCACTACAAATGCTTCTGCCATTACAGCAAGTGATTCTAGGTTTCTTTTTCTATCAATTAGGTCTGTTGCCATGTATCTTTCGACACATCGCTCAAAATATGGACCTAGCTCACTTCCTGATTGGATGACACTTAGTATTCCTTGGATAAATTCTTTAAATCTAGTGGATGGAGATATGTTTATAGCATTGTTTAATGCAGTTATTGTGTCTACTCCCATCATATTTATTTCTGTAGTAATCTTTTTTGATTCTTTTTGTATTTCATCGTATAGTTCTATTTTTGATAAAGCTTCAAATATTTCAGCAGGTGATATTCCTGCCACACTCATTGTATTTATAAAATTTGTAGCATAAGGCAGATATTTATCGATTTTTTTCCCTCTTGCATTAGCCATTATATTTGGAAGTGCAAGGTAGTACATCCCTATTGCAAATGGAACTACACATGATACTATAAGCATTAATAATGCTGTTATTGGATGAGGGAATAATAGGTACAAAATTATTGTTGATATAAATGATACTATAAAACCAATTATTATGTTCATTAAAACCATTGAAAAATATTCTTTGTATACCATTGCTATATTTGCTTTTTCAAGTATTCTATTTTTTGTAGTTTCACTTATATTGAATTTTTCAAAGGTGTCTGAAAGAAGTCTTCTACAAAACCTGGTATAGTTTGTAGACTTCAATTCTTTGTCTCCTCCTTTGCCCTTTTTACGATTTCATCTGGATATTTATGATAAAGATTTACTATCCTTCCTACTTCTCTGTAGTCTCTTATATCTTTTTTAGCCATCCATTTTAGTATTAATATCCTTTTTTCAAGTTCTTCACAGAGTTCTATATCACTCCAGTCGTTTTGCAGTCTTATATTGTTTAAAACCTTACTTGAGCCTGCGCTTTCAAACCTGTCATCTGTTTTACTAACCCATTTATATGGCTCCATGAAAATTAGTTGGTTTGTGTCAGGATCTAGTTTTACTATTTCAGTGACACTGGTCATTCTTCTAACTGTTTTTCCTTTGATGTCTATAGCATTTTGAAATACTATTACCTCAAGAGATGTTAGAAGAGCTCTTGGAAGTTCAATAGGAGGGTTTTCTAATCTCTGTATAAGAGTATGTATATCGCTTGCGTGGACTGTTGAGTAAGCTGTATGGCCTGTTGACATAGCCTGGAATAAGCTGTAGGCTTCTTTACCACGGACCTCTCCCACCATTATTACTTTTGGACGTTGCCTTAAAGCGGCTCTTATTAAATCGAACATATCTATGTCTTTACCGGTTTTATCATCTGCTGCACTGAAACCTTGTCTAGTTGTGCCTGCGATCCAGTTTTTATGTGGAAGATTTACCTCTCTTGTATCTTCAATTGATACAATTTTGTGGGATTCAGGGATAAAAAGAGATAATGCATTTAGTGCTGTAGTTTTACCTGAAGCGGTTCCCCCACAAAATAAAACTGAGGCTCCTCTTTCTATTGCCATCCAGAAATATGCAGCCATTTCATATGATATTGATTCAAAATTTATCAGATCAATTGGTGTTAGTGGGTTTTCTTTGAATTTTCTGATTGTAAAGGTTGACCCGCGTGTTACAGTTCTAGCAAGAGTAGTCTGAAGACGTGATCCATCAGGCAATTTTCCATCTACAATTGGGGAAAACACAGATATTTGTTTACCACAGATTTGAGCAAGCCGTATTACAAAAGAATTTAGGTCTTCTTCATTGTCAAATACTACATTTGATGTTATTTCATCATATTTCTTGTGATAAATAAAAACAGGTACATGGTGCCCATCGCAACTGATATCTTCTATTCCTTCATCCTGCATTATTATATCTATTTGTCCATATCCTAAGAAATCTTTGAAAAGATGATAAAATATTTTTTCTTTGATTTTTTTTTCTTTTTTTTCTAGTTCTTCTTTTGTAAGTTCCTTGTATTCACTATCTTTTTTGTTAAAAATAGATTTAAGATCAAATTTCTGTTTTTTCTTTTTAGTTTTATGTTTTTTATCCTTTTTTTCTTTTGTATTCTTATCTTTTTTATTTTTTGAAAATATTTGTGATAAACCTTTTTTATTTTCTTCTGTTTCGTCTTCCTCTTTTATCTTTTTCTTTCTTAGGAATTGTATGTTGTTATCAACTATGATTTGTTCTAATGTTTCTTCTAAAAAATTTTCTTTTTCTTTTTTATCCATTTCAGAAATGTTTACATCCGCAAGCATTTTGAAAAGATGAGAAATTTCTTTTTTAATTTCTTTTTCTTCTTCAGTAAGCTCGGGTTCAACTACTTTATAAAAATATTCTTTTTTGTCATGGTCAAATGTGATTCTTCTTGTGCCTATTCCTTTGTATCCAAAACCCTTTTTTTCTTCTATTATTTCTTCTCCTTTGTCTTTTTTGAATTTTTTGCCTGCTTTATTTTTTTCTTGTTCTACTTCTATAGTTTTTATTTTGTCTTTTTTTACTTTTGCTTTTTCGAGTAGTCCCTGTGATTTTTTAATTGTTTTCTTCTCAACTTTATTTTTTATTATTTTTACATCTGATTCTGTTTTTTGTTCAGTTGGTTTTTTATTTTTCTTTGCTTGTGCTTTTTCTAAAAGTCCCATGGTTCTTCACTTTTTCTTGTATTTTTTTATTACTTTTTCGTATATTTCAAAATCATCAGAGTTTGCAAATTGGTCAATTTTTTCATCTGGTAGTTCTCCTAGTAGCTCATCAATTATATCAAAAGCCTGGCTTAACTCCTCATCCATGTTTGGTACAGTTTCTTGTACAGTTGGTTGAGGGGGTTCAGTTTTCTCTTGTTTAGGAATATTTGTTTCTTTTTTATCTGTTTTAAATAAGTTAAAAGAAATTTTTGTTTTTTTATCCTTTTTTGGTTTAATTTTTTTCTTTGCTTTGGGTTTAGATTTTTTTGGTTGTTTTTTCTCTTCTTTTTTCTTTTGTTCTTTTTGTTTTTTTTGTTCTATTTGTTTTCTCTTTTTTTCTTCTAGTTTTTTCTGTTTTGCTTTTTCTTTTGCTAGTTTTTCTTCTTTTTTCTTTCTTAGTTTTTCCTCTTTTTCTTTTTGTTTTCTTTTTTTCTCTTTTTCTATAGCAAGTTGTTTTTCTTTTTTATTCTTTAACTTCTCTTGCATAATCTTTTCTTTTTCTAGTTTTTTCATTTGTTTTTCTTTTTGGATTTTTTTCTTTTTCAGCTCAATTTCTTTCTCCTTTGCCTTTTTTTCTATATTTTTAATTTCTTGTTTTTTTCTTTCAATTTCTTCTTTTGCTTTTTCTAGTTCTGTTTTTGCTTTTGTAACTTTATTTTTCTTTTTTGTTTTAGTGCTTTTTTTACTGCCCATGTTGATTTTTATTTTCGGTATTTTTTCTTTTAAATCCTTTTTATCTTTCTTTTTTTTATGAAAATAAAAATTTATATTGTTTTTATCTGAAAATTCTATATCACTTGTATTTACCTCTTGTTTGAATGGTAAGGGTTGATCGAAAAAATCTTTGTTTAAAGCAATTTTATTTATATTTGTGTTATCTGTTTTAAAGTATGGTGATATAGGATTTTTGTTTATTGGTTTTCTATGTTCTATTGTTTTATTTAAAAAATTTTTTTCTATTGGTTTTTCTCTGTGTTTTTTTATTATATGATCTATTCTATCTGATATTTCTGTGTCTAAATCTAGAGTTTTTATTTCTTCTTTTTTGTTTTCTATATCTTTTGGGTTCTTGTTGAATCTGATCTTTTTAACTTTGTTAAAAACGCTATTTTCTAACATTAAAAATAGGCAAATATTTATTTTCTCTCCATATTTTTTTGGCATTCTTACCAAATCTCCTTTAGATTTAGTAGATGCTTTAACAAATTACTTTTTAGGCATCCCAATCCAATTATTACAATTATGTAAGCAAGTATTAATTTAATAAAAGTTTCTATTAATTTTTTTGTTTTTTCTTTATTTATATTATTTTTACCTACTATCTACAAGATTGTTATACTCTTTTTTTAATGGGTTTAAATATATGCTTTTTCTCCTGTTAGTTTTACAAAAAAGGAATTATCATTTAAGGCGTTTTTACAAGATAGTTTTAAATAGGAATGCTGATAGAAAGTAACACGGGTGGATTGGTATAAAAAATTTGAACTTTTGGTCTGGGAGGCTAAAATTCAAAAACTTTTTATACCTTTTAGTATATCTACTATCAAAATAGCTTAGAATTAAGCTAGGAGAGAATGGGAATATGAAAGCAAATAGAAAATTTAAAGAAGATGGTGAGGCAGTTTCAGCTGTTATTGGTGTCATTTTAATGGTTGCAATTACAGTTGCTATAGCTGCTACAGTGTACGTATATGTAAGTGGAATGATGGGAGACCCTGGTGAAAATGCGCCAAATCTTGCATGGATTAAAGATGACTCTGCTAATACATTGACAATTTCATCTGGTTCTTCAGAATTTAAATATGCTGCGTCGGTTAGCGATGGAAATCTAGCATTTACAAACACCACAGGTACTTATTATGTAAATGAAAGTCTTGCTTTATCCGATTCAAGTGATTACAAATTAGATTCGATTAGTGCAGGAAATGTTATTACTGGCTTTACTGGCACTGGTACTGAAGGCGAGTATCAGATAGTTTGGGAACCTACGAACAAACTACTTGGAACAGTAACTTTCACCTAAAAAGGACAATATAAAATAATCAAAAATCTATCTCTTTTTTTATTTTCTTTTTTTTAATTTTTATCACTACCTTAATAACATACTTTTTATTTACAAATAAATGGTTTTAGAGGATGGATACTATAGCACTACTTGATATTTCAAGACTATTTATAGGAGTAATTATCCTAGCCTATGCATCTTATACAGATATAAAAACAAGAAGAGCCTCCAACTATCTATGGGTAATACTGGGAATAATAGGTGGAATACTCTTAGCAATACAACTATTTTTAATGCCACAAGAAGAATTTGAATTTTACAAATTCTATTTAATATTTATACCAGTAATGATAGGGTTGGTATACCTATTATTCCAATTAAGACTAATATTTGGAGGAGCAGATGCAAAAGCCCTTATGGCTATAGCAATACTAGTACCATTACAACCAGAAATATACAATCTACCAATAAACAATTCAAGTATAATGCCAGGTGCATGGCAGGTTTTTTCAAACTCAATAATACTATTTTTACTAATACCAATAAGCCTTTTGATCTATAATATTTCTAAAAAAAATATTTCCTTTCCACATATATTCTTAGGTTACAAAATGAAGGTATCAAAAGCACGAGAAAAATTTGTATGGCCACTAGAAAAAATAGTTGATGGGAAAAGAAAATTTATGTACATGCCTAAAGAGTTTGACGTAGACGATGAACTAAAAGAATTTGAAAAACAAAGAATAGATGAAATCTGGGTTACACCAAAAATACCATTTATGATACCACTTTTATTTGGATTTATCTGTACTTTTGTAATAGGAGATATAATGTTTATAATAATGAACCTATTTGTTTCTTCATAAACGTCATATACTACTTCTTTCCTAGAATCTGGTTAGATAATGAGTAAAAAATCTGTAGATATTTTTATAGAGATAATTCCCAAATAAGGAATTAAATCATTAAAAATAACTACTCTAAAACATCAATAAAAACAGCTATGCAGGAATAAAAATTATTTTATTATACTCCTATCAATGAAAATATTAAAGAATTTGTAGGATTACTAATTTTTTTTTGAACAAATAAATATCTTCATAAGAATCATATACTACTTCTTGTTTTACAATCTGCTTGGATAATGACTAAAAAAGACTACTACGAAATTCTAGGAATAGACAAAGATGCATCTAAAAAAGATATTAAAAAAGCCTATAGAAAACTTGCTTTAAAGTATCATCCAGACAAAAACAAAAGTAAAAATGCTGAAGAAAAATTCAAAGAAATTTCTGAAGCATATGCTGTATTACATGACGATGAAAAAAGAAAAATGTATGACCAATATGGCCATGCAGGAATAGATCAACAATTCAGTAGAGAAGATATTTTTAGAGGAGCAGATTTTGGTGATATCTTTAGAAACATGGGTTTTGGATTTGGAATTGATGATATCTTCGAGCAATTCTTTGGAGGAAGATCAGGTTTTAGAAGAGGCAGACAGAGGAGAAGAGGTGCAGATCTTAGATATGACATGGAAATAACTCTAGAGGATGCATACAATGGCCTTGAAACAAATATAAATATCCCAAGAAGTGAAACATGTGATGAATGCAGTGGAACTGGTGCAAAAAAAGGATCAACTCCAAAACAATGTCCTAGATGTAATGGAACTGGACAGATGAAAACCTCTAGAAGAACTGCTTTTGGAATGTTTACCCAGGTTTCAGCATGTAACAAATGCGGTGGAAGAGGAACAATTATTGAAAACCCCTGTCCTGTATGCAATGGACGAGGTATTGTACAAAAAACTAGAGAGATGGAAATAAAAATACCAAGTGGTATAGATAACGGTTCACAATTAAGACTAGCTGGAGAAGGTGAAACAGCAGAAGGTGGAACCGGTGATCTATATATTGTTGTACATGTAAAAAAGCATCCTCTTTTTGAAAGACACGGACTTGATCTATTTACAACAAAAAATATATCTTTTCCAGATGCAGCACTTGGCACAAAAACTGAAATTAAAACAATTGATGGAAAAAACGAAACCATTAAAATACCAAATGGCACACAAAATGGAGATATAATAAAAGTAAAAAACAAAGGAATGCCAGAACTGCATGGTAGGGGTAATGGTGACTTATTTGTTAAAGTAAATATTAAAACTCCAGAAAATATATCTAGGAAAGGAAAAAAATTATTAGAACAACTAAAAGAAGAAATAAAATAAAGAAAATATTTAAATACTAGTAAAAATACATAATTGGATGTAAGATTAATTTAGGGAGGTAGATATATGATAGCATATGACGACGATAAAGATAAAAGGAAAAAAAGAAGACGCCGAGATCCATTTGACATGTTTGATGATGATTTCTTTGATGAATTTTTCAATGATGATAACATAAAGAATGATATTAGAAGAATGACTGAAGAAATGATGAAAATGTTTTCAAATGCTCAACCTGGTAAACCAATAGTACACGGCTATAAAATAAATATAGGGCCAGATGGAAAACCAAGAATTGAAGATTTTGGAAATAAAACAAAAAGGTCACCTTCTGGAGAATCATCGGTTAGTGATGAAAGAGAACCCTTGACAGATATAATAGAAGGAGAAGAAGATGTTGCAGTGACAGTAGAAATACCAGGAGTAGAAAAACAAGACATAGATCTAAATGTTACAAATGATACCTTAGATATCGATGTAGATAATCCAAAAAGAAAATACCATAAAAAACTAGATTTACCATGTGATGTAAAACCAAAAACAACTAAAGCAACATACAAAAATGGTGTACTTGATATAGTAATAAGTAGAAAAAAGAAAAAGAAACCAGGTGAAGGTTACCACGTAGATATTAAATAAATATCTCTTTTTTTATTTTTTAACCAAAATATTTATATACTCTTCTTTTATGGCTTGTTAAAATGAGGATGGGGGTTTTAACTACTATTCATTTTATCACATCATTTAAAATTTTTTTTAACCCCCTCCAAATCATTTTTTTATAATATATTTAGAAAAGCAATAATTTAAAAAAGTTCAACTAAAAAATATTTTTATCTACTATCGTACTAAATTACCAAATGTTTTTTTCAATATATTTTTAGCATCTGTAGAAGATATACTAGTAAACCTAAATGATACCTTTCCATTATTCCACTTAATTTTAACTTCATTAGGTATTCTTTTACCATCGGTATCTGTAGTGCCGTTTTTTACTCTAATTTTTTTAACATTGTTGACAAATATACTATAATTGTTTGGAGTTTCATTTAGAATATTTTCAATAGGCATAGAAAAATACTTTTGATAATAAGAGTTACCACCAGATGTCATTGTTTTAGCCCATCTTTTAAAAAAACCGTCACCTTGTTTTTTTGACTCTTCTTTAACCTTATTCAAATGATTTTTAATCATATCATTTGTCAACTCTGCAACAACCAAACGTTGATTTGTAACAACCAAATTGTAAGCCTTTTGTCCTAAAAAGCCTGCTTGAGTGTTTGGAATAATACCTACAATTTCCTCTTGTGACATGACTATGGGGTATAAATATTTGATATTTAAAATAGATGGGCTTAGCCGGACCAAACATATATTACAGGAGGGATTAATTTGGATTGAAAACCGAATTTATACCCAACTCAAACTTAAGTTCATATCACTAAAAACTTTCTTTTTTCTTTTCTTGTCTAATTTTTGAAAAACAGAAGATGGAACTCTGTCATTTAATTAGAGTAGTTTGATTTATATTATTGTAGATATTTAATATAAATAAATTAATTAATACTTTTAATTACCTCTCTTGACAACATATTTATAATACATTTGGTGATTAAAAAAATTGAGATGTTAATTAACAGACAAAAGTGTCTATACTATTTTATTAAAAGTAAAAATGAATGTTCAAAATTAAACTTAGTAAAAATATTTTTTACAATATCAAAAGAAAGCAACATCCATCAAAATTTTAAATTTTACAATTTTTTACCCTATAAATTTGGACCATATTCATTTGAACTTTTTCACGACCTTGAAAAACTTGAAGAAAAAAAAATTATAAAAACAGATGAAAAACAAATAAAATTTTTAGGTGAAAACAATAAAATACAAATCCCAGAAACAATATCAAATAAAGTAGATCATTTCATAAAAAATTTTTCAGAAATGAATGAAGATGAATTAATAAAATATGTTTACAATCGCTATCCTGAATACACAATTTTCAGTAAAATCGAAAAAAGAAAAAAATATTTTCGAGATCAAAAAGGTTTTTATACAATAGGATACGAAGGAAAATCAATAGATGAGTTTTTGAATGAACTAATACAAAATAAGATTGAATATCTTATTGATGTCAGAAAAAATTCATGGAGTATGAAATTTGGATATAAAAAATATCAATTAAAATCATTAACTAACAAAATTAGCATAAAATACAAAAACATTCCAGAATTAGGAATATTAAGTAAAAAAAGAAAGAACCTTGATAACAAAGAGGACTACAAGAAATTACTTAAAGAATATTCTAAAAATTTAATACAGAAAGATAATGAAATAAATTTTTTGAAAAAATTAGCTGAAAAACATAAAACAGCATTGATGTGCTTTGAAAAAAACCCAGAAATATGTCACAGGCGAATACTTGGGGAAAAACTAATGGAACTTGGAGCTGAGGTGACGCTTAATTAATTGGGAAAAAAAGAAGGTAACAGTCATAACAAAAGCCTATCCTGAAAAAAGTAGAAAACATGGTTCTGTAGCATGTACCGCAGGAATTACAGATGATAACAAACTTATACGTATGTATCCAATAGATATGAGACATTTTACAGGGAAAAATAAGATATCAAAATTTGATGTTTTAGAAGTCGAATGCAAAAAAGATAAAGATAAGTTAGGCAGGAAAGAAAGTTATAAAGTAAGACCAAATACAATCAAACTTCTAAACAAAGATCTAAGTAAACCAAAACCTAAATGGAAAAAGAGGAATCAAGTTATTTTACCTAGTTTATCAAATTCTATTCAGGAATTAAAAGATTTATATGAAAAAGATAAAACTTCTTTGGGAATTATCAAACCAACAGAGTTAATAGATTTTATTAAAACAGATAAATTAGAACTTTTTGAAAAGGAAGGTTGGTCATTTACTAAAACATTAGACGGAAGAAGAATTCCGAATGTAACCAAAATACCACATATTTTTAAATATAAATTCAAATGTAAATGTTGCCAGGATAAAATACATGAAATGCAGTGCGAAGATTGGGAGCTTTTTGAGTCTTATAGAAGTTGGGGAAAAAGATACAAAGACCCTGTAATTCTTTGGGATAAACTATATTATAGATTTTACGAATGGATGAAAGAAAAACGTCATCTCTATTTAATTATGGGTATGTATTCACAATATCCTACTTGGTTTGTTATTGGGTTATACTATCCCCCTAAAAATTTAATATGAATTCTAATTCCAAAAAAATATTTATAACAAAATAATATAAATTTGAATTTAGGAATACTTTTAATGAGTTCTACAGAAATATTATAAGTTAAGAATTTTTTTTTTTCAAACAATCCAAAAATTATATTATTATTAAATTTAATGGCTACTATAGTGCTGGGACACGCTAGTAACTTGATGTCATGATAGAATGAGTATTACAGTCCAATAAGAGAATGAAGAAGCTATTTGTTATAAACTTTTTTCTAAGGAGCCAAACCAAAAAACAATCAACTTTTTTTTAACCAAAATATTGATTCATATTCAACCAATTTTAAAAAATAATTGGCAGGAGGTAAGCAAAATAAACAGGCCACTTTGAGTTACGCCAAAAATAGGCCTCAATCCAAAGTTTTTTCTCCTGTTGGGAGTAGTGGGCTTAGCCGGATTTGAACCGGCGAACTTCGCCATGTGAAGGCGACGTCATAACCGCTAGACCATAAGCCCAAGAAAACAACTATTTCAACTAAATATAGTGAATCTGTTAAAATGTTTTCGAAAAAATAGCTTAAATAGGATAATTTTTAGAAAAAATTTATCAACTAATAGGATGTTTATCCTATTGAAAATATAATTTCAATAGTATGGGGGAATTTATTTAAATGTCAATTTGGGACCTTTTCAGTAAAAACAAAAAAAGTAATGAAACAAAAGATGAAACCGCTGAAGAAGAAACACAAGAAGTTGAAGAAATAGAAGAAAAAGAAGATCCTAATAAACCAATTGCAGAATATAACGAAACAATACATTCAGATACCGGTAAAAGAGAAAAAGATAAATCCACAGATGAAACCTATAAAAAACAACATATTTGGAGAAATGTTGATAAAATTGAAGAAAATGTTGATAATATACATATAAAAAATGCTAAAAAGCCTTCCACAGAAATAGATAAAAAAGTAGATGGGATAATTACTAAAACAAAGAAAAAACTTAGAAAGCCATCCAATGTGATATACGTAGTAAGCAACCCTCAACCAGGGCAAGTAAAAGGCGATTGGGCAGTACGAAGTCATGGTAAAATATTCAGTCATCACAGAATAAAAGAAAATGCGATAAAACAAGCAAGAAAAATAGCAATAGAAAGAAAAGCAACTGTTATGGTACAAAATACAGATGGAACATTTAGCGACGGTTTCAAACCAAGAGCTAAAAAATAACTCTTATTTTTTTGTGTTTATTTATGATAGCTGTTCTAAGACTAGGTCATAGAATTTCTAGAGACAAAAGAATAACTACCCACTGTTGTCTAGTAGCCCGAGCTTTTATGGCAGATAAAATATACATAGATACACTTGATAAAAAAATAGAAAAAAATATAAAATCAACAATAGATCGTTTTGGAAACAGTTTTCAGATAAAAACAGGTATAAAACCAAAAAAAATAATAGATGAATGGGATGGAACAATAATACATCTAACAATGTATGGAGAAACACTAGAGAAATCAATTAAAAAAATCGATAAAACCAAAGATGTTCTTATAATAATTGGTGCAGAAAAAGTACCGAGATGGATCTATGAAAAAGCTGATTATAATGTATCAGTTGGAAATCAGCCTCATTCAGAAGTAGCAGCACTTGCTATTTTTTTAGATAGGCTTACAAAAGGTAAATGGATACATAAAAAATACAATGGAAAGATGAAAATAATACCTACTAATAACGGTAAAAATGTAATGTCAAAGGATGAATAAGATGCAAGACATACCAAACTCACAGGAATGTTTGAAAATTTTAAAAAAACAAGGATGCTCTAAAAAAGTAATAGAACACTGCATATCAGTTAGAGATTATGCTGTAAGAATTGCTAAAAAAGCAGGAGCAGATGTAAAACTAGTAGAAGCAGGAGCACTGCTACATGATGTTGGTAGAGCAAAGACACATAACATAAAACACTTATTAGAAGGAATTAAAATCGCTAAAGAAATGAACCTTTCTCCTAAGTTGATAAAAATTATAGAAAGACATATTGGTGCAGGTATAACAAAAGAAGAAGCAAAAAAATTAGGTCTTCCACCTAATGAGTATATTCCTAGATCGCTTGAAGAAAAAATTGTATGTCATGCTGATAATTTGATACAGAATTGCAGAAAGCATTCTGTAGAAAAAGAAGTTGAAAAAGCATTAAAAAATGGCCACAAAGAATATGCTATAAGGCTTAGAGAACTACATAAAGAATTATCCCGGATATGTGGTATAGATCTTAACAAAATATAAATAGGGTTTTTCTTATTTTGACAAATCCTCTTATATCTTTTGCAGGGGTAGCCAAGCATGGCCAACGGCGCAAGGTTGAGGGCCTTGTCCTGTAGAGGTCCGCGAGTTCAAATCTCGTCCCCTGCACTACTTTTTAAAATGTATTGTTTATAATATTATATTTTTTTAATTAAATTTTTTGCAAATTTTAATTATATGAAAAACTATTGTACATAACTTATTGTCTATTAAAATCGACAAAAAATACATATTATTGTCGACTATAATAGAAACTTTTATAAATAAAAACAAAATACTTATATTTATGCTTGAAGAAGCAATAAGAAAATGGAATCCTTGGTGGGCAGATATTGAATCAATAGAAAAACTTTCAGGTGTTAAAAGACACATAACAATTGATATAAAAAATACTCTTGAACTAAAGCAGATAAAAGATGTAATAGGAGTTAGACGATCAGGTAAAACAACTATTCTATATCAAATTATAAAAATTTTAGAAGAAAAAAACATAAGCCCAAAAAATATAGTTTTTTTAAACTTTGATGATACAGAAATACATGTTGCTCCATTTGATGAAATTATCAAATCTATTGAAAAAATAAATCCAGAAGTTAATTATATTTTTTTAGATGAAATACAACAAAAAGAGGGTTGGGAACGATGGATGCGGACACTTTATGATACAAATAAATTTAAACAATTATTTATCTCAGGATCCTCTGCATCTCTTCTGTCAAAGGATATTGGAAGAGTATTAACTGGAAGACATATAACATTTACAGTTTTTCCTTTTTCTTTCAAGGAATATTTGGTTTTTCTTGGTTGGGATGATTTTTCAAAAGATTTTTTAGAATATAATAAAAATAAAATTCTACATCATTTAACCACGTATATAACCGGAGGCGGATTTCCTGAGATTATCGGTAAAGATGAATATCAAAGAAAAATTATTCTCACAAATATTTATAATGATATTCTTGCAAGAGATATTTCTGCTAGATATAACGTTTCATATGATATTACAAGAAAAATAAGTTATCATTTGTTAAGCAATAATAGTAAAGAATTCTCTTATAGAAGTATTGCTAATGCAGTTGATGTAAGTGTTGAAACAGTCGAAAAATATTTAGAATATCTCAAAGAATCTTTTATTGTATTAACGCTAAATGTTTTTTCATATAAAACAAAAGTTCAATTTAAGCAAAATAAAAAAAGTTATAGTATTGATACCGGCCTTAGAAACGCTGTTTCTTTTAGATTTACTAAGGACTTAGGCAGACTTGCAGAAAATATTGTTTTTTTGGAACTTTTAAGAAGAGGAAAAGATGTGTTTTTTTGGAAAGACAAAAAAAATCATGAAGTTGATTTTGTAATAAAAGAGGGATTAAAACCGGCTAATCTAATTCAGGTCTGTTGGGATATTAAAAAAGAAAAAACAAAAAAACGAGAAATAGAAGGTTTACTATCAGCTATGGATACTTTTAATATTAAAGAAGGTATAATTCTCACTGAAGATTATGAAGAAATTACGAGGCACAATAAAAAAGCAATCAAATACATGCCTATTTGGAAATGGTTATTATAGAGATATAATAAATGCAGTTAATATGATGTTGGGATATAGGCAAGTTGATATTGTTAATCCTTTGTAGGTTGTTTGATATGACTAAATGGAAACATAATTCATTGAAATGGATTCATAAAATAAGAGAGGAAAACTATAAAAAAACAAAAGATAAAAATTTGAGAGATATTATTAAAGATAGTGTAAGAAAGGCAAAAAAACCTCTTAAAATCTGAATTTTTAATAACTGAGTTGATAGGTTTAGTTAAAAACTTGCAACAGATGAAAAACAAGTTTATTTTACCGGTAAAAACGAGTTCAAATCTCGTCCCCTGCATTATTTTATCTTAAATTGTATTTTTTATAAATCTTTCTAACAATTAGATAAAAAACGACTCCGTATAAAACAAACAAGGGTATGAAAAGAATAGCAATAGTCCCTTTGGCCCATAGTCCAGTTCCTAATTCTACATCAAAATAAATTAAAATTAAAAATACACTGATACACGTTGGAATTACAGACATTATTAGAGAAATGGCAAAAATATTTTCCTTTTCTTGACTCATCTTATCTTTTTTATTCAATTCTCTATATCGTTTCTCTTCATAAATTGCTGCACCTGCTATACCTGAACTTAGAATTACCCATAATGTAACGAAAAAAATTATTTTTCCCTCTGTAATATTAGAAAATCCTATCAAATACATTAGAAATAATAGACCAATCCCCGTGCCAATAAATGAGTATAAAAAAACTTTTATTTTCATCCCTATCTCCTCAATTCTAAATATTTTCATTATTTAATAAACTATTCTCATTGATAAAATAAGTCAACAGGAGAAATTATTATTTTTTACCGGTAAAAGCAAGTTCAAATCTTGTTTACTACATTATTTTTCTATCTGTTAGAGGAAAGTTTATATATAATTACTTATATAGTAACTATAGGAGATATATAATGAACAATCCAACTACAATCCAATTAGACAAATCTGTTGTAAAATCACTAAAAAAAATAAGAGAACATCCCAGACAAACTTATAACGAATTAATCAGTCACATGATAGAGATTTTTAAGAATGTTAAAAAACGAAACCAATATGATGAATTTTTGCATAAGATTCAACAACCAAAAATGAAACAATTGTGGGATAACAAAGAGGATGAAGCGTGGGAAGATGCCTAAAGCGGGTGATGTAGTTTTAGCAAGAGTTCAATTTACAGATACTTTTGAAATAAAAAAAAGACCTGCGCTTGTTCTATTTGAAGAATATGATAATATAGTTGTGGCAGGTATCACTAGTAATTTAAGAATGGAAGGAATACCTCTTTCTAAAAAGGAAGGAGCAGTAAAGGACAGTATTATAAAATTAAACTATATCTTTACCGTATCAAAATCAATGATTTTTAAAACATTATTTCACTTAAATAAAAAGAAAAAACAAATGGTTTTTAATGAACTTTCTAAACGCTTGTATGGTTTGAAAGAATAGTTATAGAACTGTTATTTTACCGGTAAAAGCAAGTTCAAATCTTGTTTTAATAAAGAAAAGAGAGGTATTATCAAACCTGGAATTTTAGTAAAATATTTGTTAATAACTTTAAATTTAAAAAATCAAATAATCTCAAAAATTCAAAGTTATCAAAAAATATAAGATTTTCAGTATCTTTAGATTTTGCTTTAAAATCCTCTTCATCTATATTAAACTCGATTTTTCCCATAGAAAACGCAAACTTATTTTTTGTAAACGATTTATCCTTATACTCTGAAGTAATTTCACATTTATGAACAAACCAAGAAAGAGCTGCATCTGAAGTTGTATAAACTAAAGAATACTCATCCATAGTAGTCTCACTATCACTTTTAACTGAAATGGTAACAGATTCATCTACACCAGTTACATTTCCATAGATAATAATCGGTTCATTCCAAGGATCATTTTGCAAAAAGGCAACAAATGCTTCAACATCTGTTATTAATGCATTTAGGTGGTTAATAATTTCTTGAGAAGAAATATATTCTATGACATTTATAGTAGCATATATCAGATCAATTGCGGATGTGAGAAGATTTTTAATATTATTAAAATTTAGGGGCTTTTGTTTAAAAAGTTGCCATGCATCTCTTAAATCAAGAACGCTTTGATACCAATCTTGGACTACTTGAGTGCCCTGGGTTATCTCATAATAAATAGCCATAGCATCATTGTAGATGGTAACTACATATTCTAAGGTAAAATATACCCAACCAAGACGATCTAGAATCCAATCCCATGAATCAGACTGAATAACAGAAGAATCACCAGTTTGTACATATTCTTCATAAATTTCTTCTAAATCATCAATTTTTAGTTTTCCATCCTCTGTTAAAATATTACTTAATTCATTTTCAACAATTTTTTCCTCATTTAAAATCAAAAAACGAAGTTCTTTTTCATCTTCTTCACTTAAAGGAATTTCAAAACCTTCATTACTTTTGTTCAAGCTTGTTTTTACAGCACTTGTAGCAGGCAATAGTGCCAATATTGCTGCAAAAAATACAGCAATTATAATTTTCTTTTTCATTTTCCTCCCTCATTAATAAAACACGTAATTAGAATATATACTTTTTCATAGCATAATACGTATATTAGCAAATTAAGGATTCAAACGGGTTCTATCCCTTGGAAACAAAATACATTCACGAATATTTTTAATATCAAGAAGTTCCATTAAAAATCGTTCAATTCCAAAGCCAAATCCTCCATGAGGAGGCATACCATATCTAAAAGCCTTCAGATACCCTTCAAAATCTTTTACTTTGAGACCACATGCTTTTATTCTTTTTTTAAGTAACTCCAAATCATGAATACGTTGACTTCCAGAGGCAAGCTCAACACCTTTACATTCCAGATCAAAACCACAAGAAAGTTTTTTTTCCTTAGGCATGGTATAGAAAGGCTTTGCCTCAATAGGATAACTTGTGATAAAATAAAAATCATGTCCTTTTTTACCCATAATTTTTCCAAGAAGTTTTTCATCTTCAGTTCCAAGATCCTCACCCCATTTAATATCAGAACCATTTTTACTTAAGAGATCAACTGCTTTATCATAAGTTATTCTTTCAAAAGGAATAGAAGGAACTTTTAGTTCTTTATTTAGAGTTTTAAGTTCATCATTTAAAGTACTTGCTTTCTTCCACATACTATGAACTAAACCCTCAAGAATATTCATAACATCTTCTTCATCTTTAATAAAAGCCATCTCACAATCTATAGCAGTACTTTCATTTAAGTGTCTTCTAGTATTATGCTCTTCTGCTCTAAAATACCAGGCAATCTCAAAAACACGGTCAAAACCTGTTGCCATAAGCATCTGTTTATAAAGCTGAGGTGATTGAGCAAGAAAAGCCTCTTTTTCAAAGTATTTTAATTTAAAAGTGTCAGTACCACCTTCAGAAGAAGTAGCGATGATCTTAGGTGTATGTACCTCTAAAAAATCATTATTTCTAAGATAATTATCTACTTCAGAGATAACTGCATCTCGAATCTTAAAAATAGCCTGAACGTTTTTTTTCCTAAGATCAATAAAACGATTATCAAGACGGGTATCAAAATCTGATTCAATCTTATCTACAACACCAAGGGGTAAGGGACTTTCAGACTTTGATAAAATCTTTATTTCTTCAGGAATAACTTCATATCCATTACGAGCCTTATCACTTTTCTGGCATAAGCCCATAACTGAAACAACAGATTCACGAGGGATATTTACAAGATTATCAAAAATTTCTTTCTGGCTTTTTTTAAAAGTTGTAACTTGCAGTGTTCCTTTTCTATCGCGAAGAATAATAAAAGCAAGAGAACCAATGTTTCTAATGTCTTCTACCCAACCAGAAACAGTGATATTTTTATCATAATCACTTTTTTTTACATCTGTAGAATAATGAGTTCTATATTTTTCCATAATAACACCCTTAATTAAAACAATGAATTTAGTCTTTTTGAAATAAAATTGCAAGCCTCATTCAATGTTTCTTTATTATCATAGTTTGAAACTAATTTTTCAAGCTTTTCTCTATCTTCATTTTTTAAAATTTTAACCCATCTTGTAATATTTGGAATAGCACGTGTGACATTATCAACAATTGTGATATCAGCATTTTTTGCGGTTCTAGATAAAGGATTCAAATCAATGGTTATAACCTTTTTATTCATATTTTTTAACGCCTTACATCGATCACCATCTTCTAAGGGGACAAGTACCGTATCTGAAGAAAAAATACCATCAGAATCACATAAACCTCTGTCATGTTTAAGTTTAAAAATTTTCTTATCTGCTTTTAAACCATAAATCTTTTCTAAACCAAAAGATCTAAGTTCTAAAGCAAGTTTTTTCATGCGTTTATCTGTTCTATGAAAAAGATTTATCTCAATTTTAGCTGGAATTTTTTTAGATAAATCTATACAATCTTTAGCTGATAAAGCAACAACATTTCCATTAACAGATATAACAGGATTTTTAGAAATTAAAAGAAGAGCTGCAGTAGTTTTTTCTGCTGTTTCAGCAAAATAAATAGTTTTTTCACCAATCAAATAATCAAAAGATTCTCCTCTTCCATGTGCTATGAGACCTGTTTTGTGAATAAGCCCTTTTTTTAAGGCCTCTACCATCTTTTCTCTAGTAACTAATGATTCATAACGCGGATGATTTTTTGGTATATTAGTCATAATGATCACTAAGATTAAATAAAGAATTACTAAAATAGTTTTACTTGAAAAAAATAAAAAGAATGAATATGGATGTAATTATCCATACATACTTGGTTGCGGCGCTTGACTTGCTGAAACCATTGGTTTTGCCTGTTTGTGGAATTTCTGAAGTTGTTTTTCAATGCGTTCTGATTCTTCAAACAATGGAGTTACGTTAATTTCGACATCCATAATACTAGCCATTACATTTATTGCAGCTGCTGCTGCTCTTGCATCAGGATAATTTGGATGAGCCTCCGCAAGGATTGATATAACATCAAACTTGTTTTGCTTTCCAAGATTCAAAAGAACACCTGATACACCTGCAATGATGCCATTTTTAAACTGAGGTATTTCCTTTGTAACAAGCATATTTCTAGATTCTGGAGTAGACGCAATAGCATATGCTTCAACTTGATTTTCATCTTGTTTTGGATCTTTTTTCCCTTCTACAACCATTCCCTCAGGAGAAATCAAAAGCTTGCAATTTTTTTCAGTTACCCATTTTGTAATTGTATTAGAAATAGAGTTTATAAGATGAGGTTTAGGCTTAAATTCTGATACAAAAACAACTATTTTCCCAACCTTTGGTTGAGTTCCTGAATAGATTCTTACTGGAGATAAAGGCTCTCCTGTGTGAACAACAGATAGAGCAGGAAATTGAGATGAGGTAAGACAACCAATCTGCCTGAGATTTAATGCATCAATTAGATAGTTAGCGGCAATAGTGCTAACAAGTCCAATAGATGGAAAACCTGCAATAACAGTTGCTCCTGTTAGATCTATTTCTTCAAAGTTACAAATATCAACTTTATCCATTATGCATCACCATCCTATATAACCTTAATATGTTTTCTAGCATTTAAAATTAATTGGTAAAAAAAGTACTATTAAATTCAAAAATTTAATGAGTTATATCAAAATTTTATTTTTTTCTTTTTAGGTATGGGACTCCAGTTCTGTTGTTTTCTCTAACTTCAAATCCTTTTGGTTTATCAATAGGATCTGCATCATCAGGTTTTTCTTTTGAAAAAAAGCGGATGGTTCGTTTATTCCCTCTCTTTGTTGTGATCTCTTTTTCATATAAGTGATATTTTTTGTAACTAAAACCTTTTGTCTTACGCTTATCTTCTTGATTTATTTCATAGGATTCCCATTCATCTTCAGATTTTTTTCCATTGATATATGGGTTTTCCTCTATATCGTATGATTCTTCTCCTTTTTCTTGTAATTTTTTAATTTCTTTTTTAATTTTTTTTGCTAAATTCTTGTTGATTCCTTTAATTTTTGTTATATCCTTAACTGTCATTTCTTCTAATTTTTCTAAGGAGTCGACATCATTTTTTAAAAGCAATTCTTTTGTTTTTTCATTTATGCTTTTCATTTCTTCAAAAACATCTTTTTCTTCTTCTATAAAAAATTCTTCCTCAACTGGCTCATTATTTATTACATGATTTTTTATTTTTTCATTGATTTTTTTTGCATCTTCTTTTACGCTTTCTTCCATTGTGTATTCGGTAAATTCTTCATTAGAAATTTTATCTATATCTGATTTTGAATTATATTTATTTGCTATTTCTCTATTAATTTCTTTTGCTTTCTTCTTATCTAAACATTTTACTTTTTTAAGATTCTTTAAACTAGTTTTTCTAATGTCTTCTACAGATTTGTAGCCATTATCATACAATAAAACTGCAGTTTCTTCATCGATTGAATCAATATCTTCAAAAGCATCTATCTTCATTTGTATATTTTCTTCTTTTTCATTTGAACTAGATTCCTCTATTGAGGTTTCTGCAGATTCTTCGATTACGTCCCATTGTTTGTTTTCTTCTATCTCTTTTATTATTTCTTTTGCTTTTTTTCTTTTTATTCCTTTTATTTTTTTTAGTTCTTTGTATGTTATGTCTTTTATGGATTCTGGTTTTATGTATCCGTTTTCGTATAGTGTTATTGCTGTTTTTTCGTCTATTGTTTTGTATTTTTGGAATGTTTTTATTTTTTCTTGTTTTTCTATTTCTTTTTGTTCTTCTCTTTTTTTCTTTTCCATTTCATCTTTAAGTTCTTCTTGAAGATCCTTTTCTATTTCTTTTTCTTGTTCTAAAAATTCTTCTTTTTCTTCTGATTGTTTAATATCTTTTTCAGATATTTTTCCCTTGGAAGTTTCATCAATATTTATTGGTTTTAAATCTGCTGCTTCTTTTATCTTGTTGTTTATCTCTTTTATTATTTCTTTTGCTTTTTTTCTTTTTATTCCTTTTATTTTTTTTAGTTCTTTGTATGTTATGTCTTTTATGGATTCTGGTTTTATGTATCCGTTTTCGTATAGTGTTATTGCTGTTTTTTCGTCTATTGTTTTGTATTTTTGGAATGTTTTTATTTTTTCTTGTTTTTCTATTTCTTTTTGTTCTTCTCCTTCTCTTTTTTGTTTTTCTAATTCTTTTTTGTTTTTTTCTTTTGGTTCTTCTTCAATTTTTATCCATTCTGATTCAGATTCAGTTTTTTCTTTATCTTTATCCAATGGTTTTTCTACTATCTCATTTTGATTTTTTTCAATTGCCTCTATAGGCTGAACTTCAACTGTTTCTATTTTATTTTCTAAATCCTTTTTTTCACTATTTTCAATAACTTCTTCTTGATCTATTTTATTCCCACATATCATACAAAAAGACCATGATTCATCAATTTCAGTTCCGCAATTTTTACAAAATTTTACTTCAGATAATTTTTCCCCTTCAGATGTTTCTTGTATTTTTTCTTTTTTTAATTTTTGTTCTTTTACTTCTACAAATTCAGGTTCCGTCCATTCTTTTAATTCCTTACTTGTTTCTTTTGGTTTTTCAATTTCAACGGGTTCCCATGTTTCACTTTCGTTTTCATTTTCAGTTTTTTTTTGTTCTAATTGTTCTTCTTTTGATTTAGTTGTATTCTCAGTTTCTTCTACTGGTGTCCACTCTTGAAGTTCTTCATCTTGTTCTTCCTTTGTTTTTTCCTTTTCCTTTTTTTTCTCTGGCTTTACTTCTATAAACTCAGGTTCGGTAATTTCAACCTTTTCTACGTCTATCAAGCTTGTATCTTCTAAAACTTCTTTTGTTGGTTTTTTAATTTCAGGTTTTAATTCTTTTCTTGGAAGTTTCTTTTTTCTTCTTACATGTATTATAACATTTGGTTCCAAATTTTCTTTATCAAAGGATTTTTTTGAAAGTTTCCTGAATTCTATATCTCTATACTGAGATTCTCTCAAATTTCTACGAAGAGACATAAGATATTCTTTATCTTTTGGATCTAGATTTTTATCATTATTAGAATTTTCATCAAGGACCATTCGTAATTTATCAATTGTTTTTTTCTTAGATTTTTTATCTTTAGGCATTGTATAACACCATGTGTTGTTGTATTAAGTTTCTATTTAATAATATATATAACTTTTTATACAACTGTTATCATAATACTATAAGTTTTTTATTATATTAATATGTTATCCTGTTTTTTGTAGTCTCCTCAGAAATTTTTAAAAATCTGTATAATTAAAAAGTTTATTAAGCAGGTTTCGCATGTCTTTTTTTTTGAGTAGTATGAATTTCAAAGGAAAAGATATAATATCTATCAAGGATTTTTCAAAAAAAGAAATAAACCATATTTTGAAATATTCCAAAAAAATGGTTCCATACGCAGAAGGAAAAAAATATAAATGTCTATTGAAAGGAAAAGTTTTATCTTCATTATTTTTTGAGCCAAGTACAAGAACTCGATTAAGCTTTGATAGTGCCATGAATAGACTTGGAGGTAGGGTAATAGGTTTTTCAGATCCTAGTGGGACATCACAAAAAAAAGGAGAAAGCCTTGCAGATACTATTAGAATGGCTGATTCGTATAGTGATACAATTGTTATCAGGCATCCTCATGAAGGTGCAGCAAGACTTGCAGCAGAATTTTCCAAATCACCCGTGTTAAATGCGGGCGATGGAGCCGGAAGACATCCTACACAATGTTTGCTAGATTTATTTACAATTTTAACTGAGAAAAAAAGTATTGAGAAAAACAAAATTGTATTACTTGGTGACTTAAAATATGGAAGAACAGTTCATTCACTTGCTTATGCTCTTTCAATGTATGGGGTAGATCTTACTTTTGTATCACCAAAATCACTTAAAATGCCAAAAGAAGTAATAGAAGAATGCAAAGAATTAGGTGTTGAACCTAAACAAACAACTAATCTTGAAAAAGCAATTAAAGATGCAGATGTTTTATATGCAACAAGAATTCAAAAAGAACGTTTTCCTGACCCTGCTGAATATAACAAGGTAGTTGATTCATATAAAATCAATTTAGATTTATTAGAAAAAGCACCAAAAAAACTGATTGTCATGCATCCATTACCACGTATTACAGAAATAGCTCCAGAAGTTGATAACACAAAACATGCTGTATATTTCAAACAGGCTTTCAATGGAGTACCAATTAGGATGGCTCTTTTATCATTAATTAATGGAGGTCTATTATGAAAGAACTAAAAATCCCTCTAATTAAAAATGGGAGTGTTATTGATCATATCACTGCAGGTGATGCAATAAAGGTATTACGAATTTTGGGGATACCTGAGACAACAACTTCAGTTGTAAGTGTTGCGATAAATGTTAAAAGCAAAATGGGTAGAAAAGATATAGTTAAAGTTGAAAACAGAGAACTTGATCCATATGAAGTAGATAAAATAGCATTAATTGCACCTAAAGCAACTATCAATATTATCAGAAATTACGATGTTGCAGAGAAACATAATGTAAAACTTCCAGATGAAATAAGTGGAATTGTAAGTTGCCCGAATCCTACCTGTGTATCTAATGCAAATGAACCAATAGAAACACGTTTTAGAGTGGTTTCAAGAGATCCACCTAGAATAAAATGTTACTACTGTGAACGAGAACCAGAAGATATTGCAGAAAGAATTATTTAATTTCTTTTAAAATTTCTTTTGCTCTATCCAGCTTAATTTTATTTTCTTTTTTCATTTGCTCTGCGATTTTATCTATTTTATCACCTGTTGCCCCCGCCATTATTGCAATGTTTTTTGCATGAAGGCTCATATGTCCTTTTTGAATTCCAACAGTTGATAATGCATAAACTGCTGCAAAGTTTTGAGCAAGACCAAGGCTTGCAATAATTTCCCCTAAATCTGAAGCAGTTTCTATTCCAAGTATTTTCTTACAAATTTTTGCCTTTGGATGAATATTACTTGCCCCGCCTACAATACCAACAGCTACAGGGATTTTTATTTCACCAACTAGATTACCCTCTTCATCTTTATAATATTTTGATAAAGAGGTGTACTGACCGTTTCGGGCAGCATAGGCATGTGCGCCTGATTCAATTGCTCTAAAATCATTCCCTGTTGCAACTATTAAAGCATCTATTCCATTCATTATTCCCTTGTTATGAGTTGCAGCTCTATATGGGTCGATAGATGCTAGAGTATAAGATTCAAGAAATGCATCTACTACTTTTTCTCCCCCAATTTTTTCTTTATCAAAAACTGCTTTTGCCCTAGCTATTCTTTTATCTGCAAGGTTTGAGAGAATCTTTAATCTTACTCGTCCACCTGTAAGCTCTTCTAACATTGGCGCAAGTGCTTCACACATAGTGTTTACCGCGTTTGCTCCCATAGCATCTCTTACATCAACATGTATATGCGTAACTATCATTTTTCCTTTAGGACTGTCAAGAATTCTTACCTCTAGGTCTTTTGCACCACCGCCTAAATCAACAAGTATCTTATCCTGTGCGTTAGCTAAATCTAGCAACTGTTTTTTATGATCTAGTATTTTTTCTGCAGATGAAGCGATATCTTTAGTATCTAAAACTTGAATTTGCCCAATCATTATTGGATCAGAGCATTCGGCTTTAAATCCACCTTTTATTCTTGCAATTTTTGCAGCATTACTTGCAGCTGCTATAACACTTGATTCCTCAATTGCCATAGGAATAATTTTATCTTTACCGTTTATAATGAAATTAACTGCCACACCGATTGGCATTTCAAAAGTTCCTACAACATTTTCTATCATTCTATCTGCAATATCTATGTCTAAAGAAGAAGAAAGAGTCTTTACTTCTTCATCAGTTAAATCAGCAAATTTTTTTACAAAATCCATTCTTTTTTCTACTGGTAGTTTATAAAAACCTGATACTTTTGATAATTTTTTAGTCATTTAATGATTGCCTCCTCAATTTAGGGAAGAAAGAAAATAAACTAATTGTTATTAAAATTGACTATTTAAATATCGTTTATTATCGAAAAATTATTCTTCTTTTAAGCCGATATTTTCCTTGATATAGTTTAGAAAAGTATGGTAAATATCTTTTCTGATTTTTCCTTTTATAGTATTTCTAAGATCAGATTTATTCTCAGTGTATTCATACAGTGTTTTTTTATCATCTACAATTTTAGCGGTGTTTTTAAAAATTTCTTTTCAAACCCATGTTTAGCCTTATCTTTCTTGATAGGATGACTTGCTTCAACCAGCCCATGAATTCTTTAGGTAGACCCAATCCATGGAGGTTCTCTAAATCCACCAGCCTACCTAAACATTTTTATCAGTTATTCTAAAACTTTTCTATTACGTATTGCTTTCGAAAATATTTATTTAATTGTTTCTCTAGTCTTAACAGCCATTCCATAATTAAAAGATAGCATTTCATCTCTATTTAAAATACATCTTCCATTAGCTAAAAGATTATCTTTTTCATCTACAATTAAACATTCATCATATGGTCTAAGGTTAGGATCACAATCTTTTACAAACTTAGAAAAAACACTTTTCCCGTCTTTAACAAAGGGAACAGCATCTTTTTTGACAATTACTCTTAATTTAGGTTTCTTAAACTTTTTATGTAAAATTTTAGCTCCTTTTATCTTAAGAGTAAACAATCCATCTTCTGCTCTCATAGATAAAATATGCTTATCCTCACAATATATATTTCTTATTTTATTTGTTTTTTTAGATTTCACAATTTTGATTTTCCCTTCTAGTAAGCTTTCTCCGGAACCTTTTCCAAACTGTATATCACAAACAGAAGAAATTTTACTTAAATCAAGATTATATTTGTTATTCTTTGATTTTTCAACATTTTCTAATGTACTTTTTCCCTTCCAGCAAATAACGTTTTTATTATTAACTAATTCTTCAAACATATTTTTTACTTGTTTCTCTGTTTCAATATCTATTAGATCTGGAAAAATAGATTGAGCAAATGGATACATCTCGTCAAGCTCTATAGGAACAGGGCCTATAGATGAATCCACAATTAGATTCAAATTTTTATTTTTAGATAAAATCATATTTATTTCGTTTTTAAGACTATTCTGATAAGGTTTTTTTACATCTGGGAAAACAATTGTGTCATTATTTTTCACTTTATAATTTTCAAGTATTCTCTTATGAATCCTATAAATTATAGGTCTATGTATAGTCTGGCTTCCTGTATAAAAAACCGCACTTTTTTTACTGATTGGTTCATATTTTTCTAAAAATTCTTTATTTTCTTTTGATCTTAGAATTTTTAATGCCTCTAAAAGAAATGGATTAGAATGTGCTCTTCTCTCAACTAACTCCCATAGTGAACCCTGCCTAATTGCTTCTTTAATCTTTTTAATTTCTGCAAAACTAACATATAAATTATGTTTTGCAATCGCCCTACTTCTTTTTTTAGGATTCATTTTTTTAAGTTTATCTACAGATACATTTGAACAAATTGGGCAGTTGCAAGGTAATTCTGTAAGATTATCAAGTTTTTCGGTGCCCCAAGGAAAGATTAATCTGTTATCATTGGCATATTTAATATAGGCTGAAGAATCAAAAAAATCACAACCAAGTGCTACTGCTAATGGAAATATTAAAGGATGTCCTGCACCAAATAAATGTACTGGTTTACTAGGATTTAACCCTTTTTTGGAAGATATTATTATTTTTACTAAATCAGAGTATCTCTGCTGTTCCATCAAAGGTACTACTCCACCTATTGGAAAAAAATCAGCATCAATTTTTGATAATTCTTTTGCACATTTATATCTTAAATCTGGATAGATAGATCCCTGGACAGGACAAGAGATAATCATATCTTTTTTTACCTTAATACTTTTTTTTGCTCTATCTATCGTTTCTAATATTCCTTTTTTTGCTTCCTCTTTTGTAATAGATGGAGTTCCAAAGATATCCAGTATTGTTCCAATATCACTACCAATATCCCTTTGAAATTCAATAATTTCAATTGGATCTAGATCTACTTCACCATAAACATATGATTGAAATGTCCCTGAATCAGTCATTATAGGTCCATTAAAATCTATTAAACTGTGTAAGCCTTTATCAAGTGCGTTTTTCCTTAATTTTTCACTTTTATTGATTATATAAGAATTTGTTATAACAATTTCAGTACCAAAAAGTTCTTTCATTTCTTTTGGGGTAATTATCATCTTATTTGGGTTTATAACAGGCATTAGAGTTGGTGTTGTAACTGTACCATGTTTTGTATGAAACTTACAAATTCTACCTGCTGCATCTCTATCTTTAATTTCAAATTTCATAATATTAACAATAGCGGTAATAAAAAAGATATAATTAGCTTTAGGGTTAAAAAACGATATTTAAGCCTATTTTTTATTTTTGAAACTTTACTATGCACCGATTTGTATAGGATTAATCAACCTTTTCAGAGTAGCTATTGCAGAAAGAGAAGCCATATAGCTAGAACCAGGATTATTAGGGTTAGGCATGTTTTCTACTTCAGCTCGAAGTCTACCAAACTTGCCATGAGCAAGAATTTTATGGCTGTTTCTTGTTGCTACAGGGTCAACTACAATTTCTACTTTTGTTTCATCAAAGCCAATACCTGCAATAGATAAATTTGCGGCAACATTAATATTTTTAGGAAACTCTTTAACAGCATCTCTTGCATTTCCTTCAAAAATAACTTTTCTTTTACCATTTTTTTTACCAAGAGCTTTCGGTGGTTTAGTTGTAACTAAGGTCACCTCGTATAATTCTTCAATACTTGCAGATAAAACACCATCTATACCACAAACTGCACCAGATGGAAGATATATTTTACAATTATTTTCTTTAGAAAGTTTTTCAAGTTTTTTTCTAAAATCATCATCAAATAAGCTTCCAATACTCATAATGATAATATCTTTGGAAGATTTCAAGACTGTTTCAGCATACTCTTTAACAGCTTCTTGAGATGCTGCTTCAAATACTACATCTACTTTATCTAAAAATTCATCAACTGATTGTATTTCTCCTTTTTTGATATCCTTATTAAGTTTTTCAGATTTATCTTTTTCAATATCAAACAAAAATATTTTTTCTATTTCGTCCATTTTATCTGCTGCTTTTGCAACATCTGTCCCTATGGCGCCGCAACCTATCATTCCAATTTTCATTTTTTAATACCAAAACCTTAAAACATTAATTTGATATAAAAAATATTGTAATGGATGATATAGACTTATATCTAAATGAAGACCTAGGTGAAATAGGTGATATCACAACAGAAAATCTATTTAAAGATGAAACTGGAAAGGCAAAAATTATTGCAAAAGAAAGATGTATAGTATCAGGTCTTTCTGAAGCAGAGAAAGTTTTTAAAAAAACTGGTGCTAAATTTTTACCACAAGTTAAAGATGGAGAAGAGGTAAATAAAAAACAAATTGTAGCTTACGTGGAAGGAAAAATTAGATCTATACTTATTGGAGAAAGATTAGCCTTAAATTTTATATGTAAAATGAGTGGGATAACAACCAAGACAAAAAAATTAACAGATAAATGTAGGAAAATGAACCCTGATGTGAGCATTGCTGCAACTAGGAAAACGACACCTGGTTTTAGAAAATATGAAAAAAAAGCAGTAGAAATAGCTGGTGGAGATCCTCATAGATTCGGCCTATTTGATGCTGTACTAATTAAAGACAATCATTTAAAAGTCACAAAGTCTATTTCTAAAACTATAAAAAAAATTAAAGAAAAAACAAAGAATAAAATTATAGAAATAGAAATACAGAATATAAATGATGCAATAGAAGCAGCAAAAATGGGAGTTGATTTTATAATGATAGATAATCAGTCTCCTGGAGAAAGTAAAAAAATTGCAGAAAAAATAAGAGAAATAAATCCAAATATAAAAATTGAAATATCAGGAGGGATCACTCCAGAAAACATTACTGAATATGCTTCTTTTGCCGATAGAATTTCTCTAGGATATCTGACACATTCAATAAAAAGTATGGATTTTTCCCTTGAGATAATTTAATTTTTTTAGGAAATATTTAATAACAGAATTTACTTTACAATATTGAAAAAAATAAAATTACCGCGATAAAGTGGGGATTACTTGTAGAGAGGGTATGGTGATTTATATGAAAAAAATTGTTCAAGATGTAGTTGCCAATGAAAATAAAAAGAAAGCTAAAAAATCTAAGAAAAAAAATAAATCTAAATCCAAAAAAAAGGATACTTTAAATAATTCACTTACTCGTCAAACTGTTAATATGGGTATGGAGGATAAAGAGTTAGAAGAAGTTTTATCAAATTTAACAACTAACATTAAAGTAATTGGTTGTGGTGGTGCAGGTACCAACACTATTGCCAGATGTATTGAAAGCCAAATTACTGGTGCCGAATTGGTTGCAATTAACACTGATGCGCAACATCTTCTTCTTGCTGAAGCACCTAACAAAATATTGATAGGAAGACATTTAACAAAAGGTCTTGGTGCAGGGTCACTCCCTCAGATAGGGGAAGAAGCAGCAAAAGAAAGCGAACAGGATATAAGAAATGCTGTAGGCCGATCTGATATGGTATTTGTCACATGCGGATTAGGCGGAGGAACCGGCACAGGTTCAGCACCGATAGTAGCTCAACTTTCTAAAGAATCAGGTGCTCTAACTATTGGAGTCGTAACACTTCCGTTCAGTGTGGAGGGCATGATTAGGATGGAAAACGCTGAAGCAGGCCTGAAAAGACTTAGAGATGTATGTGATACAGTTATTGTTATTCCAAATGATAAATTACTTGATATTGTACCAAATCTTTCTCTTAACGCTGCTTTTAAAGTAGCTGATGAAGTACTTATGAGATCTATTAAGGGTATAACCGAAATGATCACTATGCCTGGTCTAGTAAACCTTGATTTTGCAGATTTAAAAACAGTTATGAAACGTGGTGGTGTTGCAATGATTGGCCTTGGTGAAGCAGAAGGAGAAAATAAAGCAGTAAATGCTGTTGTTGAAGCATTGAATTCACCACTTCTTGAAGTAGATATCAGTGAAGCTACTGGAGCTTTAGTTAATGTTACAGGTGGAGAAGATATGACAATCTCTGAAGCAGAGAGAGTTGTTGAAGAGATATATTCGCGAGTAGATCCAAATGCTAGGATTATTTGGGGTACTACAGTTGATCCAGAGCTCAAGAGAAATATCAGAGCTATGCTTGTAATTACTGGTGTAAAATCAAAGCAAATCTTAGGTCCAAGTCAAAAATCTTTTGAAAACAAAGAATATGGTATAGATTTTGTAGCTTAAATACCATTTTTTCCTTTTTTTATGTTAAAACTGCCAAATTCTTTATATATGGCTATTTATTTGACCATTTTGAATTCTGAGGTGTCAAATAGTGAAAATACATAAAGGAAAAAAAGCAAAAAAAGCCAATAAAGGATTTGTAGATAAAGCCTGGGAATTACAGAATAATTTAGAATCAAAAAGAGAAAGAATAGGTAAAGGAAAATATGGCAGAGTCCTTAAAATGGCAAGGAAACCTACAAATGAAGAGTATTCAAAATCTTCTAAAATAACTGGGCTTGGAATACTTCTTGTTGGCGGTTTAGGATTTGCAATATTTCTTATTGCAAAACAGGTGGCACCTTGGGTCGCTGAAACACTTGGTTTAATCTAGATTACATTAAAGGTGAAATTAAACATGGAAAATGCTGATTTTGAAGAAACTACTGAGAAAAAACCCAAAATTTTTTCTATTAAAACACAGGTTGGAAAAGAGCAAAACACTGCTGATCTTATAAATAGTAGGGCTAATAAAAAGAAGATAGATGTACCTTCAATACTTGTAACTCCCGAACTAAGGGGTTATCTATTTATTGAGGGTTTTGACAAAGAGCTTATAAATGAGATGATTAAAACAGTTTCATATGCAAGAAATCTTTTAGATGGAGATATCCCTCTTGATCAAATAGAACATTTTCTTATACCTGCTTCTGCTGTAGCTAAAATTTCAGAAGGAGACGTTGTGGAAATGGTATCTGGGCCATTTAGAGGTGAAACTGCAAAAGTAACTCATATTGATGATACTAAAGAAGAAATCACAGTAGAATTATTTGAGTCAGTAGTTCCCATACCTATTACTGTTCGAGGAGAACAGGTTAGACTTTTAAAGAGAAAAGATGAAGATAAAAAATCTGAAAAAAAAGAAGAAAGAAGGTGAAATAAACTATGGCAGAAACAATAGAAGCACTAGTTGAAGGAGGAAAAGCTACTGCTGGTCCACCGTTAGGTCCAGCTCTTGGACCACTAGGCGTAAACATAATGGAAATTATTAATACGATTAATGATAAGACAAAAGAATTTGACGGTATGAAAGTGCCAGTAAAAGTAATTATAGATCCTAAAACAAAAGAATTTGAAATTAAAGTGGGAACTCCACCTGCAGCATCTCTTATTTTAAAGGAGCTTAACTTAGAAAAAGGATCTGGGGCACCCTCTTCACATAAAATTGGTGATTTGACTGTAGATCAAGCAATTAAAGTTGCTAAAATGAAAAAAGACAATCTTTTAGGTAAAGAACTAAAACAGAAAACAAAAGAAATTATTGGTACATGTGTATCGCTTGGTGTAACAGTTGAGGGTAAAAAACCACAAGAAATTCAAAAAGCAATAGATGAAGGAGAATTTGATTCTAAATTTTAATTTGTATCTCGTCATCAATTTTTTTTCTAATTTTTTCTATGTTTTTTGGTTTATTAAATATTCTTTTTTTCATTCTTTCTTGAGCACTGCCTTTTATTATATCTTCACGTATCCATCTCTGTTCTTTCTCTATAGCTCTTAATCTTTCTTTTATTTTTAGAATCTCTTGCTTAATCTCTTCAGTTATTTTGTCATCCATCCTAATAAAATATATGTCTATTTTGTTTTTAAAGGTTATCTAACAATTATATTCTTTTTAGTCCCCGCTGGAAAAACTGTCTAATACTTTTTATCATTCTATATTGTCTGTAGCTTAGTGGGAGATTTGTTCCTTTGCCCCAGGTTTTCTTTTTTTCTATCTGTGTGAGTATGTTATCTGCTGTAGCGCCTCCGTCTTTTATTATGGTATATCCAAGCCCGCAATATTCAGGAACATGAGAATCACTTCCCCCTGTTCCACCTAGGTTATATTTTTTTGCAGTATTTGCTGATTTATAGTTGGATTTGTTTACACTGCAAGAATTAAATACCTCTATAGAAGATATATTTTTATATATATTTTTGAGTTTTTCTTCTTTTATGCCAGACATGTTTCTAAAAAGATGAGGAACAATAGGCGTACCACCAAGATCAACTATTTTTTCAACAGTATCTTCAACAGATAGACCTTTTGGAATGTTTTTCTTAACATTTAAAGCAATTAAATGTCCATCTTTAGTTGAAATTTCTATTCCCGGAATTACAATAAAATCTTTAGGAGCAATCTTTAATGCCTCTAAACCTCCAGAAATATTATTGTGATCGGTTATAGCAATACCATCTAAACCCTTTTTTTTAACTGATTTGATAATATCTTTTGGAGAACCTACGGCATCATCAGAATATTTTGAGTGTATATGTAAATCAAGCTTTAGCATATATTACTCCTATACAATTAAGCTTTATATCAAATATGATATAAAGATTATAACAAATATGATATGAAAGTATGCGGGCGCCGGGATTTGAACCCGAGTTATAAGCTTGGCAAGCTTAAGTGATACCAGGCTACACCACACCCGCAAAACCTGAAATTTTAAAACATGAAGCAACAATCCATTAAAAAGCATTATGGTGAATCCATTCTTTTCAAAGGCATACTTAAATGACGTCTTGCACAAACAGGTACTTCATAGAAGCCTGTCTTTATTTTACGTTTTAACTTCCTTAACTTAATATCGTTACTTTTGATTCCGCAATTCCTACATTTAAAACCCTGATTTCTACCAATGGATTTCATATGTTTTCCACATTTTGGACATACCGGATTTTCGACTTTAACTTTTTTTTCTACTAACCTTTTTACTCTAATTTTTTCTAAATTAATTGTTAAATGTTTTTTTCTAACTCCACCATATACTTCTACTACATCTCCGGGAATAAGTTTTCTAATAATCTCTCTGAATTCTTTAGTAGGTTCATAAGCAGCACAATCAATAGTGTTTTTAGAATTCTCAATAGAAAAAATAACATGTCCGCCTTTAATTGTAACAGGATAATCTACTACCTTGCCAATTGTAATAACTGAATCATAGGATTTTATATCTTTAATCTCTTTTCTTTGAAGGTGATCATCGGTGCCCTGATTTGATTCAAATAGAATCCAAGAATCAACTTTTTCTGATTTAACAATATATTTTGCTTTAATTAGTTTCTCAGGTTTTTCTCCTCTAATGCCATAAAGAACAGGGCATGGAGAACTAGGAACAAGTCTATTGTGTTTATTTTTAGAATCAAAATTATCAAAGGTAGAAGGAAATTTTTTATCAATTTTTTTTGCAGATTCATTACTAACAAATCTTTTTTTACCCCATTTGGTTTCTTCTCTATATGAGATAAGCTCAAATGTTTTATCAGAATTATTTTTCCAGGCTACTGAACAGGTAGCCCCGATAAGACCTCTTTTGTTTTTAAAACCCTTAAAATAAATAGCATTTTTTTTTAAAAAAGATAAAATCTCATCTAAAGAAAAAATTTCCTTAACCGCATTGTCGTAAAAATATTTATCAGGTTTTTTATCAAATAAAACAAAGCCAGAGTTAGTTTTTTCATCATCAAGTTTAGCGTATCTTTTAAAAGTTTCTTCTAAAATAGATGCAATTTTATTAACATTCTTTATATTTTCACTATTTTTTTCTTCAAAAAAACAATAAATAGGTTCTCCTTTAAAATTACCAATTTTTCTTTTTTCTCCAACTCCCTTACCAATTTTAAAAGAAATAGCACCATTTCCCCTTGTTTTCCAAGGTATATTTGGATTAAGTCTTACTATTCTAGGGTAATAAATGAGATCAAAGTTATTATCAATCAGTTTTTTAACTAAAACACAGGCAAGATGTGTAGTACAACCTCCATTTCTTGAATCAGTGTCATCAATTCCAATCCAAATGAATGCTCAACCTCCGATATTATTATATACAATCTATTACTTTTTACCCCAATACATATGAAACGCCAAGAACTTCTAAACGAAGTACGAGAAACCCTTACAAATGCAGGTTTCTACGTATCAGAGCTCTGCTCAATGCGACCTATAGGTTTTGACCTAGTTGCAAGAAGAGACAACTCGCTACTTATAATAAAAGTTTTGACTAATATAAATGCTATATCTGAAGAAGTTGCAGATGAGCTTAAAATACTTTCAAAACTCTTGAGGGGCTGTCCTATCCTATTAGGGGAAAGAAAAGGAACAGGTTCACTGGAAGAAGATGTAGTATACGATCGTTTTGGGTTACAGGCAATATCAATAGATACTCTTAAAAACCATTTACTAGAAGGAATTCCCTTAGAAGTTTATGCTGCACCGGGTGGACTATACGTAAATATCGATAGTAATAAAATTAAAAAATTTAGAAAAGAACACGATATTTCCCTTGGCTCATTTGCTAGATCACTTAGAGTTTCCAGAAGAACAGTTCAAATGTATGAAGAAGGAATGAATGCTAGTATTGAAATAGCCTTTAGAATAGAAGATATAATAGGCGGAAATGCAACTGTTCCAATAGACATACTAAAACATCGAATAATTAAAGAAAAAAAGTTTAGAAAAACCGATTCTTTACCTCAAGGTTTCAGAGAATTTCAAAAAGATATATTTAGTCTATTAGAAGTTTTAGGCTATAAAGTAATTCCTATGGAAAGAGCACCATTTGAGGCTGTAAGTCAGGATAAAAAAAAGGTACTTTTAACCTGTGTTGATAGATATGATAAAAAGCTTCTTAAAAAAGCACATGTGGTAAGTAGTATCTCAAAAATAACTGAAAAACAGGCTGTAATCATTCCAGATAAAGAAATAAACAAAAAAAATATAGAAGGAACTCCCTTAATTTTTAGAAAAGAATTAAAAAAGACGCGAGGGCCTGAAGAATTATTAGAGCTAATTCTTGAAAGATTATACGAAAATAGTAAATAATTAACTATTCTTACCAAAATTTTATAAATAAGATTATCATTCCCGAAGACTACATTTTCCTTATTTATAGGAGAAAATGTGCATACAACACACTTGATGATATCTATGACAGATAAAAAAACATTAGAAGTAGTTGAAAAAATACTTGAACAATCAAAAAAACAAAATCGTAATTTCAAACAAAATATTGACTTAGTTTTTAACTTAAAAAATATAGATCTTAATGTTCCTAAGAATAGAATAGATCAAGAAATAGTTTTACCCTACGGTAGGGGAAAACAAGGAAAAGTAGCTCTTTTTGCAAGTGGTGAACTTGCTCTAAAATCAAAAAAACATGTAGATTTACTCATTAAACCTGAAGAAATCGAAGATTTATCAAGTAACAAAAAGAAAACCAAAAAAATTGCTGAAGAGCATGATTTTTTTGTTGCAGAAGCTCCATTAATGCCAACTATTGGTAAAAGCCTTGGTACTGTTTTAGGTCCTAGAGGAAAAATGCCAAAACCAGTGCCACCTGCTTCAGATATTGCAGATATGGTACAAAAGCTTAGGAAAACAGTTAAAGTAAGATCAAAAGCAAATACAACTTTTCACACAATAGCTGGCTCAGAAGACATGGACAAAAAAGAAATCACAGAGAATATTAATACAATTTTAAGAAGAGTAGAAGGATCACTTGAACGAGGAAAGATGAATATAAAATCAGTTTATGTAAAAACTACCATGGGTGAACCAGAGAGATTAATTTAGGGGGGATTTTAAAAAATGGCTCATGTAGCAGATTGGAAATATAATGAAGTAAAAAAACTTACAGAGGTTCTAACAGAGAATAAAGTAGTTGGAATGGTAAACATAAGTGGAATACCCGCTCCACAGATGCAACAGATGAGAAAAAATCTTCAAGACGCAGCAATAATACGATCTGCAAAAAACCGTTTAATACTTAGAGCTCTTTCTGAAGCAGATAAAACAGTAAAAGGAATAGAGAACCTTAAAGAATGCATAGATGGACAAACTGCAATAATTTCAACAGATATGAATCCTTTTAAGTTATTTGCTAAATTAAGAAAAGCCAGAACAAAGGCCCCTGCAAAAGGTGGAGAAATAGCAACAGAGGATATCGAAGTAAAAGCAGGTGATACACCATTTAAACCAGGGCCAATAGTAGGAGATTTACAAAAAGTAGGAATACCTGCTGCTATTCAAAAAGGTAAGGTTGTAATAAAAAAAGATAAAGTTATAGTTCCAGAAGGAGAAAAGATTCCAACAGATGTTGCAAAAATGCTTACAAGGCTTGAGATTTATCCAATTGAAATAGGAATGTCCTTGAAAGGTGCATTTGAAGATGGCACTGTGTTTAAGCCAGATGTACTTGATATTGATATGGATGAATTCCTTGGTAAAATGAAACAGGCCAGTGGAAATGCATTTAACCTTGCAATAGAAACTGGATGGTATAATAAACTTACAATTAACCCATTAATAATGAAAGCTTATTCAAATGCCTTTGCTCTAGCACTAGATAAAGGCATTATAAATGAAAAAACAATCAAACATTTGATTTCAAAAGCAAATAATCAAATGCTTGCATTGAAAAACAAAACATCATAAAAAATAGATTAAAGGAGGAAAATAGAAAATGGAATACATATACAGCGCAATGCTTCTTCATTCCGCAGGTAAAAAGATCACCGAAGCAAACGTAAAAAAAGTACTTACCGCCGCTGGTGTAAAAGCAGATGAAGGAAAAATAAAAGCCCTTACTGCTTCATTAGACGGTGTAAACATTGAAGAAGCAATAAAGACTGCCTCTGTACCAGCCGCTGCAGCTCCAGCTGCCGCATCTACTGGTAAAGAATCTTCCGAAGAGAAAAAAGAAGATAAGAAAAAAGAGAAAAAGGAAGAAGAAGAGGAAGAAGAAGTCTCTGAAGAAGAAGCAGCTGCAGGACTAGGCGCACTATTCGGATAAAAGATAAATAATTCAATACGAAAAATTGCAATGAGTCTAATATATAGACTCTTTGCTTCTAGTTTTATATAGATTATTACAAATTTCACTCAATTTTTTTAGTTTTTAAAAACAATAATTTTTTTTAAAGGAATGGGGGACGGGATGCATTGATAGGAGGAATGCGCCTATAAGCGGAAAGCAGGTACAGTAAACCTCCCCTTACATAAACCATAGTCCCCCATTTTATAAATAAATTCATAAAATAAATACTTTACTCAAGCTTTTTTCTTCTAGACTATATCTTAGAAAAAATTATTGTGGAGGATATCCTCCAACTCTAAGGCTTGGATCACCAAGTAAAAGGTATTCTTCTATTGTGAAATAATCCTTGAACCTGTCTTTAAGATAAGAATTCTGAGAGTATGTTAGCATTTCACCAAGTGTGATACCTTCTTTGTATCCTTTGAAAAACATCCAATCAAGATATCCTGCACCTGCATGTATTCCTTCTGTATCAACAAAAGAATAAGCAGGGCGAGTTGCGCCAATTGTAGCTACTGCTCCACCATCTTTTTCCATTAAAAATCTATAGGCAAAACATGGAAGATGGTTATCCTGGTTTATTTTAATACCAGTCCATTTTATAATTCTATCAAGTGGTTTCATATAATCTGCAATATCTCTTAAGTTAAAGTCAAGTTTTGCAGTAAGACATGCATCAAAAAAGATGATAGGTAGTTTTTTTTCATTTCTTAAAAAATTAATAAAAGGAGTGTAATATAGAGGATCATTTAATCCCATACTTCCTATAATTGCATTCGGTCTATATGTTCCCCATCCATGTTCAAAGCCATGACCTGCATAACTCAGAAAACCAGCGCCTCTATTAATTGCAAAATTAAAAGTAAATGGGCTTAAGGTTTTTCTAGAAGCCCATAATCTTATAGCTTTAAAATCATCGTCTTCTAATTCTTTGAAAACTTGCTTATTGTTTATTTCACCTTCATATACAAATGGTTTCGATCCTTTTGCAGGTGGAAAAGTATCTCCACCACAAAGAATTATTCGTTTAAACCAATTCTCTCCATAAGTGTTTGTTTCATAATCAATAATTTTTCTAACAACTGTATCAACCTCTTCTTTATTTCTGCAGGCGATACGTCCGATGTGAAGATCTGGATATAGATCTACTTCATCTAAAATTGTTACCTCTCTTTTGTTCCATGACCAATTAAAAATTATTTCTCCAAATATATCGTCATCATTTGTATCCCAAGTAGCAAAATCATAATTTGAATCATAAATATCAGCATAATACAAGTCAGATAAGATACCTTCCCCATGGAATGGGCTCCAGGGATATGCCTCGGTCTGTCTGATAGGAGTTTTTCTTATTTCTCCAACTAGTAAAACATATTCAATACCCCATTCTTCAACTGCGTATTTTACAAAATATTTGATTTGTTCTGGTTTATCTCTTCCTTCAAAGTTTTCATATATGTAATCAAGTGTGGTTAGATTTGTTTTAATATTGTAGTTTTCTTTGTGTATGATAAGATCTGTTAAATTGTCCTTAAAATATGAAGGTGTTATAATTGCTAAATCATAGATATCTGGATCATTAAAATCTTTTGTACTTTGGCTATACTCTATTGTAAATTCAGCATCGGTTATATATTTAAGAATACTATCTTCTGAGCTATATCTAGTAGGATAAATATTAAGAGTTAAAAATACCACATGTTTTCCTTCTGTATTTAATCCAGCTGATTTTTCAACTGAATACCAGGTACTTGGATAAAAACCATTATTATCAGTTTCAACAACTGCTTCAATATCTTTTCTAGCAGTTACTAACCCTGTTTCTAAATTTTTAAAAACAGGTACTTTTTTTAACTTGGTTTTCAGCTCAATTTCTCCTACTTCTGAATGGGTAAAACTTATACTAGAAATATTAGCATCCCAGTTTAATTCATAGGTTTTTCTAAAAACAGGTAAATCAGGCGAGCCCTGTAAAAAGATACGTGAATTTGCTTCTTCTACATCTACTTCTATAAATTCACCTATCCTATCATACTCTGGCTCTGAAAACTCTTGAGAAAAATTTATAATTTCGTTTGATGGATTTGGATTACCTGCATATGATACTGGGATTATTGGTAATGCCATAAGGCCAATGCACAATAGCGTTATAAAAAATGTTTTTTTGTTTGCATTATTCATATTTTTTTACTCCCTCATTATATAAAATTGTTAACAGTCGTTAACACTTGTGAATATTAGAGTATATATAATTTTTTCGATTTATTTTATTTAAAACTTAAATAAATATTACATCCATGAATCAAGACCAGTTTGCTCAGTTACAGCAATATCAGAAAGACCAAAAGCACCTTTAATATAATTTTGAACCATTTCTTTATACCAATCAAGGTCAATCTGCTGTTTATCTTTTAACAAATCAACTGGATACATATACTCAATAGGTTTAACCCCACTCTTAGAAGGACTTGAAATACCAGGTAAAGGGTTTTTAGTTACAACAAATTTAAACTTGGCTCTATTTCTGATTTGCTCACCAAGAACCTTTTCAAGAGCAATTGCTCTTTTAGCAAAATTAGATAGGCTTCCATCCTGGTTAGGCTTATATCTTTTGGCAGGTTGAACAGATTGAACAAGCGTTAAATCCTTAATATCAACCTTTGATAAATCAAGTTCTGATACAATATCTCTAGTTTTATCGCCAATTAATTCACGGACTTTTTTTCTTGCCTCTTCTTCTTCAGACCATACAGGTATTTCTTTTAAGACTTTCATCATTATTTCTTTTAAAACAATACGTGCAATATTTGCCTTATCAGAACCTTTAAAGTTATTTCCTTTAGTAATCATATCTATTTTTTTGTTTTTTGAATCAAAAATAAGATAATTTTTATGTTTTACAAAAATCATAGAGTCATGCTCTTCAGGTTCAAGTTCAAAATCTGGATAATTTAGTTCTTCTCTCCATTTACTGTTGCACTCTTCAATTGCTGAAAAAGCAATATCTGGTTTAGTGATCCATTCTTTACTTTTTTCACTAAAATTTATATCAAGTTTTCTTGCAAAATCAGGGATACTAGCCATTGATTTTGAGCAACCCAAATAAATTCCATCAGTGTCCATATAGGTTATGCGTATCCCTTTATTTTTTAGATAATTGAGAGAATCAGCCATTATGACTTGTCCTTTTGTGGTGATAGCTGCTGCACCCCATAAATTAAACTGTCTACCTGATACATTAGGTGCTGAAATTATCCCATGTGTGTTGTGTAAAAGAATTCCTCCATTTGCATCTAAAAAATTTTCATTATCTTCTACACTTATGTCATAAACATATTCAGATGTGGGCTCTATAATTTCAATTTTTTTTGCAGGAATTGCAAAACAATCATTAAGATATTTTCTTTTTCCCTTAAAATAACCAATCATTCTAGTGTTATATGTTTTTTCACTTGGTCTAAAATATGTATTTGTTTTCATTCCAAATTGTCTTTGAAGACAAATCATATCTTCGTTTAAATTTTTACTGTTGGTTGTATATCTGCCAAGAGGCACTGATGATGGCATTTCTTTTTTATAATTTCCATCACCTTTCATATACGCTATAAAAAATGATTTTTTTACAGAATAAGGTGATGATAATATCTGATTTGGAATTTTTTTATCTCTACTATTATTTCCACAGTTCATTATATTTTCAAGGAAATAATTTATAACTTTTGCATGAATTGTTGATTCTATTACACCTTTAGGAGTCCCCCTTCTGTCTATTTTATAAACTGGCACTCCAAATATATCGTTTGATAAATCTTTGATTCTTTTATGAATTTCTTCATCGGCACCTGATATTGAGATATAATAGAAAGGATTATTATTCCTCGTTCTTTTTGATGTATGTCCTTCAGAAATGTAATAACCTAAAAATTCAGCTAGTTTTTTATCCACTGAAATAATTGGTTTAATTTTACTTGATTTCCTGCCATTAGATCCAACTAAGATATACTTTAGTTTTTCATCTGGAATTTTAATATTCCTTAACTTTTCAAGTTTTATTTTTAAATAAGATGTTGAATTGTTGTTTTTTAGATTTGACTTAATTAGTTTTTCTTTTAAACCATTGAAAAATCTTAGATCATCTTTGTCAATGTAGCCATAATAACCTGGAGATTTTATTTCATCAATCAATCTAATATCAATCTTTTTTTCAACATCTGGAATTTTATTTGCATGGACAAGTAATGTATCATCTGATATTTCACCTGCTGGAATATCAGTTATTTTGCCGTTTTTTATGGTAAAAATACTGTGATTTGGAGTAACAATTGTATAACCGCTCTTAGTGGTTATTTTAACTAACTTTTTACTCCATTTATGCCTAACAGCTTGTTTAACTTTTTTTAACTGAACTTTTCCTTCTCTGTTTATAGAAACAGCTTTCCAGCCATCTAGTACTTCTGATACTTCAAAATCTGTATCATTTATATTTTGGATTTTATGACCATTCATTTTTATTATTTTATCTACAAATTCTCCAATTTTTATATTTTCATATTCGCCATTTGGGTTAATAAGAATAATTCTTTGTGAATAGTCAACACTCCCTGCATTTCGAGCTCCCTTTACACTCTGATACATCATTTTTAATCTATTTATTGACTCTTTGTCATCAGTTTTTTTTACTTCAACTAATTCTTTTTTAACTTTAGATATTATATTCATAATACCAGTCATCGATGAATTTACAACACCAGGTTTTTCATCGATTTTAACTCCGATCATGTATCCTTTATCTGCATATGTGTCTTCTTCAGTGACCTTCCTATATTTAACATCATTTTTTTCAAAAAATTCTCTAGGGATCTTTTTAAGCCATATCCAATCATCAGGTGTTTCACTAGATTTAGCATATCTTACAGTATCTGCACCGATATTCATAGCCTTTAGAATAGTTGGATACATAGCTCCAACATCTGCAACAACTACATACCACCACGGAATAAAATGAGAATTTGCATCTTTATCTGGTTTTATAGTCATTCCGCCTGGGAAATGATAGTTTAACTGTTCATCTTTATCTTTAGCATGTTCATTATATATAACATATGGATCAAGCATCCACTCTGGCATTTCACTACCATATTTTACAACTCTAGCTAACTCCTTAGAGAGTTGATCTTTTTTATCAATTGATTGTTTCACGATTTTTTCTTTTGTGTTACATCCTTTATAGTATTTGACAAGGGTCTTTGCTGTTGACATAACCCTACATATAGGTGGCATTATCTTTTTTTGATAATATCCTCTAACTAGTGACATATGATCCCACATGTTTACTGCACCAGAAGAAAGAAGCATATCAAAAGGCATACCTGTGGTAAAAGATAGTGGAAGAACCTGCTGGACAAGGTTTAGTGTGACACCTAGTTGCTCTTGAACATCCTGAATATTATATTTACGTGTTCTATCATCTATATTTATCTGAGTTGGAGTGAGAACAATCCTATCTTTAATATTTATTCCAAGAAAAGGTGCTACTGCTTTAAGGCTATACTCATTTAAATTACGATAAAACTTTCTGACACCTAGATATGTATCAAGACTAGATGGATAAAACTGGGTTATTTTATTTCTAATGCCAAAATGAAATGATTTATCCTCCCGGGAGTATTTATTTAAAAAATTCCAAAAAATATCCTTTTTTTCTTTTGATAAACTTTCACCAAATCTTTTTAAAATCCATCTTAGCCTAGTATAAATTTGGGTATTATCAAAACCAAGGATGTTATGACCAGAGATAATATCTGCTTTCATTACTTCTTTACAAAAATTAAATAGGTTATCTATTTCATCATCTATTTTTTTGGAATCAACTTGTTTGATTTCTATTCCTTGCCATGTATCAGGGCAATCAAGTATATCAAAACTAAACTCTTCACTAGATAGATCCTTAGATGATTCAAAACAAACATTAAAATTTGCCCAACCAATCATATCAACAGGGATATCATTATTTCCTTCGGAATACTTTGTAGTTTCAATATCATAGACTAGTACGTTTAAGGTTTTTTTTTCTTTCTTACTATCAAAAGGCCACATATCTTTATCAACAGATAAATCAATTAAAGCTCTCTGATGATATGGAATATCATGCTCACCGGTATATAGTCCATAATTAAAAAATAATTTATCACTTACTTCAGGAACAAAATATGATTTTTTAGTATAAACGCGGAAAACCTTTCTTTTTTTTGAAAAATCACTAAAACTTCTGTATTCTTCGATATCTCCAATTTTATCAATTTTTGAAAAAATATCAGAATTATCTTCTTTTGTTTTTTTGATCAACCTTTTTCTAGCTGATTCTATGTTATTTTGATTTGTAAATGCTAGAAAATATGGTTTATGATATTTTGATACCTTTTCAGGATTTTTATCTTTGAAATACAGATAATCAGGTGAAACTGAAATTAACATATCACTCATTATTTATTTTCCCCTAAAATATTCGAATGTTGATATACGATTTTATTACTTAAAATCTTAGAATTAAACTTATATCCATCTTCTTACATTAGTGAGTTTTGATTTTTATGGCAACTCAAATAGTTTATTCAGACAAATTCAAAAAACATGATAATAAAGGACATCCAGAAAATGCAAAAAGAATCAAAATTATGATGGATTATCTTAAAAAAACTACCTTTTACAAAGATATTGATATCGTTGAACCAAAGATTCTACCAGAGAAAAAACTATACGAGATACATTCCAAAAGAATGATAAACCAGGTAAAAGAACAAAGCAAAAAAGAGGAAGGTTGGATTGATTTAGATACATATGTTAGTAAAAACGATTTTGAGACCGCGCGTCTTGCAGCTGGTGGAGTTTTATCTGCATGTGAAAAAGTTTTAAGTGGAAAAATTGAAAATGCTTTTTGTATGATAAGGCCTCCTGGTCATCATGCAATGAGTGATAGATCTATGGGTTTTTGCTTATTTAATAATGGTGCAATAGCAGCAAATGAAATAGCAAAAAAAGGGAAAAAAATATTAATTATTGATCCAGATGTACACCACGGTAACGGAACACAAGAAATTTTTTACAATAGATCTGATGTACTCTACCAATCTATTCATCTTTCACCGCATTTTCCTGGAACAGGTGATATAGAAGATATTGGGGAAGGAAAAGGAAAAGGTTATAATATGAATGCGCCGCTTTCTTTTCTGTATGGTAATAAAGCTGCTGATCAAATTTTAAATCAAGTATTTTTACCAGTAGCTCAAGAGTTTGAACCAGATCTTATAATTATGACTACAGGTTTTGATTCACATCATTCAGATATACTAGGTGGTCTTAGATTTACAGCTGATTATTTTGGAAAAATATTAAAAAAATATCAGGAAATCCAACCCAAAATTGTGTGCACTCTTGAGGGAGGGTACAACAAAGAATGGATTGGTAAATGTTTTATTTCTCAAATAGCTCAATTAATGCATGAAAAAATTGATATATCTGATAAAATCAGCTCAAAATCAGATGTAATAGACTTAATAAAAAATATTAAAGAAAATATAGGAGATTATTGGGATATCTAATCAAAGATCATTCCCATACCAGATGCAGCAGAATCTTCTTGTTCTTCTATTTTTTTGTTTACTTCTTCTGCTTTTTTGCTATCTAGTTTTTTAAAATTATATTCTTTGGCAAGTTCTTCAGCTCTTTTAAGACCATCGGTACTTCCTTCGATTTTTAGAAAAGAAACATCACCTTTAATATCCAATGAACTGGAATCTCTAGTAAGAACACTCTGTCTGCTTACAAGATCATCTTTAATCAACTTGTTAATTTTTCCAACATCTTCGGTTTTTACTTCAAAGATTACATATGCCACTTTTAATCACCTTATGGAGCGACGAAAATAATAACAGGTATATAAACCTATTTACCATCTATTAGATTGCCATTTTTGTCTATTTCACCATTTTTAATTCTAGTTGAGCTAATAGGCTTTTTATCATCAGCTAAAACATATGGTATTTTTACAATCTCAATAGGTCTTTTATTTAGTTCCAGTCTTTTATTATTAATCCTTTTAGCATTTGCATAGGTTTCTGGTGAAACAACAATTACATCAAAATCTTGATCAATTGTTGGACCATAAATATCAGATATAGGTTTTATAACAAAATGGGGCTTGTATTTTTTTTCATTGATATATTTTTCTAAATTTTTTTTTCTAACTTGCCACTTTTTGATATTATTTTTTGAGATTGTTAGTTTTTCTTTTGACAGGCCAATATATAAAGAACCATTTTTGCAGGCTTCCTCAAATGCTTTTTTGATAAGTTTCTTGTGTCCCTTATGAATTATATCAAATGTTCCTCCGATACATACTTTCATGGTTTTCTGAAATGGAGATTAATCTTAAAAACCTAATGTGGCTATATTTTTTGAGAAAAATATAAATTCTACCGGCTGTTTTGTTTTTGATGAAGGTGATGGGAAAGATGAAATTAAAAATCGTTGTTTTATTACTATTTATGATAGTAATTTCGACATCTTTTAGTATTTTTGTTTCAAATGTAAATGCTTCAAATACTGATATTTACGTTAAAGCGGATTATTCAGGTTATAGTGATGGAACCGCTGAAAAACCCTATGATAATATAGAAGAAGCATTAAAAAATGCTAATAATGGGGATACAATCTATATTTTTGGAGGGTTATATCAAGAAGATTTAACTATAAACAAAAAGGTTTACATTGAGGGCGGAATTGGTGGAGAAACTATTATAGACACAAGATTTGACAGGAGATATTTAGTCGAAATTACGGCTGATGAAGTGACTATAAAAGGAATTACTTTTTCTGACGATGATTCATCAATGACCTCACCTATAGGTGCACTTGTTGCAATAAGTTCTAATAATAACCGTATTGTTGGAAATAAATTTCAAAAAAATACTTATGGTTATGGTATACATATTGCTTCTTCAGCAAATGATAACTTCATAATCAATAATTACATAAATAACTCTAAACAAGGCATTCATATTGCTTCATCTTCTACAAATGATTTAGCTAAAAATGAAATATATAACTGTAGTGAATATGGCATTAATATGGATGCATCTGGAGGAAATAATAGATTGTACTCTAACATTGTCGAAAATTGTCCTTATGGGATACGTGTGAAAAATTCAGAAAATATAAATTTAACACATAATGAAGTTGCTGGAAGTATTAATTTTGCAATTTATATATCTTGGAGTCCAGATGCGGTTATTACAAATAACCTTATAGAAGATAACACAGGAGATGGATTTTATTTAAGCTCGTCAAATTGCTATTTAAAGAATAACACAATAAAAAATAACAAGAGAGGAATAACACTAATTGGTTCAAATAATATAATCAAAAATAACACAATTACAAAATCATCTGCTTCCGGAATTCATATAGAATCTGGTAATGGAAACATACTACATTTGAATAAATTCACTGATAATCATCCTTCAGCTCAAGATAAAGGAACTAATAATTGGTATTATAATAGCCAGGGTAATTATTGGGGTGACTATTATAGTATTGATAAGGACCAAGATGGTATAGGAGATGTTTTTTATTCAAAGAATGGTGTAAATGATAAATATCCTTTAGGGTATTTCTTACAACCACCCAAAAAACCATCTAATCCAAGTCCTGAAGACGGAGAAACCGATGTGTCACTTGATGTAACTCTAAATGTTCATATTGAAGATCCTGATACTGATAATAAACTAACTGTTACTTTTTATGGGGGTATTCGAGAGGCTGATGGAACACTTAATATCAAAAAAATAGATAGCCAATCACAAAATCCTGTTACAAATGTTATTAACAATACCAATGTAGAATGTAGTTTTACAATTGCTTTTAATACAACTTATGCTTGGTATGCAATAGCTGACGACGGTCTTTTACAAAATAAATCAGATACATTTTTTTTCTATACTGCAAAAACACCACCTGATAATAAACCACCTGTTGCAGATGCTGGTGGGCCATATATTGCCGAACCCAATGAAACAGTATCCTTTGATTCCTCAGAATCCTATGATCCCGACGGAAAAATAGATTTCTACAGATGGAACTTTGGTGATGGAACAAGTGAAATTTTACAAGAAAATCCAGATCATAATTTTTCCAGAGACGGATTATTTTATGTAACTTTAACGGTTGTAGATAATAATGGTACTAGTTCCACAGATGTTACAACTATAGAAGTTGGAGATGTTCCTAACTTGCCACCAACAGCAGGAATTTCTCTTCCATCACTAGGAAACACTAATGAACAAATATCTTTTACAAGTACTAGTAGTGATCCAGATGGAGATGATTTAAGTTATCTTTGGAATATTGATGGTAAAAATTTTTCTGGTTCATCAACGAATTATCAATTTAATTCTCCTGGTAACTATGTTGTAACATTAACTGTATCTGATGGAGAATTTGAAGATACGGTGACAGATTCAATAACAATTGAAAAAAAAGAGGAGGAAACACCGGGATTTGAACTTATTATAGCTCTAGTATCTCTTTTACTACTAATAATTCTATCAAAGAAAAAATACCAATAAAAATAAAGAGCCGACGGAGGGATTTGAACCCTCGGCCTGCTGATTACAAGTCAGCCGCTCAACCGAGCTAAGCTACGTCGGCATAGTTTTTTTCTTAGCGGTAATGTCAATTCCTATATAAAACTCTCTGGGTGAATATGTTTTAATCCTATTTATTTTTGAAATACATATCTTTATATCTCTTTTTGAAGCAATTGTTTGTAAATCTTTTATTCTTTTTTCTATTTTCTCATCTGAGAGCATTTCATAATAGTGGTAAATACATTTTTTTTTAGTCAAATCTAATGCATTTTCAAAAAAATTATATGAAGAAAAAGGAAGGTTCATTATAACTCGATCAACTTTAATATCTTTATCTATAATCTCACCGATATATTTGGAATCCTTACAAAAAAGCTTAATTTTTTCATAAACTCTATTTTTTCTGACATTAATTTTAGCTAAATCAATTGCATCTTTGTTTTTGTCTATAGCAAAAATTGTTTTAGGATTTGAATACTTACTAATCATAATTGGAAAAGGAGCAACGCCAGTAAACATATCAACAACTACTTCGTCTTTTTTTACCAAATTTGTGATTCGTTTTCTTTCATTTGCAAGTCTTGGAGAAAAATATACTTTTTCTATATCAACAATATATTCTAGTCCAAATTCTTTATGTACTGTTTTAGTTTTTTTTTCACCAGCAATTATATCTATATTTCTAGTTCTAAATTCTCCTGACACAGAATCTATAAGAGCTACTGTTTTTATGTTTTTATTAGCAATTAACAGAGCTTCTCCAATCTTTTTTTTATATATTTTTAAATCCTCGTTTAACTTTACTAAAGCTATATCTCCTATTACATCATATGAAGAAGGTAATTCATTTTTAACACTATCCGGAACATCTAAAATATCTTTATACGAAGTTATTTTTTCTTTATTTTTTTCAAAATCTTTCTCTACTATTTCATAATCTTCTAATTTTTCGGAAGAAATATCTTTTACAGGAATATAGGCAAAGTTTTTATCACTATAAATTTTTAGATTTTCATTAAGTAAATCTTCTTTTGCAAGCTTTTTTCTTACTTTTTCAGTTTTTTGTAATTCTACTCTTACTGACTTTGATTTTATTTTCTTCATATTCTTTTTGTGAAACAAGAATATTATTGATAAAACCTGTTATAAAAAATAGTCCCGCCTCCCGGATTTGAACCGGGGACCTGCCGGTAACGGCCATAGGGTCTACAGCCGGCCGCTCCAGCCAGACTGAGCTAAGGCGGGGTAAAATTCAAAAGGGCAATAACAATAGGTGTATATATTTGTTAAGGTTGTTTAGAAGGCTAATATTATTATGGTTTATAAATACGGTTTGATAGTCTGTCCCAACTGTAAAACTCCAAAAGCAGTTGATTTATCTAAAAAAACTACGAAATGTTTCAGATGTAATAAAGCATTAAAGCTCGATAAAGTAAAGATAATCCATAAAAGTAATTCAAATGAAGAAATAAGAGCGGCAATTGGTCTTTTAAATGCCGAGTTTGATGGTAATCTTGAAAAATTCAAAAAAATATTCAAGAATAAAAAATCTTATTAGCACAATTTTAATTTGGTTTTTTGGAGTTAAATGAGTGACAAATATTAAACGGATTATCTTAGATTTTTTAAAACCGCACACGCCATCTATAATTGTTCTTGCTGAAAAAAATTGGTGGACTTGCAGGTATGTTAGGTGTGAATATATCTCTTGAAGAGATTGATGCTAAAAGCCATAGTGTAAAAATTACTATTGAAGAAACAAATATAGATTACGAAAAAGTTAAAACTGAGATTTCAGAGTGTGGTGCTGTAATTCATTCTATATATAGAGTGTCTGCGGGTATAAAGATTGTATATGAAGTTAATACCCTGCAATATCGTTAAATTTGGCAATGAAAATAAAAAAGGCAAAATGGTTGATATTTTTGATTAAAATATGCAGGTAGATATTCAGATGATATGGCCTCTACATCTGTGCGTAAGATATGATAAAACGCAACTTTTATAAAGAAGGTAATTATTTACGGTGAAAAGAGGGTCCGGTGAGGACACGGATGCTTCAAAGTTCATAGATATATTAGAAATAGTTATGGACTTTAGTATTGGTTCACGGTGTGAATCAATGCCGTGTTGAGCTGGTCCTATATAACATAAAAAGAATTAGAAAAAGAGAGGATATAATATAAAAATTTGGAGGAAAAATAAGATGAAAGGAAGTAAAATATTGGCAACAATAGTGGCTGTTGCTATGGTAATGTCTACTATGGTGGTCTTAAATGTAGTAACAGACTTTAAATTAGTAGGAGACGCAAGTGCTACTGGAGAGGTAACTAATAATGGTGATACAACTGGTCTTGAGCTTACCTCTGGGGAAGTTATAACTTTTAAGGTGGTTGATAACTCTTTGACATATAACGAGGAATATTGTCTAGGTGTATGGAATGGTACTCAATGGATTAAGTTAACCTCTGGTACTGCTGATTATTATGGTGATGTATCTATTGATTTTCATGTTCCTTGGTGGGAGTTATTAGGTAAAAACCCATTAACAAACAACGGTGGCGGTGGATTATCTGATGGTCAGTGGAATATTAGATTATTTAGTACAACTACTCAGTCAGCTATGGGTCCATCAACTCAAGTTAGTGATAATGTCACATTAACTATTGGAAATATCTTTCATGTCACATTTAAAGAGGGAGATGAAGAGATAGATCATATAATGTTCAATAAATCCTATGGTGTTTTAAACCAATTTGGTGTCACTATCAAAAATTATACGGGTGCTACTTATAGTGCTGGTGATTGGGATGAGAGCTTTGATGATTCTGGTGATCCTACTTTTGATTATTCATTGTATTTACCAGATGAAACTGAGATAACTGATTGGGGTGAAACAGATGTAACTGGTGGAAGTCATCAATTTCCGATTTCAAGTGGTGCTTCTGGTACTGGATATCATGATGGTGATAACTATGAAACCTTTTACTGGGTAAATGTTAGTAAACATGGTAGCAGCAATGTTTATTCTTATGTGTCTTTGCCGTGTAAGTTAAATGTCAGCTGGTATGGCGATGCACCTAGTAATCTTGTTTGGGGTACTAGTAATTCTGAGGATTTCACCATATTAGTATCTGATGGTAATGGTAATCTTATTACTTCTGACAATGATTATGTATCTGGTTATGCTATGGCTATGTATGCGCCAAGTAATGGTGGATTTACACAGGTAAATACTAAGGATACCTATACGGGTTATTATATCTATAATGGCCTAGATACTGATGATTACGATGCGGGTACATGGTATATTGGTACATACGAGAATACCGGTAGTAGTTATCGTATGGTTGAAACTGAGCCTGATAAACCAGCTGGGCTTCCTGCTCGTTTTATACCTTATCTAGAGTTTGATGTAGCTACATATGATGATATTGATGTTGATTTTCGTAATACTGATGAGGTTATCTCTGGTTTCGACCAGGTAATTAACGTTTCTATAACAAATAACACTCATTTATATCAGGAACTAGGTAATAACTGGGCATCTCTTTTGGCAAATTCTGATTATTTCCATGTTACTGGTCTTAAGGCTTGGAATTCATCTGCTAATGTTGAGTATGATGACGAGGATATTGTAGCTATAAGTGAGTTTGATAGTGTTGCTGGTGTAACTCTTACTAGATCTAATGATGCGCGTGCTTATTATGAGTTTACTTATCGTTTCAATGAGACAGGTACGGCTACAGTAGTTTTCCAGTATCCTGGTAATGGTACTCATATTGAGGGTCAGGATTCTTATTTCAGTGATACTTATGATAATGAAAAATTACTTCCAAACGTGCAAGGTACAACGACTTTTGATGTAGCCTCGCCTGGTAATTTGAATATGATTATCAGAGGTACAATGCCTAGCACAGTAAACGTAGTTTCTGGTAGCGGAACTAACGCCTATAAGAACGAATCACAAAGCTTTTATGTTGATTTCTATGGTTCAGATGATCAAACTAGGGTTAATGCAACTTTAGAGGTAAGTGGTTGCGGACTTGATTTTACTATTGAAGAGGATGATACTATTGCAGGAAATGATTACTTACTATCCAAAGGTAATGGCTGGTATCAGGTGAAACTTGAACCTAAGACAGGCGGTACATTATCTCTTACTGCTACAAATGACACTGACTCTGATTCATCAGATTATACTATATCTGGTTTAACTGGTAGTGTAACAACATCTGTTGGTGATAATTTAATGATCTCAGTTACTGAGCAGGAGAAAATCACTGTTACAGTTAAATCAATCAATGGTTATCCAATTGAAACTGCAGATGTTTATTTGACTTTGTTTGATGAGTATTGGACTGAGTTTGGTTCTATTAATACTAGTGATCTTGCTGATTTGGATGGTACGGATGGTATTTATGAGTTCTATCCAGATGAGGGGGATATTGATGAGATTGGATATATTGTTTGTGCTGGAAAATCTGGTGATTACTGGATGTATGATGTAATAGAGATCGAGCCTCTACATGACATAGAGGTAACCATAATTAATCCGGCTGGCGCAGGCAATCAGACTCTTACTGTTGGTCTTGATGATCAAACACTTGAGGTTCAGATTAAAGACCCAGAGGGTAATATTCTTGAAGGAAGCGCTGGTGGTAATCCTACTGTTACTGGTTATTTGATTGATGAAGATCATACAGTTGATGATCCATTGCAGACTTTGACTTTTGAACAGAAAGCAGCTGATGATAAATGGGTTCTTGATACTTCTGGTGATAACTTCCCATATTGGGCTGGTTCTTTGGTTATTAAAGTTGTGAATAATACCGGAGAAGATGAACATGATGGTAATGCAACTATTACTGTTGATTATGCGACAGTTTCGTTTTCCCCTTCCGGTGCAACTGCGGGTATAGGTAAAAAGAATTTAACTGTTGAAGTAACCGTAACAGATGCATTAGGTAACCCAATTGAAGAAGGAACAGATGTATATCTAAACTTAAAGGATGCAACTGATACGGTTATTGACTCAAGTGATAATCCTGTTGAATTAGATGAAGATGGTAAAGGCGAGTTTGAAATTGATGAAATAGGAGATCTTGAAGGAATAATTAATGCTACATTCCAAGATACTTATACTAACAATAATGGTGGAAATAAAACTAGCGGAGAGTTCACTATAAGTTTCCCAGATTTTGCAATATCTCCAAGTACAATTTCAACAGAAGCTGCTTCTGTAACTGTAACTGTTACAGCAACCGACTTTAATGGTGAGCCAGTAGATGGCATAAATATAACCTTAATTCCTGCGTTTGGAAGATGTATTGAAACACCTGACCTTCAGATGACTGATGAAAGTGGTGTTGCTGTGTTTGATATAGTTCCACTTTCAAGTGGTAAAGCGAATGTTACAATATATCAAGGAGTAGAATGGACAGCAGCTGGTACATTTACTTATGATGACCGCGTTTTTACAACCGATGTACTTACCGTGTCGCGTCTAACATTAGATATAACTCTTTCAGCAACAACAGTATATGAAGGTGAATCATTTACTGTTACAGTAGAGGATTCTAATGATGCCGCAGTTGAAGGTGCAGATGTTACCTATGATGGTACTACTAAAGAGACTGATTCAAGCGGAGTTGCAACATTTACACCTGATGATCCTGGAATAGAATCACAATCATACACAATTAAAATTGTAAAAGATGGTTATCCAACAGAAACAGCTTCGATTACAGTAATAAATGTATATACCATTTCAATTAGTGGGCCTTCTTCAAATCCAAGCACTGGAGAAGAATTTAGTGCATCTGTAATAGCCAAAGGAAGCGGACTTGGAGGAGCAACAGTTACATTCAATGATAAGACATATACAACAGATAGCCAAGGTAAAGTAACATTGAAAGCACCAGATAAGAAAGGAACCTACACAATTACTGCAACATATGAAGGAAAACAATACGAAGATGGAACCCTAGATATTACTGTTGAAGCAGCAGGAACACCAGGATTTGAACTATTAACACTCATTGCAGCAATCGGTGTAGCATTCATACTACTTAGAAGACGTAGAAACAAATAAGACAAAATTTGAGGGCTTAATCCCTCATAAACTCTTTTTTTTATTTTTTTTTGAACAATTTTTATATATAGTTTTTTGTTACATTTTTCCCTATAGAAATTATTTGGATGTGATTATTTACGAAGGTTACAGTTATTCTTCCAACTATAAACGAAGAAGAAGGAATAGGAAAAACTATAGATTCAATAAATAAAGATTACTTTAAGAAAAAAAACTGGGATCTAGAGATACTTATTGTTGATGGTAATTCTAAAGATAAAACTAGAGAAATTGCAAAAGAAAAAGGAACAAAAGTGATAATAGAAAAAAGAAAAGGATATGGTAGAGCATATAAAACAGGTATTCCAAAAGCAACAGGAGATATAATTGTCACAGGGGATGCAGATGCAACCTATCCTTTTGAAAGAATACATAAATATTTAGAAATACTAATAGACAAAGACCTTGATTTTATCACAACTGATAGATTTGCAGAACTCGGTCACGGCTCTATGAGTGTGAAACATTATTTTGGAAATAGTATTCTAGCATGGACTTTAAGAATATTATTTTTAGTAAACCTTCGTGATTCACAATCAGGTATGTGGATTTTTAAAAAAGATATCCTTAAAAAAATCCAACCTCTAAAGGATTTTAGCGATGGTATGCCTTTTTCTGAAGAAATAAAGATAGAAATGTTTACTAACAAAGAAATTAAATCAAAAGAAATACCTTCTGCTCTTTATCAAAGAGAAGGTGATGTAAAAATAGAAAGCTTTAATGATGGATGGAAGAATTTAAAATATCTTTTCAAAAAAAGGGTATCTTAATCTTTTAAGTAATTATATGAAAATATGGTTTTTTCAACTTCCTTAAACTCAGGTATTAAATTTGTTAGTTGTCTTAGTTCATCTTCCCAAATTTTCTCCTTTTTTAAAACCGCCTTTTTAAAAATTTCTTTTCTAAATTGTATATCATAATAGGAGAGTTTTTTATTAACAACATTTTTAGAAGTTTTATAACCTTTTTTAATCAAGAAGAATAAATCATATACATCTCTTGATTTATCCCGCGTTAAAATTGCTCGTATTTTTTCTGACATTATCTCAGAAGGGTTCATTGTTACAAGTAAATAGGGAGATAGATCTTTGTAAATTGGAGTTATATTATTTAATTCAGGAGATAGTAAAACTTTTTCTCTTTTACTGATTTCAAGTTTAATATAAGTTTTACTTTTTTCTTGTCCTGAATATAAAGGACCATTGGTTTTTATTTGAAAAGCGATACTTCTTGTATCCTCCTTTAATTTTTTTTGAATACTCTTGCATCCAAATATATCTAACTTTGTAAGAACTTTTTTTATTATCTTCTCAATATCAATATTTCTTGTCAAAGTAAAATCTAAATCTTCGCTAAATCTCCTTAAACCATAGTTTTTTTGCAGAGCGGTCCCACCCTTAAAAATTAAACTTCTTGTCTGTTTATCATAGAGGTTCATTAAGAAAAGATGTTGAATATAATCTTTTTCTACTTGGCCTAGGTTAAAACCGGTAAAATTTTTATATTTAATTAAATCTGTTCTCAAAAGCATTATTCCAATACCTCATTTATCTTCAACATCCATTTTTTATTCTTTTCTCCATTAGTTCTTAAAAGAGGATTTAATAAATCGTATCTTTTGTTTAGCTTATTTTTTAGTTTATTATATACATCTATTCCTTGTAGTTCTAAAAGATAGCCTAATCTTTTAAGTGTAACTATTGAATCCATTTTTATTGCATATTTAAAAATTTTATCTATTTTGACTTCATCAAATGCATTTTTTAGTTCAGATAGAGGACAATTTTTTGGTATAAACAAAGAATCTACTATAATTTTTTCAATTTCTCCAATAAAAGCATATCCATTTTTAAATTTCTCTTTTTTATATCCAAATATTCTTTTTTTGTCTAGTTTTATAAATTCAATATTGTTTTTTTGATAAGCTATATTCTTTTTTGAAACAGCTGTAACTATTTGGGTTAATATTGGTATTTGTGTTGTTTTATGATGATAAGATAGGCCTGATAAGAAAGAGAGATAAGATGGATTTACTAAATTAGTAGCAACAACCGAAATATCTGTATCTGATAGTACATATTTTCCTTTTTCAATTCTATTGATAACTCCTCTGTCTTCTAATCTCTTCATGTATATTGCTGTATAATGTCTGTCCTTGTTTATGATATGTGATGCGTCTGTTAATTTTATGATTCCTAAATTAAATTCTTTTATCTTTTTTATGAATTCTCTTTCATTCATTATTTGATATATTCCTTTTTCTAATATAAATTTTTTGTTTGTATATTATCATCAAAAAAGATGATTTTATAAAAATAAAAAGTAAAAATCTGTTTTTTTAACTATTCTTTTTGTTTAATGTCTTTTTTAAATAATCTTTTCTATTTCTTTTTTTAGAATTTTACTAATTGTTTTTCCATCTGCTTTTCCACGTAGTTCTTTCATTATTAATCCCATAAGTGGACCTAGTGCTCCTAGTTTTCTTTTTTTTACAAAATCCTTTTTTTCTTTTACTATTTTTTCTGCAATTTGTTGAATCTCTTTTTCATCAGTTGATTCTAGATTACACTCATCTATTGCCTTACTAACATCTTTAGTTTTATTTTTTGCTAGATATCTTAAAATATCAGGTATAGCTTCTTTTGAAAAATTATTTTTTTCAAGATTTTTTAATATCTCAAAAAGTATATCTATATCAAAAGAACTTGTATCTATATTTTCTTTTTCCAGTTCAGAAAAGGTATTCAAAAAAGTTCTTATGATAATATTTTTTTGTTTAGGATATTTTTTTACAAGTTTTTCAAAATCATCTTCATATCCACTGTTAAGTATTTGCTTTGTCTGTTCCTTATTTAATTTATATTCTTTAATAAACCTATCGCGCTTTTCTTCAGGTAACTCTGGTAAATTCTTTTTTATATTTTCTAAATGTTTATCATTTATCCTAATTGGTTTTATATCTGTCTCAGGATACATTCTAGCAGCTCCTGGCATAGGACGCAAGTATTCTGTAGTATCATCAGGCATTGCTCTTCTAACCTCGTTTAAAACGCCTTTAAAACACAATTTAGCCCTAAAAATAACTGACATTAAGGCTTTTTCAATAATTTCTTTATTACCAACAGCAATTACAAAGGCATCGTTTTCTTTAGTACTAAAATAACTATGTATTTTTTTAACTTCTTCATTAGTTATTCCATATCCTGGTAATTCATCACTATGAATAATTCCTTTTATTCCTGTGTCAATTCTTGCGTTTACTGCAAATTCTTTACCAAGACGGGTATCTTTTTTTCTTAAAAGACCTTTAAAACCGGGTAATAAAAATCCCATGACTTGACCATTTTTTTTAAGATTATTCTTAATAATTTTCGATTTACAATCTTTAAAAAGATCTGTTAAATCTTTAATTTTTATTTTTTCAAGATCTTTTCTATCTATCCTTTTTTCAAGTTTTTCTTTTATATTTACTAGGCCATTTTGTCTTTTTGCCTCATTTTCAGCAACTTTAGAAATAGATTTAAGTGATTGAACCCCTTTGATTTCCACCCTGGCACCTTTTTCTATAGATATATTTAGATCCTGTCTTATTGTACCTAACCCCCGTTTTACTTTACCTGTAGCACGCAAAAGCATACCTATGCTTTCAGCAACATCTCTTGCCTCTATAGGATTTTTTATATCGGGATCAGTAGCAATTTCAATTAATGGTATACCAAGCCTGTCTAAACCATAGTTTACAAGTTTTTCTTTTTCTGCTATTTTCCTTGCTGCATCTTCTTCAAGTGCTATAGTTTGAATGCCAATATCTTCTATATTTCCATCAACTGCTATAAGCCCTGTTCTTTGAAAACCACTTGTGTTACTTCCGTCTATTACAATTTTACGCATGAAATGTATTTCATCTACAATTTTAGAATTAAAAATAGTTGCCATGGTAAGACAAAGATCTACAGCGTCACTATTTACATCATGTGGTGGTTCTTCGTCTGCCTCAACTAGACACGTTGATTTAGAACTAGCAGTATATAAAAAAAACCTATTTTTTTTAGCTTCAGCAACTGCTGCTTTATCAACATCACCTAACTCACTTTGTGTAGGTCTTAAAAAACGCTTAAGCGAATAATCTATATCCTCAGTTATTTCTGAGTTACAGTTACAAAACAGTTTATGTGTATCAAGCTGTTGATGTATCTCAAGTCCTGCTTTAAAACCAATTTTTTTGTAGTCCATTCTGTGCAATAGATAGAAAAAAAGGTTTATTACTCTTACTACTAAAAAATAAATTTTACTACCCTACAACAGACATTTCTTGATCTATTTTTTTTCCTTTGAATCTTTTAAGGTTTAGACTTTCTAAAATTTTACTTGTTTTATTTTTTGTAATGTAATCTGTTAAAGTCTGTGATACCATAGGTGACAACATAAAACCATGGCCGGAAAAACCACTACACTGAATAAAACCTTTAATTTTTGTATCACCTAAGATAGGTCTTGCATCTGGTGTAACATCATAAAAACCTGTCCAATGGCGTAGCATTTTAACATGTTTAAGGGAAGGTGCGTAACGGGTGAGGGTACTACTCATATGTTTTAAAAATTCAAATGTGGGTAGAGTTTTAAAACCTGGTTTTTTTTCAAGGGGAATTCCACCTAGAATTTGACCTTCTTTTTGTTGACTGAAATATATCCCATCTTTAAATGAAATTACCATACATTCAAAAAGGGGTTTAAGCCGTTCTGTTGCCATTATTTCTTTTCTAAGAGGTTGATTAGGAAGATTTATTCCAACGCTATCTGCTATTTCTTTGGACCATACACCCGCAGCATTTATTACAAAATCTGATTTTACTATATCTTTATTATTTACTTTTACACCTTTTACTTTGTTTTTTTCAACTAATATTTTTTCTACAGAAGTATGAGTATAAATTTCTGCACCATTTTTTTGTGCTGCTCTAGCATAAGCAAAGGTTGTTTTAAAAGGATTAGCATGGCCATCTGACGAGCAAAAAGTAGCACCTATCACATCCATTCCTTTTGGGAAAAGAATTGGAGCTATTTTTTTTATTTCTTTAGGTTCTAAGATATCTACATCAAGACCTAGTTCTCTTTGCATTTCAACATTTTTTTCTGATTGTTTCATCTCTTTTTTATCATGTATCCCTACTAAATATCCACCTTGTCTAAATTCTATATCCATTCCTAGTTTTTCTGATAGTTTTTCAAAAATTTTCACACTATCTATTGCAAGTTTTGTGTTTTCTTTTGTAGACCACTGCTGTCTTATCCCTGCTCCACATTTACCTGTGGCACCAGAGGATAAATAGTTTTTTTCAAATAATACCACATCTAAACCTTTTTTTGATAGGTTATAAGCTAGAGAGCAACCGTTTATCCCGCCGCCGATAATTATTACATCACTTTTTTTCTTCATCTTTATCACATGAAAGACTTCCTAGAGATACAGGAACAACTGGAGGTCTTGAGGTGGGAAGAGGAATTTTTGATATTTTTTTACCAGTGTATCTTTCAAGTATTTTTCTAACAATCTGTATACATACTCTACCCTGACACGGACCCATACCAATACGTAGTTTTTTTCTAAGCTCTTCAAGATCTGTGTATCCCTCTTTTATTGCTTTTATTACATCTTCTTCAGTGAGATCTTCGCATCTGCAGACAATAGCCTTTTTTTTCATATTTTAAACCCTAATATTTCTAATATTCATAGCGTATTTTTCTTTTGTTTCAACTGTTATAACCATGGTTTTTCCTTTTTTAACTACTTTTTTTACTTTTACATCATCTATTTTTTCACCATGTCTATTTAACCCTTCTACAATATCGCCTTTTTTAGGAACTTTAGGCATTTCATAGGGAAGAGTTACAAGAGCTTCATCATCAATTAGTTTTACTACAAAAATTGCAAGACCCGGACACACTCCAACACATTTAGCACATCCTATACACTTATCATAGTCTATTTCAGGTAGCGCGTTTATATCTTTCATAGAAATAGCATTCACAGGACACGATTCAACACATGGATTACATGGTATTTTTTGAATACACTCGATTATTGCAACTCCTTTTTTTATTTGGTCTTTATTTGGAAGATTAAGATCTTTTTTTGATAAAACACCTGTTTTTTCATAATTTTTCATCTGATATTTCTCCAGAGTTTTTCGATTTTGTCTTTTGCAATAGATGGTTTTTCTCCAAATGGACCAGATCTAAGTTTTTTTAGTTCTTCTTTGTATTTCTTTAAAAGATTTTTACTATTTTTATCAAATTTAAGTTCAACTGATGCTTTTAATCCTGCAATTTTCCCTTCTATCATAGCTGTTGATGCTTCTTCAATGCCTGAAGAATCACCTGCTACAAAAATTCCTTTCTTTGAGGTTTCCATGTTTTCATCATGAACTGCAACATATCCTCCTGCTTCTTTGATATATTCCATTTTTAAATCTAGTTGAGATAAAAGTCTAGTAGATGGTGTTAGTCCTACAGCAAGGCATACATTATCACAAGTTATTTTTTCTTCAGAACCTTTAACTGGCTTCCAGTTTTTATCAAGTTTAACAGTTACTACTCCTTCAACACTTTCTTTACCATATACTTCTTTAATAGAGTGAGATGTTAAAATTGGAACGTTGCATCTTCTAAGTTTTGCTGCATGTACATGATATCCACCTATATTTGGTGCTGCTTCAACGACCCTATCAACTTTTACACCTGCCTGCAGGAGTTGATATGATACAATAAGACCTACGTTTCCTGCACCTACCATCACAATCTTGTTACCTGGTTTTACACCATATACATTCATAAGAGTTTGCACTGCTCCAGCTCCATATACACCAGGCATATCGTTTCCTGGAAAAAGAAGCATGTTTTCCATTGCACCACATGAAAAAATAGCAGATTTTGAGTTTATTTCATATATTTTTTCCTGATAATCATGTTTTCTTTTTGAAACACCAAATTTGTATCTATTCTTTTTTCCTTCATAGTAACCAATAACAGTTGAATCAAGCATCAGTTTAATTTTTCCTTCTTTTTCATATTTTTTTATTTCTTTTTCTAGTTCTTCAGCGATTTTTATTCCTCGAGTGCCTGCTTTTTCTTCTTTTGACCCAAAGAATTTATGTGTTTGTTTTATCAATTGACCTCCTACTCTACTATTTTCATCTATAAGTAAAACTTTAGCTCCCTGTCTTGCTGCTTCTATACTTGCACAAAGGCCTGCTGGACCTGCGCCAATAACTAATATGTCTGTATTAATTATTTTTTTAGGGTCACACTTAAATTCTGCTTTAGGTAACTCTGCTAATTTCTCTTGAGTTTCTACTTTTATGTTTTTATTAAGAGGAGCTATACATGTTCTAATATTTGGAATACCATTAACTCTCATAAGACAAGATGAGCATTTACCAATACCGCAAAAAAAACCCCGAGGGTTATTATGTTTAAGGCTTTTAGAAAGAGTTTTTACATTATTTGCATGTAACGCTGAGGCAATAGTATCTGTATTATAACCTACTAATTTTTTATCGTTAAAATAGAAAGTTAATTTTTTTTGTTTTTCGAAATCAAGTATAGGATGGTTTTTAATTCTCAGAAGCTAGTCCCCAGTAGGGAATATAGAATATATATAAAAATCATATTGTTAAAAAAAGGATTTTATTTTATTTGCACATCTTTTATTGAATGATGTCTCTGTGCTAGGCTTCTTATTATTTCTATATTTTTTCCGCCTTTACCAATAATCTTTGATTTATCACTTGAATCAACAGTAATTTTTGCAATTGGGTCATCTTTACTTCCTTCAAAAGATATATTTTTTACATTGTAAGGTTTAAACAAGTTTTTTAAAAACCTTTCTTTATCAGAATCATATTCAACGAATTTGATATTTTTCTTAAACATACTGCGGAGCTTTTTAAGATTTTTAGCATTTTTTCCAATGGCGATACCAAGGTGTCCTTTTTCAACGATAAAAACAAGCTTGTCATCTGATATAAAACAATCAACGATTGTAGCCTTTGTTACTTTTGTAGCCATATTGATATACTGCATGTTTTCGTTTGAAAGCATTATGTCTACCATTTTAAAACAAAACCCTTATTTTTTCTTAGTAATAGCTAAAATATTTGTCCCACCGTCATCAAGAACTGCAAAAGTAGATACGGCATATGCTTTACCGCAGGTATATCCTAAATCAATTGAATTTGATTTAGAATTATAAATTGGTATCTCTTTTTTATTTGCAGTATCTTTAATTTCTTCAGAAAAAGGACAGTTATCAGCTATTACTACAATCTTTGCTTTTTTATCATCAATTGCTTTTTTTGTTTCCTTAAAACCAAAACTTACTTTTCCTTTTTTAACTGTGTTTTTTAATAGTTTTTCTATATCAACCATCTTATTTTCCCTTCTTTTTCTTCTTTTTATTTGTCTTCATAACAAGTTCTACTGCGCCTGTTCCAAGGTTTACAGGTTGACCTACAATAATATTTTCTGCAACACCGCCTAGTTGATCTGTTTCACCTTTTCTAGCTGCTTTCAATAGATGACTTACTGTTATTTCAAATGCAGCGCGAGAAAGAACTGATTCTTTTTCTTTACTGACACCATGTCTTCCAATAGCTCTTATTGTTCCATCTGCAGTCATCACATCAGATACAAGCATGATATGACGTAAATCTACATTTAACCCTTGTTCAGATAGAGTGTTATGGGCCTCTTGAATTATCATATTTCTTGCTGCTTCAATGCCTAAAACTCTTCCTACAGCTTTTATATCATTTGTATTTGTTCTAAAAGGATCGACTCCTTCTATTTCAAGAACTTTTTCAAGGTTACTTCCTTCACTATAAATTACATATCCTTCGTTTGGCTCTTTTCTAATAATTATACGTTTTATTCCGTCTATTCCTTTTACTTTTAAATCTTTGAGTTTTTCATTGATTTCTAAAAGTTTTTTATAGCTTGGGTCATCAAGAGTTACCTTTATCTGTTTTTTTTCGGTTTTAGCATCAGCGCCTCTTATTTTTTTAGCAATCTTTGTAATATCTTCGATTTCGATATCTTTGTTTTTCATTGTATCCTTGTTTGGTTTAACATAAATAAAAAGATTAGTAAGATCTGTTTCGATGTCTGCTATACTATTAAGCCTGGTTATTTCAATTTGATTTGCAACCTTTTTTGCTAAATCAGATTTCAATCGATATTCATCTTTTAAAAATATATTCATCATGGGAGTTGATGGAACACTTCTTGCATCAACAATTTCAATTAAACGAGGAAGACCTAGAGTGACGTTTATTTCAGCAACACCGGCATAGTGAAACGTACGCATTGTGTTATGAGTTATAACACCGTCAAAGGTGGTAAAAGTCTCGAGGCCCTCAACCGATAAATCATAAACATATTCATCTTGAATATTTATATAGGATATCTCTTTTATTTCATCCCATACAACATCTCCATTCAACATTTGTCTGAGAGTCTTTAATTGTTCTTCAATGTCTATATCTTTTTCCGTTGCTATTTTTTCAAACTTTTCAATGTACCTAGAAAGAGTTGTTCTCCCGATTCTTTGTCTTTTAGTAAAATTATTTACAAGTCTTTTTGGAAAAGCAATTTTATCTGCTATTTCATAAAATATCTTTCCCACACCAGGTATCATATCTGTGATATCGTATGACTTTTTTTCTTGATTATTAAAATTATTTAGCTTTTTCAATTTAGTCTTTTTATCTTTTATATCTGAACCAATTTTTTCTAAGAAAATAGGTGCGTATCTATATGATACTCTTAAAGAATATCCTTTTTTATTTGCCCCTTTACTACTAAATATTCCAAGTCTATTCAAAAGAAGGGCTATTCCATCAATTAATTCTTTTGAAGATGAAGATACCCTAATGGATTTTCTATTAACACTGATATTTCCGTCTCCATCAAAGTAACCTTTTAAAAGGCTGCATACAAAATTTTCTTTTGCGCTATATGCAAAATCAGGTACTTTTTTATTTTTTGAACCAGTGTTACAAGATTTTTTCATAAAATGTGATAAAAGAGAAGAATTTATGCGTATATCATATCCTGTAGAAAACCCTCTATTATTGTCATATTCGTTAAAGGTTAAATCATGTTTTTCAGCAAATTTTCTAATATTTGATAGAAATGTTTTATCTGTGTTTGAAATTGATGTATAATACTTAGTTGAGTTACCTTCTGCTAGATATGCTCCTATAAACCATCCAAGTGAACTATTCAATTCCATATTTTTAGGTAAAGGTCTGCGGGAAGGATAAGGATATATTAGGTTATCTTTTTCAAATGCATAATCCATGCTATCTATGTTTAAATAATTACCCAGATCTAAAGAACTAATACAGTTTTCTTCAAGTCTTTTTACAACAGGTATCCTTTCTCCAGGTTTAAGATCCTTACCTGAGATTGGAACTATTTTATTTTCATTTCTTATAACAAAAGAATGAGCGTCTGTTGCACGTATTTCTCTACCGGATCTAGTTTTAATTTTTAGGATTTTCTCAGGGCTTTTATGCCTGCTGACAGCAATTATTTTTTTCCATTTTATTTTTTCATTTTTGTCTAAACTTGGAACAAAAATTTCTCTATTAGAAGGCATATCGCATACATCAGACTCTTTTAGTTTACCGTAACCATTTTTATTTATTATTTTATCAACGAATTCTCCGATTTCACATATTCCTATTGTATCATCTTGTTTGAATAAGATTTTTTCATCATAGGGTAGAGACATCTGTGTACCAGGCTCTCCAATGCTTTGTGCGCCAACTATACCACATGCTTCAGACGGATCAATATTATTTTTTTTGTATTCTGCATATGTTCTATCTACAATACTTTTAAGTTTTTTCTTTAGATTTTTATCTTTTAAAACTTCATCAATTATATTGTTAACAAGGGACTTAGGTAAGGTTCTATCCTTTAAAATTTTAGATATTTCTTTTCTTATTTCTCTATTTTCTTTTGGTTCTTCTTCTTTTTTTGGCTTTTTTGGTTTTACTGTTTCTTTTTGTTCTTTCTTTTTACTTGTTTTTTTGGTTTTACTTTTTGTATCTTTTTTTGATTTCTTTGTTGTTTTCTTGGTCTTTTTTGTTGGTTTTGACTTTTTTGCTTTACTTTTCTTTTCCTCTGTTTTTTTCTTTTTTTTATCGTCTTTTTTCTTAGTTGTTTTTTTAGCCATTAAATCCCCTCTTTAACATCAGAAACAATTCTTTTCACATCAGCTGCCTTACCATTAATGCTTCTAGTTGGATCAACTCCATCTTCACCATAAATAAACTGGATAATCTGTCCGCCAGCTTGCCGTACTGTACCATCGTTTTCAACTTTTACATCTTCAAGTGCGTTGATAAGACGCCTCTGCATATAACCAGATCTAGATGTACGGACCGCTGTATCAACAAGTCCTTCTCTACCTCCCATTGAATGGAAGAAATATTCTGTAGGTTTTAGACCTGTCTTATAACTTGATGCAACAAAGCCTTTTGCACTAGCACCCAAGTCGCCTTTCTTGAAATGTGGAAGTGTTCTATACTGGTATCCACGATGAATTCTCTCACCACGAACAGCCTGCTGACCTACACAACCGCTCATCTGTGAAAGGTTTAACATTGAACCTCTAGCACCAGATTTGGCCATAATAACAGCGCTGTTATTTAGACCAAGATGTTTACCGGCAATTTCTCCTGCCATATCACGGGCACGTCCAGTAACACGCATAATCTCCATTTCAAGTGTTTCTTCAAGACTGCGGCCAGGTAGTGATTCTAGTTCATCTTGTTCATAAGCTTTAACAAGGTTTCTAATTTTTTTCATAGCTTTATCAAGCCCATCTTCAATTTGTCTTTTAGCTTCATCTGGAATATCTTCATCATCGATACTAGTTGTAAAACCAATTAAGGTTATTGATGCAATACCCATTCTTGTAACATTATCAATGAATTCTCTACCTGCATCCATACCATGATCGCGTATTATTCTATCAAGAATTCTTCCTTTAAAAGCACCTATACTGTTTTCATCAATTGTTCCCTGTTTTAGAACACCTTTTTTGATTATTACATATGAGTCATATGGACAGTCCTCTTTTTTACATTCTTCACAGTTAGAGCAAGTTTTGGCTTTATATTCAAGATTTAAATCATCAGGTAAAAGCATGCTGAAAATTTCTTTGCCTGAAATATACTTTTTACCCTTTTCTTCAATAATTTTAGGATGTTTTCCTTCATATTTTACAGCTGATAATATGTGAGATGCATCATCATAAGGAACTTTTTTATCTCCATATGTTAAAAGAAAACTGCCTGAAATATGATCATGAATGCCACCGATAATTGCACCACCAAAACGAGGCGAGAGTATATTTTCCTGTACTTTCATGAGAATTTCTGCTTCTGCTTGTGCTTCTTCACCTTGAATCAAATGAAGGTTCATCTCATCACCATCAAAATCAGCGTTATATGGTGGACAAACACTTAAATTAAATCTAAACGTTTTATATGGAACAACTCTTATTCTATGTGCCATCATAGACATACGATGAAGTGAAGGCTGTCTGTTAAAAAGTGTGATATCACCATTCATGAGTTGTCTTTCTATTATTGCTCCTGGTTCAAGTTTTTCTGCGACAGTCTCCGCGTTTCTTTCAGATACCTTTATACGTTGTTTCATACCCTCTGATTCACGAAGAACATAGTTTACACCAGGCGTATATTCCTTTGGATCTTCAGATTGTTTAGCTTTAGATGCTACAAGATTTTTACACCATTCAAGATTGTGCTGAGTTACTTTAATAGGAATAGTTAGTTCTTTTGCAATACCAATAGGTACGCCTAACTCATTGATGCTAAGGTTAGGATCAGGTGAAATAACGGTACGAGCGCTAAAATTAACTCTTTTACCAGATAAATTACTTCTGAAACGGCCTTCTTTACCTTTAAGCCTTTGAGCAAGTGTTTTGAGAGGTCGTCCTGACCTGTGTCTTGCAGGAGGAATACCACTAGTTTGATTATCAAGATATGTAGTTATATGGTACTGTAAAAGCTCCCATAAATCCTCAACAATAAGCTGAGGGGCACCAGCATCCCTATTTTCTTGAAGTCTCTGGTTTATTCTAATTACATCTACAAGTTTATGGGTAAGATCATCTTCACTTCTTTCACCCGACTCAAGTGTTACAGATGGGCGAACAGTCACCGGTGGAACGGGTAATACAGTTAATACCATCCATTCAGGTCTAGCAGCTTTTTTATTTATATCAAGTAAAACAAGGTCTTCATCTCTAATTTTTTCTAACCATTCACGTACTTCTGAAGGGGTTAATTTTTTACCATTTTCTCTTAGAGAAGTAGGTTTATCAAGCTCTATTTTTCCTACTTCACGACCGCAATATGGACATTTATCAGATTTTCTAGCATCTTTAACTACTTGTCTTAAAAGATACGTGGTGTCTCTTCCTTCTATTTCATATTTTTTGATTTCATCTAAGAATTCTTTTCTTTGTTTTTCTGTTAAAAGAAGTCTACCGCATTCTCTGCATGAAGCTCTCAAGCCATCCCTTATACTTTTTACAAGGCCGACGTGTATAACTGGCATAGCAAGATCAATATGACCAAAATGGCCTGGGCACTTGTCTTTACCTACTCTTAGACCACATGTTTTACAACGAAGGCCAGGCTCAATCACACCAAGTCTTGGATCCATAAGGCCCATTGCGATTGGAAAACCATCATCATCATAGGTATCGGCTGTAATTACCTTAGTAGCACTCATTTTTCTAATTTCATTTGGAGACAATATTGAAAAATTTATTTTTCCAATTTTTTTTGTAATACTTCTATTTCTTTCCATAACAATCACTACAATATTAAATTATACCAAAGATTCTAATTTTATTCTAGGTGCAATAACAAGTGATTTAAGTTCATCAATTAAAAGCTTAAATGCATAGCTCATCTCAATTGGATAGACATCAGCTTTATCGCCACATACCGGACATCTAAGAGCACCATGCCTATCATGAATTGCTACATGTCCACAGTTATTACAGACATATTTAACCGTTAGATCAGATTCATCAAGTAGTCTATCTTTTATAACCATGGAGGCACCATGACCTATCAAACAGTCTCTTTCCATTTCACCGAAACGAAGACCGCCTTCTCTAGCACGTCCTTCTGTTGGCTGACGGGTTAATATCTGAACAGGTCCTCTACTTCTAGCATGCATTTTTCCTGCAACCATGTGATGTAGTTTCTGATAATATATACATCCAACAAAAATTTCCACCTCTAATGTTTTACCTGTTTCACCATTGTATAAAATTTCTTTACCATTATGTTTGAAACCATTATTGACTAATGTTTCCCTTAAATATTGTTCTGAATCACCGCTAAACGCTGTACCGTCAACATTTTTTCCCTGCATAGATGCTACTTTTCCACCTATCATTTCTAAAACGTGTCCGACAGTCATACGACTTGGAATTGCATGTGGATTAATGATTAAATCAGGCGACATTCCTTCTTCGTTAAAAGGCATATCTTCTTGAGGAACAAGTAGCCCTATTACGCCTTTTTGTCCGTGTTTACTTGCAAATTTATCACCGTATTCAGGTATTCTCTGCTCTCTAACTTTAATTTTAACCATACGTGAACCGTTTACCGATTCAGATAACATTACTTTATCGACAGTTCCACCTTCGCCGTGTTGAACAGTAACTGAAGTTTCCCTTCTTTTCTGAGGGGTTAAGAAATCAGTTGGTTCTTCTAAGAAACGAGGAGGAGATGTTTTACCTATTAAAACATCAGAGCTGTTAACATCGCATTCTGGTGAAATAAGGCCATCCTCACCTAGATTAACATATGCTTCTTCACTTCTAACACCTCTGCAGTCAGGATTAGGTACTTCAAAATGATCTTCTTGACCACCCGGATAACGTTTTTCTTCACTACTATATGTTCTAAAAAAGCTACTTCTAGCAAGCCCCCTCTGAACACTTGCTTTACTCATAACAAGTGCGTCTTCCATGTTATATCCTTTATATGATGCAACGGCTACGACAAAATTTTGACCTGCAGGTCTTTCTGCAAATTTTAAATATTTAACTGGATGAGTCTGAACTAATGGTGCTTGTGGGTAATGCATCAGGTGTCCACGTGTATCAGGTCTTATTCTATAGTTAGATGCACCAAAACCAAGGGATTGTTTACCCATACCTGCACCCATAGTAATTCTTGGGGAAGAATTATGTTCGGGATATGGAACAAGAGAAGAACCTATTCCAAGTATACACATAGGATCCATTTCCATATGGGTATGATCAGGAGTTAAATCTTCTTCTTTTAAACCTATGAGTGTATTTTCTTCTTCTTCGGCATCAATATATTCTACAATTCCTTCATTTATTAAATCAATCCATCTCTTTTTACCAGTTTTAAGGTCTTTTAGATATTTTTTTGTTAAGAGGAGTTTCCCATCTTCAACTATTACAAGTGGTCTTCTTAATCTCCCGCTGTCACAATTGACAATTACATCGTTTGCATCCTTAATATATGCTATATTTACTTCATTATTTAGCATTCCTTTTCTTCGTTTTTCCCTAAGTTGTTCAACTAGTTCTTCACCGTTAGGATGCGTACCAATTAAGTCACCGTTGAGATATACACGAGTACCAGTTGCTTTCTTTGTTATTTCTTTAATTCCTAAATCCTTTAGTATATTTTCTACTTCTTTTTCAGGAAAACCTTCTGATATTTCTACAGCCAGTGCTAAATTTTTCACAAGGCCACAGTTTGGTCCTTCAGGGGTTTCATTAGGACAAAGCCGTCCCCATTGTGTTGAGTGAAGATCACGCGCTTCAAAATGTGGTTGTGATCTGGTAAGTGGAGAGGTTACTCTTCTAAGGTGACTTAAAACAGCTAGATTACTTGTTCTATCTAAAAGTTGAGATATACCTGCTCTTCCTCCTACCCAGTTACCAGTTGCAAGAGCGTGATGTATACGTTGACTTAATACATCTGATCTCAGAGAAGAACTTATTTTGATTTCTTTTCCCTTTGCATGGATTCTTTCTATCTGATATTTTAAATCTTTACAAAGAGCAGTAAAAGCAACTCTAAATAAATCTTCCATTAAGTCTCCAGCGAGTTTAAGTCTTTTATTAGCATAATGATCTTTATCATCTGGTTCTCTTTTTCCTAGAGCAAGCTCGAGCACGGCCATACCCATACGAGCCATAAATATAGCTTTTGTAAGTCTATCTTCTGGTTCGTTTCCAAGATGTGGTAAAAGATTTCTATCCATTAGTGTTTCAACACGTCTTACACGGTATTCCTTTGCTTGGCCACCTGCAAATTTTTTACCAAGATATGCTATTGCTTCTTCTTTTGTAGTAATACCATATTCATTTGCGCATTCTTCAATATTAGCTAAAACAAATGGCTCCATTTTCGGATCAACGCTTACTACATCAACTATTTCTTCATCGTCTTCCATCCCAAGAGCACGTAAAAGGATCATTAGTGGAATTTGGCCGTATGTAGTAGGTAAGGACACCATTAACATACCGTCTTTTTTCTTTTCAACAACAGTTAATGCTCTGTATCCTTCTCTTTGTGAAAAAACCTTAGCAACTTCAATATCTCTGCCATATCTTTTGCTTGTTTCCACAAGCACTCTGTTTGGAGCAAGATCTTCAACTGTTATAAGAACTCTTTCAGTTCCATTACTAATAAAATAGCCGCCAGTGTCTAATGGATCTTCCTGCATTTTTTGCAGTTCTCTATCATATTCCTCATTCGATAGTTCATGATTTTTGTCTTCTTCCATTATATTTTTAGCAAGGTTGCATGATTTTGATTTAATCATTATTGGTAGTTCACCGATTCTTACTTCCTCTGGATCATATTCCACATCGTCTTTAACTGGTATGAATTCTAATTTCACTGGTGCTTCATAGGTTAAATCTCTAAGTCTTGCTTCCATAGGAGTTAGTCTTCTTATTGTTCCATCTGCTTCTTTTACCTCTGGTTTTCCAACAGAAATTTTACCAAATTTTATTTTGTAACCTTCAATCTCAGGGTATATAAACCCTCTTTCCATTTCTTCTTCTTGACCAATAGTTGTACTATCGACTATATGTTGTAATCGTCTAACTAAGAAATCGTTGTAAGAAGCTATTTGATGGTTTACTATGCTACGCTCTTTATAAAAAGAATCAACAAGTCCTCTCATATTTATTACACCTATTTACTACTCTCTACTACAAATCTATAACATACTGCTTCTTCAGCAGTATGGCTTTTTCTTGTTATTTTAAGTACTTGTCCCGGTTTTGCTCCAATTGTAAGCGATACAGGATCTGTGGCTAAAATTTTTGGCAGTTGATCGGGTGTTGTGCCATATTTTTCAAAAAGTTCTTTTGTTTCTTTTTCAGATATTATTTCATGTTTTGGTACTAGCTTGTGTTGCGTTATGTCCAATTTTGGTTTTTTTGGTTTTTTAGCCATTATTAGATCCTTCCTCCTGAATATACTGGGAGATGTATTGGTTTTGGTAGCGGGCCTGTGGGGATTCGAACCCCAGGCCACCTGGTTAAAAGCCAGATGCTCTACCTAGCTGAGCTACAGGCCCTTTTTACAGACCGGGACTCAACATATTTTATTTTAAGCAATATATACTACACTCTAATCAGTATCAATGCTGAAACAGTTTACCCGCTATATTACTTCTTATATATATAGCTTGTGGAGTTATTTTGCAGATTTTAATATAAGCTGATTTGTTTTTTTCCTAAAAGTAATCTCATAATCCTCAAAGATAGGATGTCGTCCTAAAAGTACTGGGATGTCACTTCTTCCTGATACATGTATTTCTATATTATCATAGTTTAGAGTATCTTGTTTATTACTTATGTCCATATTTATATTGGCTTTATATAAAGATGCTACTCCTCCTGCTGTATCAACTGATCCGGCTTTTTTAAGTTTTAAATTTAAGTATTTTGCAATTGGCATGGGTATTACTATAAAATCCCCTCCAGAATCAAGTAATGCGTCTATAAAAGGAGTTTCTTTCCCATCTATATAAAATTTTACTTGTATAACTGGATATTTTAGATATTCAAATATCATTTCTTGGATTGCCATAATAATCAGTATAATCTGTTTTTCTCTGAAAATACTTTTGATATTTTTATTTTGTCTTCTGGAAATTTACCAGAGGGATACTTTTCCTCAGCTAGTTTTAATATATCTTCAACGTTTTTGCTGTGGTCTATTATTTCATCATTGAATAATAAAAGCCATTCTCCGTTAAATTTTTTAGAAATTTGGTCTTGTTTCATTAAACATCACTACATATTATTCATATTTAAAATTTTTGCAGGATTTTATAAATTTACACTTATTTATTTTAAAAAAAGAATAATTTTGTAGAAAAGTATAAATACTAGAAGATACACAGAATATAATGCATAAAAATTTACATGCAAGAAGAGGTTTAAAATAATGAATATTATAACACTAGATGATTTATCAAAAGCTATAGCCAATAGAGTTGGTATAGGCATAGAAGAAGCAAAAAGAGACGCAGGTTTTGTAATGGATATTTTTGGTTTCCAGGATAGAGTAATAGATAATGTATTAGATCCAGAAGACAGACAACTCTTTTATATATTAGAAGAAGAAGGAATGCTTACTACAGAACGTGAAGAAACAACGCTATATGACGGACGAGAATGGAGAACACATTACTGGGTTATAAGAAAGGATATAATACTAAGGTTTTCAAAAGACGAAAACAAAAGAAGAACCAGTGTTCTTTCTGACAAACAAACAATCAATGATATATCTGATGAAGCAATATACGATGCTTTAGATGAAAACATGTGGGTTACTAGAAAAATCGAAGAATAAAACAAATTTTTTTCTCTTTTTTTGACGTATTTTTATTAAAAAAATTAATATTGGAGTTCCTGTTTCTTGTTTTTTACCAAATAGGGGACTTGTAATTTGTTTATAGGTGAAAATTATGGCAAAAAGAAAGATAATTGTTAGTTCAGAATCAGTAACCGAAGGTCATCCAGATAAAATGTGCGATCTTATTTCAGATGCAATTCTAGATCAAGCATTAAGAGAAGATCCAGAATCTAGAGTAGCTGTAGAAACAGGTACAAAAAATGGAGGAGTAATGGTCTTTGGAGAGATGACAACACAAGGTTATATAGATATACCAAGGACAGTTAGGGATACAATAAAAGATATAGGTTATACAAAATCAGAATATGGTATAGAATGGGAGACCTGCTCGGTATGGGTACAAATAACAGAACAAAGTCCAGATATATCACAAGGTGTATCTGAAGGAGACGGGCTTCATAAAGAGCAGGGTGCAGGTGATCAAGGAATGATGTATGGTTATGCTTGTAATGAAACAAAAGAAATGATGCCTCTACCTATTTCTCTAGCACATAAACTCACAAAAAAACTATCAGAGCTGAGAAAGAAAAATGAAATAACGTATCTAAGACCAGATGGAAAATCTCAAGTTTCAATAGAGTATGATTCAAATGGTAAACCGATTAGAGCAGATACAATAGTTGTTTCAACACAACACGATGGTGCAATAGCATATGATAGAATAAAAAAAGATATTACAGAAAAAATTATTAAACCAGTATGTAAAAAATGGATGGATGAGGATACAATCGTTCATGTCAATCCCACAGGTTCATTTATTAGAGGAGGACCATTTGCAGATGCAGGCCTTACAGGCAGAAAAATAATTGTTGATACATATGGCGGCATTGGAAGACACGGAGGAGGAGCGTTCTCTGGAAAAGATCCATCCAAAGTTGATCGTAGTGCAGCATATGCTGCAAGATACATTGCAAAAAATATTGTCGCAGCAAAAATTGCAGATAAATGTGAAATCCAACTAGCATATGCAATAGGTGTATCAGAACCTGTATCCATAAATATTGATTGTTTTGGTACAAATAAGATATCTATCTCAAAAATAGAGGATCTTGTTAGAGAATTTTTCCCACTTACTCCAGGTGGAATAATTCACCATTTAGATCTCAAAAGACCAATCTTTTATAAAACTGCTTCTTATGGTCATTTTGGAAGAGATGATCCTGATTTTACTTGGGAAAAAACTGATAAAGTGGAAATCCTTAGAAAAGAAGCTGGTCTTAAAAAATAATTTTTTTTTTTTTTCGTTAGTTTAAAGTAATTATTGATATATTATAACCTGTGAGTTTTAAAGGTTCTAGAGAAAACTGGTTATATGCAATAATATCTATTTTTATAATTCTACTAATTTTTATAGCTGTTTTATTCAGTTCAAATGATATCAAGGAATCAATTATTCCAGATAATATCCTAGGGGAAAATTGGTATGAAGATTATAATGAACGATATACTGAATCAAGAATTTTTGGACTTGAAAAGCAAATAAGTTTTACCTATAAAGTAGATGACAAAATTTTTCCATCATTTTTGACAGTTAACACCTATAAAACAATTTTTATGATAAACGAAAAAGATCTTTTCGAAAAAACAGTTGATACGATTTTTACTGCAATGAATGAAAAGAATATAACGTTAGAAAAAAATTCTAAAATAGAAGGTCAAAGAGTTTTAAAAAATGGACATAAAACAAGATATATTTTATACAATGGAACTAAGATTTTAGATAATGGGGAAGAAAATATAAAGATAATAGGAGAAACTTGGAACTGTGGTGAATCTGGAACCTCTGTAATTGTTATTGGTTTTTCTCAGACTACAAATAATTCACAAAATAAATCAGATGATTATCTTGTACATTGGGCAAAAATGATAAGAGATCAAGCAAATACTTTCGATAAATATTTTAAAGACGATGATTACAGTTTTTTAGGAGAAGATGGATTAATTTTTAACATAAAATGTCATTAAGAAATATTTTATTTATCTTCTAACTCTGCTTTCTGAAGTTTATGATCTATCGGACACTCTATGTCTCCATAAATTTTTTTTATTAGATATTTTCTGTCTTTTTGTAATTTGATTTTACATAGATCATAGTTTTTGCAACCAATATTTTCACAATCGATTTTTTCAATTTTTGCTTTTGATCCTTCAGTATGTTTTTTATCAATTGCGGTAATAGTTGGCTGCTCTTTTACTTCTACAACTACTGCAGTTCCTTCATGAACTTTACAGTTATGCTTTTTATCTCTAACATTTGTAATTTTATATGTTCTCCCAGGTTTCAAATTAAAACATACTGTTTTTAATTTACAATTTCTGCATTCATTAATTGGACCTAAATATACAAATGCTAAATCTTTTTTAGCTAATTTTCCCCCTATCAATGTTACTAGTGCCATTATTAAATTACTCCAGTTGTTTTTGCTACCTTTTGTGCTGCATCCTTTGTAAGACCTGTTTCGCCAAGAATTGTGTAGCGTGAAGGTCTTATCTCCTGGCAGCGTACTAATGCATCTACTATTTTCTTTTTTGTTACACCTAGTTCTTCAGAAGTAGTTGGGGCGCCGATTTTTTTAAGAGTGTTTTTTATACCTTCCCAATCTCCCCCATGAAGATACACCATCATAATTGCTCCTACTCCGCACTGTTCTCCATGAAGTGGGCTTTTTTTACCTTTGAGAAGTATTCTTTTCCCAAGATGATCAAGCATATGTGAAAACATATGTTCTGAGCCAGATGCAGGTCTAGTATTTCCTGCTACACTCATAGCTACTCCTGAAACAATCATAGCTTTCACTCCAAACCATGCTGATTCTTCAGTGTTTAGTTTTATATCTTCAGCATTATCAATAAGCAGTTTTGCCGCGGTTTTAGCTAGAACTGCCGCATGGCTACTGAATTCTTCGTCTTTTAATCTATGAGCTAATTCCCAATCCATAACTGCAGAGATATTAGATATTACATCAGCACAACCTGAAGCAAGCATTCTATATGGTGCTTTATGAATAATTTTTGTATCAGCAAGTATAGCTAAAGGTGATACAGCTGTTTTTGAAACTGAACCCTTGCTATGTTTAAGTGATGCACGAGGTGATGCTATACCATCATGAGCTGCAGAAGTTGGGACACTAACAAAAGGTTTTTTTAATTCATATGCAGCAAGTTTTGTGATATCTATTACTGTTCCTCCTCCAACACCAAGAAGTAATTCAATATCTCTTTTGCTTGCATAATTGATCACGCTATTTACTTGTGAAACAGTTGCCTTTGAAACTATTTTTTCTTCTACTTTGTAGTTTTGTTTCTTTAGTATTTTTTGGATATCGTCTCCAGATAGTTTCTTTGTTTTTTTATCTGCAACTACTAAAGCAGTTTTTCCAGTAGTAACTCTGTCGCAGAGCTCTCCAATTTGCTCTGTTGATTTATGGCCCACTATTATTTCCCTTGGAAATATCATGGTTTTAGATTTTGTAAAGTGCCTCATAATAGCACCGTAAACCACGGGTTTAATATATTATATTTTTGTTTTCGGCAATGGATTACATGAAAATCTATAATTTATCCCAAGAAAATTTAGATAAGATAATGTTTTTAGGTCCTATATTATCAATTATTTTCTTGTTTTTTGGATCTATTATTTTTCCTAGTATATTTTATGATAACTTTATTTGGAAATATTTCTGGGGGCCTATAGTATTTGATGCTACAGGCTCTACACCATGGGCACTTGTTGAACCAGCTGAAAAATTCACTTGGGTTTCTGAAATTGTCTATGGTATAATGTTACTAGTTGTTCTCTATTGGATCTACAGACTTGTTACAAAATGGGAAATAAAGATAGATGCTAAATTTCTATATGGGCTTTTTCCATATATTTTAATGGGGATTATTGCTAGAGTTTTTGAGGATTCAGGTTTTTTTTCAAAACCCTTAGTTTACTGGTTTGTAACACCATTAATATATTTTCAAATAGTGATATTAGTTGTAACTTTTATTGTAATTGGGCATTATCTCAATATTTATTTTAAAAACAAGTATTTTACAATTCCAAATGTTTTGTTTGTAAGTGGTTTTTTAATTCTACTCCCCTATATTTATTACCTTATAAGATGGTTTATTGGAGATCAGTGGGGCCCAAACAATGGGGTTAATTTTGATATATTTATATTGATTTTTATTTTGGTATTTTTGATTACTTTAATTGTATATCTAGTTTCACATTTTTACAGAGAAAATGAAAAAATTGCTGTTTTTTCTAAGCCAATAAACCTCGCTATGATTGCAGGTCACATGCTTGATGGTATCGCCAGCTATATTAGTATATATGATCCTCTTAATATGGGTCTACCACTTTATGTTGAAAAACATCCTGCATCCGATATACTTATGGAGATTTGGCCTCCTCTTTTTCCTATTGTAAAATTTTTGTTGATAATTGTTGTTATATATGTTTTTGATGTCGTATATAAAAAAGAATTGAAAAATTATAGTAAAATTGTTAACATCTTAAAGATAACTATTTTCATACTAGGTTTTGCCCCTGGTTTTCGCGATCTTTTAAGAGTTATGATGGGTGTATAATATGAAAAGACATCACCCTGATTGGTTGAAGGTTAAAATTCCTGGTGGAAAAGAATATTCAAATATGAAAAAACTTCTTAGAAAATCAAAACTTCATACAATTTGTGAAGAAGCAAAATGTCCAAATATAGCAGAATGTTTTGGAAATAGTACTGCTGTTTTTTTAATACTTGGAGATGTATGTACTAGGAATTGTAAATACTGCAATGTTAAAAATGGAATGCCTTTACCTTTAAATCCAGATGAGCCTCATGATGTAGCTTTAAGTGTTAAAGAACTAGGTCTTGACTATGTCGTGATAACCTCTGTAACTCGTGATGACTTATCTGATGGAGGAGCAAGTGTTTTTTATGATACGGTTAAGGAAGTGAGGAATATACACCCAGATTGCAAAATAGAGGTTTTAATACCTGATTTTATAGGTAAAACAAGTTCATTAAATAAAGTAATTGAATCGAAACCTGATGTTATAAATCATAATATTGAGGTTGTAAAAAATTTATTTCCTTATATTAGACCAGAAGGTAATTACAGAGTAAGTATTAATCTACTGAAAGAAATTAAAGAGTTCGATAATAAGATTAAATCCAAATCAGGCTTTATGGTTGGTCTAGGGGAAAATAAATATGAGGTAATTAAAACAATAAAAGATTTATCAAATGCAAAAGTCGATTTTTTAACAATAGGCCAATACCTTCAGCCTTCTAAAAAACATGTTGAGATTAAAAAATATTATACTCCACAAGAATTCAAAGATTTAAAGAAAATAGCTTTGAACATGGGTTTTAAACACGTTGAATCAGCTCCTTTGGTTCGTAGTTCTTATCATGCAAAAGAAGCTTTTTGTTGAAAAATATTATAAACATTTTTTATATTTAGCTTAAGGTTATGATTTCAAAATCGGTGTATAAAATTCCTAATGGAAAATTAGTTAAAATAAATCTTGAATATGATAAAAATTTAAATAAGATTGTTAATCTGAAAATTATGGGTGATTTTTTTGCCTATCCCTCAGAAGCAATTGATATTTTAGAAGAAGAATTGAAAGGAATAATTCTTTCTAAAAAACATATTTTTGATAAAATTGAAAATGTTATAAAAAAAAATAATTTTGAGTTTATCGGTTTAAATTCAGAAGGACTTACTGAAAGTATTATGAGGTGTATTAATTGAAAGAACAGTGGCGTTTTCTTGTAACAAATGAAAATAATGCATACAAAAATATGGCGATCGATAGAGCGATTCTTGTTGCAAATAGTAAAGGAATTGTTCCTCCTACAGTTAGATTTTATTATTGGAATCCATCTGCAATTAGTATTGGATATTTTCAAAGTTTAGTAGAAGAAATTGATCTCAAGGAATGCAAAAGACATGGTGTTGATTATGTTAGAAGGATTACGGGTGGCGGTGCTGTTTTTCATGAACATGAATTAACTTATAGTGTTGTTATTCCTGAATCACATAATAAAATTCCAAAGAACATTATGGATAGTTATGGTAGAATCTGTGGCGCTATAATGAAAGGCTTAAAAAACTTTGGAATTGATAGCACGTATCATCCAATTAATGACATCCTTTCTAATGGAAAAAAAATATCTGGAAATGCTCAAACTAGAAAACATAAAACTGTTCTTCAACACGGTACAGTTTTATTGGATGTTGATGTAGAAAAAATGTTTACTCTTTTAAAGGTTTCAAATGAAAAGATGATTGACAAGCTGGTTTCTGATGTAAAACAAAGAGTAACTTCTGTAAAACATATTTTGAATAGAGAAGTTTTTTTTGATGAGATTGTTGATGATATGAAAAAAGGTTTTGAAGAGGAGTTTAATGTTGATCTAGTTGAAGATGATTTAACTAGTGAAGAGAAAAATCTTGCACTTGATTTTGAAAAAAATTATTTTTCAAAAAAGGAATGGAATCATAAAAGATGAAATTGAATATAAGGTTAATGATCCTAAAGATAGTATTTATTGTGGAAATCTTTTAATAATTTTTCATTTACTAAACCTAATTTTCTCTCATTTTAGAGTATATTATTTTTATGTAAGGTTTTTTTTACTGATACCAAGGTTGACATCTTTTGTTATCCATATATTGCTTTTTTATCATGACAATGTTCCAATTTCCAAAAAATATAATATAAATTATTTCATTCGTACCGTAACGATAGGAAGGGACGATGATGGGAAATTATGTTGATGATGTTTTGTATGAAAATGACCCATACTATAGTAAAAAAATAGATAGGCCATTGGGTATTACACTTATTGCTGTTTTACAAATTATTGGAGCATTAATTTCAGTCATATTGTTATTTATTCTTCCTAATCTCTTTGATTTATCAATTATATCAAAATATCTCGGTGAACACTTCTTGTTTATTATATATGTAAGTGCGATAATAGGTATTCCAATATCGTTACTTCTTGCGCATGGTTTATTGAATGGAAAAGAATGGGCAAGATTCGCTACATTTCTTTATGAAATCATATCTATCATTACATCTTTAATTAGATTAAACATTCTTGGGATAATAATTCCAATTATAATTTTAACATATCTTAACAAGCCACATGTAAAAAATTTCTTTAAAACAGATCGAGGGATTAAACCAAAAGTCAAAGCTTTGATAATTATTTGGATTTTATTTTTGCTAGTTTTTGAGTGTTATGTAGCTGTATTAAGCAATCCTCTATACCTGCAAAATATCGTAGGAAATGAATCTAAAAAATCTCAAGAACAATATTTAGTTGGAAATTGGCAGAGTGAAACAGGATCGATTAGGTTAACATTTTATTCGAATGATACCTGTACTATGATGAAAGAAAATAATACATATAAAGGCACATGGGAATATACTAGCCAAATTAATTGGATCAATCTAAAGTGGAATAATTATCACGAGGAAACTTGTCATTTTATAGGAGAAGATCTTGGTTATAATTGTATGTTTGATTGCTCTGGAGATAATCTACTTGTTAAAATAACGTAATTAGCAAAAATTAAGCTATTTTAGGCACTCTATGATTTTTAAATAATAGGGTTTACAAACATAAGAAAATTATTTATAAAGATCTAATTTATTTCTCAAATTCAAAATGAGATTACTTTATCATCACTTTTCGTATTCTGTTAAGTTCAAGTTCATACCATCTCTTGCTGCAATAATATTTTGACCTAGTTTCTTAGACATTTTTTCAGCAATCTCCCAAGGATTTGCTTTAATTATCTTCATTCCAAAATGAGTTAGAATTGCCAGTTTTGGTTTGACTTTTTTTATGATATATTCTGCATCTTTAACTGATAAACGTTTTATTTCATCGATTGATTCCAAAAGTACTACATTTAATATAATAATATCTCCAGTAAAAAAATCAATTATTTCTTCATAGAATTTTGTGTCAGAAATAATAGAAATAGAGATATCTTTACCAAAAAAGTTTATCCCATATGATTCCACTCCGTGAATATTTCTTTTAGGTGTAGAAAAAGAAATATTTCCGATTTCATATTCTTTCATTTCCTCTAAATAATTTATTTCACTTACATGATCTCTAAAGTGTTTCATAATTACGTTATCCCTCTCTAATGCTTCTTTTGGAAGAAACACCTTTCCTTTATTATCAAATCCTCCGTTTGTCATAGCCTCAATCATAATATTAATGTCATTTGAATGATCGATATGGCTGTGAGTGAGAATAATTCCATCTAGTTTTTTAGGATTTAATTTTGGTCTGCTTGATAAACAATTTACTAAAGAACCAGGGCCTGGATCAATTAAGATATCTGTTTTATCACGTGTTAACCATATTCCTCCTGATTTTCTGATTTGGTTTATTGCTGCAAATCTTCCTCCAGCTGTTCCGAGAAATTTTACTCTATTCATTTTTTAAACAAATATGTATATATAACTCTTGGTTAATCTTAATGTATATTTTTCTTATAATTTATATTGATGTTTTAAAAGATTATAATCGTTGATAGGTTTAGATTTATTTACATATGTTATATTGATAAAATCTTGCTTGTTTTCAACTATTTTGTTGTTAACTTTTTTAAAATTTGATGTGGAGTTATTTCTGGATGTTTAAAGAGTTTATATTTTTATTATTTTAATATTTTGTTAGTCTTATTTAATTCGAAAATTTCCAAATAAAACTTTTATAGTTATAAAAATATAAATTTTTTATATGATATATGAGCTTTGTTTGTATGTTTTGTTTTTTTGTCTATATTCTATGTATAAAGGGGTGATTAGTTAAGATTTCTATTTTATTTTTTTGATTGGGTATTCTTTTTGTGTTGTGCAATATTTCTAATTTATTCGAATTTTTTCCAAAAAAGCTTTTAAATTATATTTGAAAATATATAATATAATGTGAATATTATGGCTTTCGAGGTAATCTAATGTTTAGTAAAGTAAAACATAAATTCTTGATACTTCTGCTGGTGTTTGCCCTTGTTTTTCCAAGTTCGTTCAATGTAGTTTTTTCAGAAAGTAATAATACAGTTGATGATGGTGGTTTTACACAAGAATCAAAAAATGTACTTTCGTTTGAATATACGTATAATGCCCCTGATTTTAATAATGTTATTATAAATAATTCTAATTTTACTAGTGTTACATTATCAAATTTACAAAAGAAGGGTGAACCTGGTAAACCATTTTTACCAGTGGATAGTCATATGATATTGTTACCATTTGGTATGAATTTTAGTAATATTTCAGTGTCAACAGTTGATTCATCTCAGGAATATATTAGTTTTCCTATTGAACCTGCTCCGAAAAATCTTTTTTTTGGTGACTCTTATATCGATGGAGAAGAGCGGATAATAGACGATGGTGGAGTCATCGATGGCGTGGGAGATATCACTGAAGGAGATGGACCAACAGGTGACGAAGGAGGTACTGTAGAAGATAATAAAGATATAGAAAGAGAAGATGATTGTATAGATTGTGGGGGGATGGATGATGATGTGTATAATAGTGATAGTTATTATCCGGAGAGTAATTTTGAACTTGTATCGATTCAGAAGTTTAGAGGATATACAATAGGTGTTTTGAATTTGTATCCTGTTAGGTATAATTCAGCTAAAAATGTTGTGTCTTATTCGAATTCAATTAATGTCGAAATAAATCTTACCTCTGCTGATAATGTTAGTGTTTTTCACAGTAATTTAAGAGGTATTGATAGTGATGTGGATGATGTTAGTAATATGGTTGATAATCCAGGGGTTGTTGATAGTTATCCTACTCGTGAGCATCATAGTTATGAGTATGTGGTTATTACTTCTAAAGAATTTAAAAACTATGAAGGTCAATATAGTTTTCATGATTTATGTAATCTTCATTCTTATGAGGGTTTGAATAGTAAGATTGTAACACTTGATTATATTTACAGTAATTACGAAGGTAATGATGAGCCTAGTAAAATTAGGAATTTTATAAAATACGCTTATAATAACTGGGATACCGATTATGTTCTTCTCGGTGGGGATGCTCATATTGTTCCTGTTAAAAAGTTGGATTTACCGGGTTATATGTACGGTCCAGTTCCTTCTGATCTTTATTATGCTTGTCTTGATGGTGGAGGACCTGGATCTGGAGGTGATGATTTGTTAGCCGAGGTTTTTGTTGGCCGTGCTCCGGTTGATGATGTGGATGAGCTTTCTAATTTTGTAAGGAAAAATTTTATTTATCTTAGTTCTAATTTTGAGGATAATAGTTATCTTAGTAAGGCTTTGTGGGTGGGGGAATATGCTTTTGGTCCTAGAAGACTTGGAAATTGCGACTCTGATGTATGGGGTTCAGATTTTAAAGATGAGATGATTGATGGTACAGATGCCCATGGATATAGTACGGTGGGTGTTCCTTCTGATAAATTTGTGATTGATACTCTTTATGATAGAACTACTGACAGTTATCCTGGTTGGGGTGCTAGTGATATTTCGGGTAGGATTAATAGTGGTGTGCATTTTATTAATCATCTAGGTCATGGTGTACCTAGTGAGGCTATGAGGATGGGTCCTATTGATGTTATGGATTTGAATAATGATGAGTATTTTTTTCTTTATTCTCAGACTTGTTCAGCAGGTGCTTTTGATAATGATGATTGTTTTGCTGAGTATATGACTGCTAAGAGTAGTGGTGGTGCTTTTGCTGTAATAATGAATTCACGTCATGGTCTAGGTGCCTGCAGTACTGATGCCCCTAGTCAACATTATGATCGTGAGTTTTGGGATGCTGTTTTTGGTGAGGGTAAAAATGCTTTAGGTGTTGCTAATCAAGATTCTAAGCATGATAATCTTTTCCGTGTTGATGCTATTGGCGGTGATATTTCTTCTAGACTATGTTATTATGAGCTTAATTTGTTGGGTGATCCTGCAGTTAGGCTGAAGAATGGTTATAGTTCTTCTGGTACTCATGGTAATGTCCCTCCGGAGAAACCAAAGCTTGTTTCTCCTTTGGATGGTTCTGTGGGTTTAAAAAATGGTATTCAACGTCTTAGAGTGAAAGTTTATGATTATAATTCAGATAAAATGGATGTTACTTTTTATGATGCATCTGATGATAGTGTTATTCGCGAGGTCAGGGGTGTTAGCTCTCATGAGGAGGTTAAGGCTGTTTGGTTTGGTTTAGATTATGATACCACTTACAGTTGGTATGTTGTGGCCGATGATTCTGCTTATCAACCTGAGGGTCGTAATGGCTCTGATTTTTCTAGTGTTTCAGATGTTTTTACTTTTACTACTGTTCAGGATCCAAATAATCCGAGTAGTTGGTGGAATGATAATTGGAGTTACCGTAGACCTGTTTTTATGTCTAGTGATGATGACATCGTTGATGGATGTTTTACTGCTGTAATCTCTGTTGATAAAGAAGATGAGATGCAGGATGATTTTGATGATCTGCGTTTTGTTAATTATGAAGATGAAAGCACTGTTTTTGATTATTGGATTAATAATTATAGTAGTAATAATGTTTCTTTGAAGGTCTGGGTTAGGATGGAAAATCTTAGTGATATTGATTCTGTTTCTCGTGCTGTGGTTTGGGTTTATTATGGTAATGATGATGCTGTTGGTGTGAGTAGTTTGGAGTGGATGAGGTCTGATGATCCGGTGATGGTTTGGTCTCATGAGGATAAATCCACAGGTAATCATTTTTCTGGTATGTGGGCCAATCAGGTCGTGGTTGATTCTGAACATAATATTATTATTGGGGGCTGTGGATATGCTATGTGGAAATCAGTATATGGTGGTAGTGTATCTGGACCGAGTGATTATCAATATTCTGGTATTGTTAAACTAAATTCTGATGGTGAACCACTTTTTTTAAAAACTGTTACTTCTGAAGCAATGCTTAATGATGATGGTGGAGGGATTAGAGATATTGCTATTGACTCAAATGATAATATCGTTGTTGTTGGAGGAATGGATATGACATTTGATGATGAAAAAGGTAATATGCCTGATTGGTATGAAGACCCCAATCCAGATGGATATGATTGGGGGGAAGGAGAAGTCAGATTTGGTTATGTGGGTAAAATTTGGAAATACAGTCCAGATGGAGAACTTATTTTTGATAATCAATGGGGCACTTCTCATGCTAGGAGATTTTATCCATATATGACTGATCCTGATTTTGATCCTAATGATCCTGATGATGTTGAAAACTGGCAGGATTTTGATTATGAAGTTCGTCCTTCTGTTGGACCTCAATATTATTTTAACGCTGTTGAAGTTGATCCCAATGATAATATTGTAGCTATCGGCGAAGTTAACAAACCATGGAGTGGCGCTACTAACTCATATCTTTTATTATACAAATCTACTGGCGAAAGAATTCTTGAATCTGAAATTGTAAACGAAAGTCCAGGTGGCCTTCAAGGTAGTCTTAATTCTACAAGAATAAGTAAGATCGAAGATGTCGAAGTAGATGAACAGGGAAATTTTTTGGTAGCAGGTAGATCTCAAGTTGGCCCAATTAATTATTTTGGAGATTCTATGGGTTATCCTGTAGTTGCTAAGTATAAACCTTTTTACGGTGCAGGAATCAGTGTTGAGATTAGTGTTTTTGATAAAGAATCACAGACACGGGTTGATAGATTTGATTTGAGTGGCTTGAGTTCTTCTAATTTTAGTGATTTGCAGTTTAGGATCGTGGTTAAAAACGTAGGTAGCGAAACTTTAACTAATGTTAGTATCTATAATTCTATTTCTAATATGTTTTCTTTTAATGGCGATTATAATCTAATTCCAAATCAATTCTTTAATGACTCTTATTTTGGAGAATTTAATGAAGAATTTCAAATTAGATCAAGGTTACAAAACTTACTTTATAGTGTTGTGAATGAGACTTTTGATAGCTGGTTTTTTAATTCTCTTTATGTTAATGAATCAAAGGAGATAAACTATACTGTGGGTGTTAATTTTTCTAAACTTCATTATATTCAGGACAATATTTGCTCTTATGGTCCTGAGATTGTTCGTAGTAATTTTTCTTCTATTTATTTGTATTTGATGGGTGCTAGTGTTGGTGTTATTGCTGATAGTGAGAAGGGTATTTTGTATGATTCAGATAATGTAGATTTTGCGGTTGATAGAGTCAGTAATCTAAGTGATTGTCTAATAGAAAAATTAATTGAGGATCATATAGGTGATAGATACGATGGTTTAAAAAGAGATGATGATTCAAATACCGCTGCTATAGAATATATTCCTGAGCAGGAATCCGTTAATTATTCTTCTCATTCATCTGAATTACAGCTTATATGGAGAAATGAATTTACTGAGTTTGGTAGTACGAAGTCGTCATATAAGCTTGATATGCCAGTTAAAGATATTGAGATAGACAAGAATGGAAATATTGTCGGCAATTTTGGCTATGGCGTTTTCCGTATGGATTTAGATAATGGAAGAATAATCAAGATGAAGCAGGAGAATATTCCTCCTTTTGCGGTAATAACTCAGTTAGGTGTTGGAATAAATGAAGAGGGTGAGCATATTTATTCTGCAGGAGAAAGTTATGATCCTGATGGTGAGATTGTTTCATATAATTGGAGAGTTTCCGGTTCGCGTTTTGAACCAGTTATTGAAGATGAAGGTAAAATTCTACGTTTAGAAGAAAAAACTACTAATTATGTATCATTGCCAGATGACGGTCAAGTATCAATAAGTCTTATGGTTATAGATGATAAAAATGAGGCATCTTATCCAGCCACGATTGAATCTGTAGGCGGTACTGTTGATGGCCCCATATCTGAGGATGGACGTCCTGAGGGAGATAAAAAACCACCGTCCACAAGATATGAATTTCCAGATATAAAAATTAAAAATTTAGATAAGACAGACAGCTTTGAAGTTGGAGATACCGTTGATTTTGAAGCATTGATTGTTTCACCTGTTAAACTTTCAAATATATCATGTGAATGGGAATTTGAAATTTATGATGAAGGAATTAAACGTATTGATCCACATTATTTCGGTATGAAAATAAATGATGAACTTGATGATTGGAATCCTCCTCCAAGTATTGATTGGAGGATGAATTTAAAAAGATCACCGGCTGGTAGTATTAATTCTAATGTTGTTTTTTTAAATGAAACAAATGGAACATATTACTATAAAACATATTGTAGTAAAGTTTTTGAGAATAAAGGATATCATAAGATTTCTGTTAACCTTAGTTCTTTTAATGCATTGGATGAATCTGGTGATATTCTTTATAATTATCCTGGATTGCTTAATTCCCATATTTTTGATCTTATTGATAGAGATTTTCCTACTCTTAACAATGGATTATCTAACAGTCTAGATGTTAAGATTACTTCTAAAGGATTAGATGCCCCGATTCCTATCCTTGATGTTGATTATAAGCAACTAGTTTTAGGTAAACCTTTTACTTTTAGGGGTGTTAGAAGTTATGATTTAGATGGTTACATACGATATATGGAATGGGATTTTGGTGATGGAACAAAAGGTCGTTTTGATAAACCAACTGAGCATTATTATGAAAGTGAGGGCACCTATACTGTTACTCTTACGGTTTGGGATAATGATAATTTGAAGAGTTCTACTAGTGTAGATGTAACGGTTTCTGGTTGGAAGTCTGGTTGGAATACTGGTGGACTTGTTTATCATGAATCAGATCTTGTTAAATATACGCCTTCTCGTTACATTTCTGACGGTTCTCATAATGCTAGAAAAGGTGGCTATTCTGGTACAGGTTGGGTTTCTGTTGATGCCTATGATAATTATATTTTTAGTAATAAAGGACGTTTTAATGGGAGATTTGGGTATACCCAAACTAAGACGAGAGTGGTAGAAACAGACAATGAGTTTAATGTTCACGAGAGTTTTCTTGACCCTGCACCTGGTGCGCATCATAATACATGTAATCATTTAGCTACTGATTATGAAAATGGACTAAGATATATTATAACTGCTGGTTTTTGGACCTATGGTCGTCATAAACCAATGGGTTTGTATGTTGCAAAATATAGTTATTATGATCTATCAAGCATAAATGAAGAATTAGATACTTCTGTTGGTGAGAGGTCTAGTAGGGATGGATCTATTTCTTCTGATCCTATTTTAGATTTTTCTCCAAGTTCTATTGATTTTGGTGATATGTTAGTTGGTGGTTCTGATTCAACTAGTTTTGAGGTTTGGAATGATGGTAGTGGTGATCTTAGTTATAGCTTGTCTGAGTCTTGTAGTTGGCTTAGTTTGGATGTATCAAATGGTGTTTCTAGTGGTGAACATGATACTATAGCTGTTAGTGTTGATACTGGTGGTCTTAGCGCTGGTCTTTATTCTTGTGATATATTTA
>CAZWYI010000002.1:0-122789 GCA_964638155.1 uncultured Thermoplasmatales archaeon | reverse complement strand
ATGGAGTTGAAAATATGAAAGAGATAAATAAGCGAAATAATATTCGTACTCCACATAAATGTTTCACTAATTTATTTGATTTTTTTGCAAAATAAATTCGGTATATATGTGTATGTGCACATGCAGACGGTATACTATATACTAAAAATGTTAATAAATACATATCCTATTAGTATTATTTCCTAAAAGAGGAGAGGGATGCATTTGAGAGAGTATAAAACAATATTAAAGCAAAATAAGAATAGTTTTTTTGGAAGAGAAGCAGAACTTGACGAGGATACTTTTTTTATGTGGAAAGAAGAGCTTCAAAAAGAACTCCCCACATTCTGGGAAGATATGGGCGGAATTAGTTAGGTTTTTGTTAAGCATATAATTTAAATCTTTGGTACAAATATTAAATACATATTCTGTATTAGCATTTTTCTAAATGAACTATAAAAAACCTTCTTTAACTGTTGATGGTGCAGTAGTTAAAAATAATGAAATTCTATTGATTAAAAGAAAAAATAATCCATTTAAGAATAAATGGGCTCTTCCAGGCGGTTTTGTAGAATACAATGAAAATGTAGAGGACGCAGTAATTAGAGAAATAAAAGAAGAAACAGGGCTTAATACCAAAATTAAGAAATTAGTTGGAGTGTATTCCGATCCTAATCGTGATCCACGTGGTCATACAGTAACAATTGTTTTTTCTTTAGAACTTTTAGATGGTAATTTAAAGGGTAGTGACGATGCAGTTGACGCTAAATTTTTTGATTTTAATAATTTGCCTGATCTTGCTTTTGATCATGATAAAATAATTAGAGATATTAGGAGGGAAAAATGATATGTTTTGTCCAAAATGTAAAAGTCTAATGTATCCAAAGGGTGACTATGTAGTCTGCAAGAAATGCGGGAATAAAATGCCAAAAAAAGGAAGTAACATTGTTGTTAATAAGCAAGAAAAAAAAGAAGTTACAATAATTGAAGATAAAGAAAAAAACAATGTTTTACCTAAAACCAAGATAAAGTGTCCTAAATGCGATAATAACGAGGCATACTGGATATTAAGACAGATGAGGGGAAGTGATGAGCCGGAGAGCAGGTTTTACACTTGTACTAAATGCGAATATAAATGGAGAGAAGATTAAGAATATTTTTCTCTAGGAAAACTTTTATATAATTATATTAATATATAATATATTGATTACTTGGCTTCAATCAAAAAAACTTCGAGGATTTAAAAATGAAAAATATATCCAAAAAAATAATTGCATTAACAATTTGCTTACTTTTTCTATTAACAATAGCAGAAGTAAGTGTTAGTAAAACCATATCAAAAAAAGAATATAGCAAAACAAAAGAAATAGTTGAAACAAAAACTTATACATTATATAGATATGGAAATAATGGAAAAATAACACCTGTTCAAGTTGAAATAGATATAACAGAAGATACAGATCTTTCAAAGGTTTTAGAAGAAAAATGTGTTGAACTTTTTAATGAAGATGAAGAATTACAAAAAAATATTGAAGAAATAAAAAATGAAAAAAACAACAGTAATTCTTCTATGGATCTAGGTCTCTTTTACATAAAATCACGTGGAAAAGGTTTTCATTTTAAATCAAAACTGCTTGTAAAAATACTTACTAAGATTTTACTTTTTAGTATTGGGCTTCCAAATTTTAAGGTTAATCCTAAGAGACGTACAATAATATGTAACTATAGAAATGATCCAAATGCATATACAAATATCAATCCAATTATTAGTTTAAAAGGAGAAAATAACAATACATTTATCAATGGTAGCCATAGAGTTATCGCAAAAAGTTTTAGAGGATATACCACCTGGCTTGGTAGATTTTCATTTGCTAGATTACTTCCACGAACCTTTGTTGGAACTACAAGAGCATACGCAATTTTAAAGTAAAATATACCGTCAGTGTTATAAACTCTAAATTTATTAAAAGTTAGAAAAAATAGATTTAATAAAACTTAAAAAAAACTAATTTGGGGAGGAAAAAAAACACTATGTTTAATGCAAAAGTAAAATCAGAGGTACTTAAAGGAATAATTGATGTCACATCCCCTCTTGTAAATGAGGTGAAATTTAATATCAATTCTAAAGGGATTTCTCTAAGAGCAGTTGACCCTGCACATGTTGCAATGGTTGATTTGGATATAAAAAAAGATGCTTTTGATGAATACAAAGCAGATGAGATGGAACTAGGAATTGATATGGATAAACTAGGAAGCATAATGCGTCTTTCTGGTACCGGCGATATGGTAAATATAAGCTATGATGATGACTCAAATAGACTTGTTATAAAAATTGGGAATCTAGTTCGAAAAATGGGACTTATTGATACTGCAGGTATGCCGGATCCAAAGATGCCTAATCTAAATCTTCCGGGAAAAGTAATCCTAAAAGCATCAGAACTTACTCAAGGTGTACGTGCATCTGAATCTGTATCTGATCATCTTGCGTTAACCTTAAACAAGGATGATTTTGAGTTATTTGCTGAAGGTGACACAGATACAGTAAATTTGAAACTTCCAAAAGATTTACTATTGGAACTTAAAACAAAAGATAAATGTAAAAGCCTTTTTTCAATTGATTATTTCAGTAATATGATTAAACCAGTACATGGCGAAAACCCAATTACAATTATGATAGGTAATGACAATCCCATAAAAGTAGAATTTGATATTGCTGATAAAAAAGGTCATGTAACATATCTACTTGCACCTAGAATTGAATCTGAATAAAATTTCTTTTTTCTTCTTTTTTAAATTTTTTTGAGGTGTGAACAATAATAAAAGATGGTAGACGCCGTAGATACATAGGTTTTATTATTGAAAAAAAAGAAAACATTGCTATTTCAAAAAAAGAAATGATAAATGCTATTAGAAACAAATGTAGCAATTTATACAAAGAAGATTGTAAAAAAATGGGCTTATATTTAGTTAGGTTCGATGGGGAAAAAGGTATTTTAAGATGCAGACATACTCAAAAAGATAAAACAATTAATCTTTTGAATTTCATTGAAAAAATAGACAAAGATAAAGTAAAAATAAAAACTATTGCAACATCTGGTACCATTAAGTCCCTTGTTAAAAAACATTTTTCAAATATCTAAAAAATACTCAATTTTGTAGGTAGTTATGCAGGTAACTATGCAGTTGAATAATTACAAAAACGATAAGTTCTTAAAAGAAGTAAACATTTGTAATAATGAGTTGAGGATGGGATGCAAAACGGAGATAGTAGCGATACGTCTCCAGAAACTCTTAGACCTTTAGTTATGAGATCTTTGAGAAGGAGTAATGTTCGCAAAAAAATAGCTGAATATCTTTTTGATATCAGCCCAAGCGGTAGTTATACATCAGATATTGCCTATAATGTTAAAACAACGCCTACCAATGTAATCGGCGCTATCCGCGGTATGAATTCTCGATACCGCAAGGCAGAATCATTGATCGGTTTAAATCTAGTTGAAAAAATTGAAAGCAGGCATAATGTTAAAATCTATAAACTTACAGAATATGGTAAAGAAATAGTTAGAAATATAAAAGAAAGAGAATGATTTTTTGAAGAGAAAATTAAAAAATTTGAAAAAATAAAACAGTTAAAATTAGAAATTGATGAGAAAAAAAATATATTTTTGAAGTAATTGGACAAAAAAACCCACAATTAAAAATATTACTAGAAGTTCCATTTCTTGATTTGTTAAAAAAAATATTGCAGATTTTGGAATTTATTATCTCTAACCTCATTGATTTAATAGAAGAACTTTTTCAAATCGGTAGACTTATTGAAATCTCGATATCTTATGATTAGTAATTAATAGAAAAAGTCATGGTCTTTATAGAATGGCTCATAGATTTAAGTAATCCAAGTTCAGATGTTATAATATAACTATTTACATCCTTTTCTTTTTAGTTTACATAAACTCATGATTAGTTTATTTTCCTAGGTTATAAAGCAATATCTTATCTCTTAAGGAATCTTCATAAAGATACAGCAAGAGCAGTATATAACATAATTCCAAATATTTTATGATTACTGTTAAAGCATCTTTTATATTGATGACTTTGCATAAACAAAGAGATAAGATTTGATTTTGGTAAACTACATTTTTATTAAAATTTGCAATTGAAATGTAAAAAATAATATATACTTTGCTCTATACTGCTCCTCATATGTCATCTAATAAATCTGAAAAAAAATACGAATGTCATAAATGCTGGGTTGAAATGGATAAAAAGGAAATTGATGTTTTTGGGCCAAACATCACAATTGATGTATGTCCTAAATGTCATGGAATATGGCTTGATAAAGGTGAACTTCAAAAAATTCTTAAAGATAAAAAATTGGCAGATTATTTAACAAAGCATATTGGAACTAAAAGCAAAAGTCCAATGGTTTGTCCACGTTGTGGAAATACTATGGATATTGAAAAAGTTGAGGATATTGAAGTTGATGTTTGTTTATTATGTGGCGGAGTATGGTTAGATGAAGGTGAAATTGAAGACTTGGAGAAAAAAACTGAAGAAGGATATGAGTTAGATATGGATGCGAAACAAGCGGAAATTCAAGAAGAAAAACGATTTAAACAAAGGCATTCTAAGTTGCATAAATTTATTAGTAAACTAACAAAATAAGCTACAGAAGCCGCTGGTGGGAATTGAACCCACGACCTATTCCTTACCAAGGAATCGCTATACCTCTAAGCCACAGCGGCATACATTTTCTTTTGTGGTGAATAAAGAAAGGTTTATTTTAGTTTTTGTCTAATTTTCTTGTTTTTGTTAATAATTTTTAGGTTAAAAGATAAATTATTTGATATATGAACTTATTTTCCCCAATTACGATATATTATGAATCCTATAGATTTACCTGATGTTCAATCAAGCCCATCTCAGTCAGATTTTAAACTAACAAGAGTTGGAGTTACAGGAGTAAAAAAACTAGTGTATATTAAAAGACCAAAACAAAAACAGGCTATGCCTCTTGTTGTAAAAATGGATTTATTTGTCGATCTTCCTGCAAAACAAAAAGGTAGCCATATGAGTAGAAACCTTGAGCTTTTCTCTGAAACAATTGATGAAAACCTACAAACCCAGGTTTCTGATCTTGAGTCTTTTTGTGCTCAAACAGCAAGGCTTTTATTAGAAAAACATGAATATGCTACTTTTTCTGAGGTAAAAGCAGAAGCTGACTATTTTTTGGAAAGAAAATACCCTGATGGTAAAAAAGGACTTGAACCTTTTAAACTTGTATCAGAAGCTAGAGCCAAAGATAATGGTGAAATAAAAAAACTAATTGGTGTAAAAGTTATTGGTATGACTGCTTGTCCTTGTGCCCGGGAGGTAATTAAAACAATTGGAAAATATTCAAAAAACGATATTCCACCTACTCATAACCAGCGTAATATCACAACTCTTATGATCGAGGTACCAGGTGAAGATAAATCAGTTGATGCAAATGATTTAATTGATATTGTAGAGCATTCTTTCAGCAGCCCAACATATGGTATTTTAAAAAGAAAAGAAGAAGGAAAACTAGTTTATGACGCACATAAAAATCCTAAATTTGTTGAAGATGTTGTAAGAGATATTCTTAGCTTGATTTTAGATAAATATAATAATTTACCTTCTGAGGTGATAGTAATTGTCAGAAGTGAAAGCGAGGAATCAATACATAAACATAATGCGTTTGCTGAACGCGTAACAACACTAGGCGAACTTAGAAAATAAGTGTTGTTTTATGACATTAATTTCTGAACTTAAAAAAATAATTAAGGATACCTCAAAAACTTGTTTTATACTTTTTAAGATACTTATTCCTATTAGTATTATTGTAAAAATTCTTACAGAACTTGGAATTGTTGAAATTATTTCTAGTTATCTAAGTCCTGTTATGGCACTTGTTGGTTTGCCTGGTGATTTTTCTATTGTTTGGGGAACTGCTATGCTTACAAATATTTATGGTGGTATAGTTGTATTTTTAAATCTTTCACTTACCAATAGTTATTCTATTGCACAAGTGACCGTTCTTGGTACAATGATTCTTATCGCTCACACATTTCCAGTTGAAGTAAGGATTGCTCAAAAAGCAGGAATTAAAGCTCGTTTTACAATTCTTTTTCGTTTTATTTCAGCAGTTATTTTAGGTGGAATTTTAAGTTTTATTTTTAGTTTTTTCAATCTTTTTCAAGGAAAAAATAGTATCGCCTGGCAGCCAGATATAGTAGACCCTAGTTTATCACAATGGGCTTTAAATGAACTTAAAAATTATCTTATGATTGTTTTGATAATTTTTGCACTTATTACTTTAATTGAGATTCTAAAAAAAACTGGCGTTATTGAAAAACTAAATAAAGCCTTAGAACCTGGTCTAAATTTTCTAGGTATGAGTAAAAACGCTGCACCACTTACTATCATAGGTCTCACACTTGGCTTATCATATGGTGGCGGCCTTATTATTAAAGAAATAAATGAAAAAATGATAAATAAAAAAGATACTTTTTTATCTGTTTCAATGATGGGTCTTTCACACAGTCTTATTGAAGATACTCTTATAATTATGGCAATAGGTGCATCATTGTTTGGAATTCTTTTTGCAAGAATTGTTTTTACAATTGTTGTAATGATTATTTTGATTAAAATTATTAACAAAATTTCAGGTAAAACATTTAAAAAATTTTTTTGTAGAGATTCTTAATCATCAAAAATTTTAATACAATCTTTTCAATTACAATGAATTATGTCAAAATATAAAATCGCTTGGCTTCCTGGAGATGGTGTCGGAAACGATGTTATGGATTGTGCAAAAATAATTCTTGATACAATCAAACTTGACGCTGAATACATTCCTGGTGATGTAGGTTGGGAATTTTGGAAAAATGAAGGTGAACCATTACCACAAAGAACTATTGATCTACTCAGCAAATGTGATTGTTGTCTATTTGGCGCAATCACTTCAAAACCAAATCAGGAGGCGCAAAAGGAATTAAAGCCAGAATTAAAAGACAAAGGATACGTGTATTCTAGTCCTATTGTTAGACTCAGACAGCATTTTAACTTGCATACTAACATGAGACCATGTAAAGCATTTCAAGGAAACCCCTTGAACTATCGTGATGATATTGATATAGTAGTATTTCGTGAAAACACTCAAGGTCTTTATGTGGGAGTTGAATTCAGCCCTGTCCCAGAAAACGTTTTTAATGTGTTAAGCACGCATCCCAAAATGGAGAAATTCAAAGATGTACCACTTGCTGATATGGCAATATCTACTAGGATTTTTACTCGGGATGGATGCAGAAGTATAATTTCTCAGGGTTTTGAATATGCAAAAAAGCATAATCGTAAAAGTGTAACTATTGTTGAAAAACCAAATGTTATCCGTGAAACAAGTGGTATGATGGTCGAAGAGGCGCGAAAAATAGCTAAAAAATATCCTAATATAGAAGAATGGGAAACAAACATTGATGCTATGTGTATGTGGCTGGTAAAAAACCCACAGGACTATGATGTTTTAGTATCAAGTAACATGTTCGGTGATATAGTATCTGATCTATGCGCGCAATTAGTTGGAGGCCTAGGCTTTGCAGCTAGTGGAAACATTGGTGATGATTTCGCAATCTTTGAGCCAACCCATGGAAGTGCTCCAAAATATGAAGGACAATACAAGGTAAATCCAACAGCGATGCTACTATCTGTTAAAATGATGCTTGATTGGCTTGGTGAAACAGAATCAGCTGAAAAATTACAAAAAGCAATAGCTGACGTGATTAAAGAAGAAAAAGTTAAAACCTATGATATGGGTGGAAAAAATACTTCTTTAGAAGTAACCAAAGAAATTGCAAGTAAACTATAAAATACTCTTTTTTCTTTTTTTTATAAGAAAAAATTTTATAGCAGTATATGATAACAGAAGCTCGATTCTAGGGGTTGAAAATTTATGACAGAAAAGAAAAAAGTAATTATAATGGGCGCAGCAGGCAGAGATTTTCATAATTTTAATACTTATTTTAGGGAAAATAAAGACTATGAAGTAGTTGCTTTTACAGCTACTCAAATTCCAGATATATATGGACGTAAATATCCAAAGGAATTATCAGGTAGGCTTTATCCAAAGGGTATTCCAATTTATGACGAAAAGAAAATTACTGATCTTATTAAAGAAAATGATATTAATCTAGTTGCTTTTTCTTATAGTGATTTAGCATATGATTATGTTATGAGTAAATCAGCTGAAGTAAATTCTGCTGGTGCTGATTTTATCTTACTTGGCCCTAACAGCACTCAGATTAAATCAGAAAAACCAGTTATCGCCGTTTGTGCAGTAAGAACTGGTTGTGGGAAATCACAGGTTTCTCGAAAGATCTTTGAGATACTAAGGAAAAAAGGATTGAAAGTAGCATCGATTAGGCATCCTATGCCATATGATAAGAATCTAAACATGCAGGCAGTACAACGTTTTGCTAGTTACGATGATCTTGATAAGTACAACTGTACTATTGAAGAGCGTGAAGAATATGAACCATATATCGATATGGATGGAGTTATCTATGCTGGTGTTGACTATGGAAAAATTTTAAAAGAAGCTGAAAAAGAAGCAGATATAATTATTTGGGATGGCGGAAACAATGATTTTTCTTTTTACAAACCAGATTTACTTATTACTCTTGCAGATCCACATAGACCAGGTCATGAACTTTCTTATTATCCTGGTGAAGTAAACACGCGTTCTGCTGATGTTGTAATTATAAATAAAGTAAATACTGCTGAAAAAGAAAACATTGAAACTGTTAGAAAAAATATTGAAAAAGTAAATCCTAAAGCAAAAATAATTGAAGGTATTTCCTCAGTTTTTTCTGAAGATGATAGTAAGATTTCAGGTAAAAAAGTACTTGTCATTGAGGATGGTCCAACTGTTACTCATGGTAGTATGAAATATGGAGCTGGAACAGTTGCAGCAAAAGATGCAGGTGTTTCTAAAATTGTGGATCCAAGGCCTTTTGCAGTAGGTTCAATTGTTGAAACTTTCAATAAATATAATCACCTTACAAATGTTCTTCCAGCTATGGGATATGGTAAAAAACAGATGAATGAACTTGAAAAAACTATTAACAACTCTGATGCTGATGTCGTTGTATCTGGTACACCCATTGATATCACCCGTGTTATTAATCCGAGTAAAGAGATTGTTAGAGTTCGATATGGTGTTGGTGATAAAACAGCTGAAGAACTTGAAGATATTGTAGATAGTTTTACTAAAAAACATCTATAACTTATTATTTTTTTCTAAATTTTTATATAAACAATAATATTTATATATTAGAATGTAAATAATAATTTTGGTTACAAATATGAAGAAAACAATTATCTTAATTGCAATATGCATATTGTTAGCTAGTTTTTCAATCACGCATGCTATATCTATAAAAGATACATTCGAAGAAATAAAAACGTTTGATAATAAAGATAAGACAAAAGATACACCGAACTGGGCTACAGGCGAATTTAAAGGAACATGGGGAATTAGAGAATACACTCTCTTATTTGGCATGGTAGAAATAGAAATAGGAAACATCAGCGGATACTATAGAGAACACCTTAATTTTATAAGAGTAATCGGCGGTGAATTTTATCCTCATTATAATACATCAAAAAAATCTAATATAACTGGTATAAACATTGGCTCAGTGATATATGGAAATATAGGCGATATAAACATTGAAAATATAGATTATGATATAAATCAAAATAAATCAAACTATGTAGGAATTGGGTTAAAAAACGAAAGCAGTTTTAACTATAGAATAATGGGAAAAACTGGACCTACTATGTATATCAAAGGATCCTTTAACGCATTTGAATAAAAAAATATAAAACTTTTTTATTTTAAATTATTTCCTTCCAAAGCAAACTGTGCGAGAAGTGACTCTAGTTGAATATGAGAATTACTACCCTCAGTTATTCTAAAATCTGCTTCCCCTGTCTTTTCTACAAGTCGCATCTTACTTTCATCAGGGATAGATAAATCAAAAATACTCTGATGAATTTGTTTTATTACATCCTCACCAGAAAGACCATACTTAATAAGTAAATCATATAGTATATTCCTAGCAGCCATAAAATCTCCTTTTAAGGAAGTATTTATCAGTTTTTTTACATCCTCAGGTTTTGCAGTACTAGTTGTTTCATATAAAAGTTCAGCAGTAATTTTTTTACCAACCGATGCACCAACCTGAAGTATGTTAATAGCTTTTCTTAAATCTCCTCGCGATATAAATATAAGAGTATCAAGTCCATCAGCAGTTATCTCAAGTTTTTCTTTTTGTGCTATTTTTCTCATATATTTTTTGATATCATCAGGTTTTATAGGGCTAAATCTAAAAACAGTACATCTGGATTGAATAGGCTCAATTACTTTTGAAGAATAATTTACAGATAGTATAAACCTACAAATATGAGTATATTTTTCAATTGTCCTACGTAATGCAGACTGTGCATCATTAGTTAGGGAATCAGCTTCATCAAGAAAAATTATTTTAAAATCAGCGTTTCCAATAGGAGCTGTTCTTGCAAAATTTTTAATTTTACCACGTATAATATTTATTCCTCTTTCATCACTTGCGTTTAGTTCATTGAAATTTTGTTTCCATGTTTCACCAAATAATTCTCTTGAAAGAGCAAGTGCACAGGTTGTTTTACCAGTTCCAGCAGGTCCTGCAAACATCAAGTGTGGAACATTTTTTGTTTTTACATATGCTTTTAATCTTTCAATTATCTGATCTTGTCCTACGACATCATTTAGAATCTTTGGTCTGTACTTTTCTATCCAGATCTCTTCCATAGCTAAATCCATCTACGTATAGAAGTTTTATAATTTAATCTTTTGTGATTAATATTTTTTCAATATATTCAGGAATTTTTTCAATATTTTTACTAAAACTATGATCATCATGTAAAAATCTTATCTCTGCTTCTTGTGCCTTTGCAAAGTCTATGACCCAGTTATTTGGTACTACATCATCATTAGTTCCATTAAAAATATAGATATCAGCAGGAATTTTTTTAGTAAAAAAATTTGGTTCCTTCATATCCTTAGTGATTCTCTGCGGCATATCCTTAATTTTTTTAATATCATAATCTTTTGGAATAATTGCAGGATTAAAAAGAATTAATTTTTTAATTTTTTTGTTATTGAGTGCTATTTTTGCTGATAAAAAACCACCTAAGGATGATCCAATTAAAATTGGGTTTTCATCGTTTTTTATTTCTTCTTCTATGTTTTTAATACACTCTGAAATAACAAGGTCTTCTGGTCTGCATTCTCTATATTTTAATGGTTTAACATTTAGTTTTTCTTTTAAAATTGTGCCTTTTGTACTATCTGGACTTGATAGATAACCATGTATGTAATATAATTTAAAGTGATTTAACCTATTATTTTTAGACATGTTTATACAAAAAAACCTTACTATTTAAAATCTTTATGAAAAAAATATTTAATGGTAAAACTAATTTTTTTTACATTCTTTTACTAATAAGATACTTTCATAGTTTTTGATGTCCATAAATTCATTCTTTGAAAAATAAGCAACTTTTCTAAATCCCATCTTTTTATGAAATTTTATAGATGTCTTATTTTCAACAGGTTTTGTAACAATAAAAGCAAAAAAATCTTTATCTTTATAATTTTCAAATAAATTTTCATATAAAAATTTCCCTATGCCTTTTCTTCTTATTCCTCTGCGGGTTGCTATTTTAGATATCAATAGATAATCATTTTTTAAAAGAATTTTTTTATCCTTTTCATCAACCCAGTCTAGATTATCAATTATAACGTTGTCAATTTCTTCAAGTATTTCAGCGTAACCAAGGACTCTTCCTTTTTTACCTTCAACAACATAAAAACTGTTTTCTCCTTTTTCAATACTATCAATAACCTCTTTTTTTTCCAAGTCTCTTATAAAAAACCCGGATTTAGTTTTTAATGTTAGGTAAGATTTGTTAATCTCAATTATTTGATCTACATCTTTTAATTTAGCTTTTGAAAAGTATCTAGGTTCTTGTTTTATACTCTTAAATCCAATACATCTAACTAAAATAAATGCTCCAATAATCAATATTATCTGGATCCATTTAATTATAAACTGGCTTTCTAGAAGATTTACAAAAAGATATAGTAATGCTATTGTTAATCCATATATTGAGATACATACAATTTTTTCTAAAATCCATCCCCTCTTATCGATAGATATAATTTTTTCTTTTGAAGAAATTTCAAAAAGATGGTTTATAACCCATGCTAAGTCAATTATTCCTAATATCAAAAATACAAATGCAATGCCTATCGGCTCGCTATAAAAATAGTATAGCATAAACAAACTAATTAAAAGTAAAAAATCTATTGATGTTTCAAGTTTTGTTGTTTTAATTTCACTTTCCACGTATTCAGACCAGTCCCACCAATATAAAAAAACAACAGCTGTAATAAAGAGAATATTTGTTATATCAAATAGATTTGTTGGACTAAAATCTTCATTAAAAATTATATTTGCTATACCTAGAGTTATTAAAACAGCATACATGTTATTTACAAATGACTTGATAAACTTGTTTTCAATTGTTTTTGTCAGGTTTACACCAGCAAATCTATTGTAAAGTAGTAAAAAAGTTTTATTATATTTTAAAATTCAAAAATCACTTATGTTTTTTCTTATTTTTTTATCATTTCAACATAAGCTTTTCTTGTTCTCGGACCGTCTCCTTCATAAAAAAATACATGCTGCCATGTACCAAGAACAAGTTTCCCGTTTTTTACAATTATTGTTTCAGAGACGCCAATAATACTTGATTTGATATGGGCATCACTATTTCCCTCAACATGTCTATAGTCACCATTCTCAGGAATTAACCCTGATAACTTTTTTATTATATCGCGTTTAACATCTGGATCTGCTCCTTCATTTATCGTTACAGCTGCTGTTGTATGAGGTACATAAACAGTTACTATTCCATTTTCTAGTTTTTCATCTTCTACTATCTTTTCAAGATCATTTGTTATATCTATCATTTCATTTCTCTTATTTGTTTTAACTTTTATCTCCCTCATAAATATACCCGCAATTGATTGTTTATTATATACAATTATTAGGGATAAATTTTTTGTATAAATCTTTGATTTGCTTTTTTATCTTGATATATTATGAATAAAAAAATCAAACCAAAAGCTATCCTTTTTGATATGGACGGAGTACTTGTTGATAGCCTTGACTCTTGGTGGCAATCCTTGAATCATGCGTTAAGATATTTTAATCAAAAAGAAATAACAAGAGAAGAATTCATTGAAAAATTCTGGGGTCATGATCTTTTTTGGAATCTTAGAAAAAATAATCTTGATTTAAAAGTAGGAAAATTTTGTAACAATATATATCATGAGCATACTGATGATGTAAAAATATATAAGGATACAAAAGAAACACTAGAAAAACTATCAAAATATAAAAAAAGTGTTATTACAAATACTCCAAAAAAATGTACAAATAAAATACTTGAAAAAATTGGTATAAAAAAATATTTTGATTTTGTTTTAACTAGTGATGATGTATCTATAGCTAAGCCTGATCCTGAAATTGTTTTAAAAGCATGTAGCAAATATAATTTATCTTTTTCTGAAGTGGTTTTAGTCGGTGATACAGATAGTGATATAAGAGCAGGGCATAAAGCAGGATGTAAAGTAATCGGTGTAAAGATACAAGCGGATTACAAAATCAATAATTTAAAAGAACTTTTAAAAATAATAGAAATTTAATTTTTTCAAAAAACTTGCTGTTGACAATATATTATTTTTATAGATAAACACCTTGGCAACTATATATTTTATTTAAATTTTGGATAATAACTGTAAAGAAAAATTAATAAATGATTAAAATAAAGTTTTGTATAATATATAATTGTTGGTTAAAAATGAAAAAATTAGTGGTATTTGCAATTTTTTTAATATCTTTAGGGGCCATTACCTCCCAGTTAGATACATCCCTAATAGCACAAAATAATTTGATAAAGACAAATTCGGATTTATTAGATAATCAAATCTTTGATATGAAAATGAAAATGTTAATGAGGTTGGGTTGTCATAAAGCCCTTTCTGCCTGTATTATTAAAAATGATAGTATAGTTTGGTCAAAGTCATACGGAACAACTGATTTTTTTGGTAAGAATCATCCAACAAACAAAACGATTTATCTTGTTTCTTCAACTACCAAAGCAATCACTGCAACTGCTTTGTTGCAGCTTTATGAACAAGGCAAATTTGATCTTGATGATGACGTAAATGGTTACCTTCCTTTTAGTTTACGTAATCCATATTTTCCAGATATAAATATAACTTTTAGAATGTTATTGTCACATAGAGCAAGTCTCTATGATCATTTTTTATTTTCTCAAGAGGGGCGTAAGGATTTATTTAAAGATTACTTAACTACTGGCATAATGGAAAGTCCTTATCCATGGTTAAAAGATGTATTAGTCCCTGGGAGTGAAACATACCAAGAGGAATATTGGTTGGATTATGCTCCAGGGGAAGATGTGATGTATTCTAATACAGGATTTTTAATATTAGGATATCTTTTGGAAAGAATTTCGGGATTATCAATTGAAAAATATTGTCGGGAAAATATCTTTAAACCCCTTGAGATGAATGATACAAGTTATCATTTAAATGGACTAGATGAAAATAGAGTTATGAGACCTTTTTTTAGGGTAGCAGGTATTTTTATACCAATAAAAAGTTATGATGTTAAAGGTTTTGCTGGTACGTGTGGAGTAAGAACAACAACTGAGGATTTATCCCATTTTTTGATAGCTCACATGAACAATGGTAGATGGAAAAACACTAGCATTCTAAATGAAACGACAATAAAAATGATGCATAATATTCAATATTATGATAAAGATGGTATGAACATATTTGACTATAGATATGGTTTAGGATGGTTTGAAACAGATCAATTTGAAAAAACTGTTCAAGGCCATGGGGGAGATAATTTTGGTTTTCTTGCAGCTATGATGATGAACAAAACATCTAATAAAGGCTTTATTTTTTTATCTGCAGGTAGCCCTACAATGCTTGCAGTTTTCAAAAATCCTGTTAGTATGATAAAGTCCTACCTATGTGCAAAGGTAAGGGGTCAAATTGGAAAATTGATATTACAGAAAGCTGAACAATTTTGAAATTACTGTTTGTAAATTATTTTTCTATATACTCTATAATATTGTAATAGTATCTTGTGATTCTGCTATCTTAAACAACCATAAAAATATTTTCAATTATTATGAAAAAAGTTATTTCTCTAAAAAATATTTAAGTAGATATTCTATATTTTATATGAAAGTTATGGGGGAAAGAGAGAAAATGAACGATTTAGAATTAATTGAGTATAAAGAAACAGATCTATCAAATAGTCTTTTGATTGTTGCCTTTCCAACAGTAGGACTGATAAGCTCTATTGCAGGGCATTTTATAGTTGATTCTTTAAAACTTGATGAAATAGGCACTATTATTTCAAAAGAATTCATGCCAGCAACAATTATTCATAATTCAAAGCCTTCGCCACCGGTTAGAATTTATGCAGGTAAAAAAAAATGTGGACCAGAAGGAAAATGTGAGCAGGTAGCAGTAATAATTTCTGAATTTATGCCACCATATAAAATAGTAAAGCCTGTTGCTGATCTAATACTTGATTGGGCAGAAAAAAAGGGATGTAAGGCTATATTATCAGTTGAAGGGACCCATGCCGTAGGAAAGAAAAAAGAAAAATTAAGCGTGTTTGGCATTGGTAGCAACAAAAAAATGGTTGATTATCTTAAAAAATTTAAGATAAAAGATACAAAAGAAGGTATGATTACAGGAGTAAATGGAGTTTTATTGTATCAAGGTGTTATAAAAAATAAGGATGTAATGTGTCTACTTTCTGAAGCACATACTTCTTTTCCTGATAGTAGAGCCGCAGGTAATCTTCTTGAGAAAATAGATATAATGCTCCCGGAAATAAAAATTGATCCAGAGCCTCTGTATAAAGAAGCAGATATTATTGAGAAAAAATTACATAAGTTTTTAAAACAAAGTAAGCCTACTGCCCCGCAGTTACCACCGGAAACCTATAAGATGTATGGTTAATATTGTGATATAAATGAGTACAAGAGAAGAAAAAATCAATAAAGCCTATGATTTAGCATATAAATATGAAGCTGAGAGAGGAAGCTGTCCTCAGTGTGTTTATTCAGCTATTTTTGAAGCACTTGGAATAGGTGATGAAAAAGTAGTTAAAGCAGCTGATGGCCTTGCTGGTGGAACAAGTCTATCCACTGAGGGAACATGTGGTGCTCTTGTCGGAGGGCTTCTGGCAATTAGCAGTATTTCTGGTAGATCCTATGAAAAATTTTCAGAAAATGATTCTAAACGCAGGGTTTTTAGACCTTCTAAAAAACTTTATGATAAATTTAAAGAAGAATATGGCTCAATTCTTTGTAAAGATGTCCATAAAAAATTATTTGGTAGAACCTTTAATTTAATGGATAAACACGATTATCAAGAGTTTGAAAAAATGGGCGCTCATGTTGATAAATGCCCAGAAGTTTCTGGAAAGGTAGCTAAGTGGACTGCTGAAATTATTCTTGACGATATTTTAAAATAATCTCTTTTTTATATTTTTCTTCAATAAAATTTAATAAGCATTAATTACTATATATTACTAGTAACGGATGAAAATATGAAAAAAATATTCTTATTGTCGGTTATATTTTTATTAATTGGCTCTCAATTAACATTAGGAACAACAATAAAAAAAGAAGATAAAACTATTTTAGAAGAAGATACAGAATTACCGTCATATTTCAGCTGGAGAGACATAAACGGAGTAGATTTTACAACACCTATTAAAGCACAGCAGCCCTATGCCAGCTGTGAAACCTTTGCATATGTTGCAGCACTAGAGACAATGGTACAATGGAAAGTAGGATATCCTTTTGGTTGTGATCTATCAGAAGCACATCTATACTTCTGGAGTGGGGGAAACCGTGACTGGGGAAGCTTTCCAGAAAATGACACCAATTTTTTAGTTGAACACGGCGTTCCAGATGAAGCCTGTTGGCCTTATCCAGGACATTTAGATGAACCAATTGTTTTTCCAAAAAATACTACTTGCCCTAACTGGCGGGAAAGAACTGTGAAAATAAAAAACTGGAGTTATCTACCGCCAAATGATATTACTGCAATAAAAAAAGCACTTGTAAACAATGGACCAGTTCCTACTCATTTAAATGTTTATGAAGACTTTGCCCGTTATAAAGGTGGAATATACGAACACAAATGGGGTAAATCAACAGCTCTTCACCTGGTATGTATAGTAGGATACAAAGATGATCCAAATATTGACTCAGGTGGATATTGGATTGTTAAAAACAGCTGGGGAGTAAAACTTAAAACAGGTACACCATGGGGTGAAGAAGGCTGGTTCCGTATTGCCTATGGTGAGGCAAGTATTGAAGAAATGCCTGTTTTATTTGAAGGAGTATACGGAAATTTTCCTATTTTATATGTTGATGATGACAATACCATGGGGCCATGGGATGGATCAGAAGAACATCCATACAAAACAATTTCAAAGGCAATAGATGAAGCATATGAAAGATGGACTGTATTTGTTAAAAATGGAACCTATAATGAAAATGTTATTATAAATAAAACAATAAACTTGGATGGAGAAAATAAAGAAAATACGATTATTAATGGAAATGGAAAAGATGTTGTAGTATATGTCCAAAGACCAAATGTAAGAATCTCTGGATTAACTATTAAGAACAGTGGAAAAGAACGTCTCAACTCAGGTATTAGGACACTATCTTTAAAATCAAACCTTGAAGTAAAAAACTGTATTATAAAAGAAAACGATGTTGGAATATATCTTAACTGCATGGATTTTGAAAGTTATGAGGATTCCTATAACAAAATTATTGATAATGAAATAATAGATAATGACATAGGGATTTTTACAACCTGGGTACATAACAATGAAATTAAAAACAATATTATTTCAAACAATAACTTACATGGAATAGAAATGGAAGCAACCCAAAAATCTGAAATTATTTCTAATACAATTTCTGATAACAAAGAAAAAGGAATATATCTACATGGAGCAAGTAATGAAAATCTTATTTTACAAAATACAATTGAAAATAACGACTATGGACTTTTATTAAAACAGACAAAGAAATGTAAAATAAAAGAAAACAATTTTATTGATAACAACCGTCAAGCAGGTTTTTTAAGATCTAGAAATAATCTATGGTTAAACAACTATTGGTCTGACTGGGAAAGAATAATTCCAAGACCAATAAAAGGAACTATCAATTTAGGGAATTTACCTTGGGTAAATTTTGATTTTTTTCCTTTAATTCAGAAAGTGTAAAATGCTTTTCAGTTTTATACCAATGAGCTGGAAGATTAGTACTAGTTACTCCTTCCTCTGGGTTATAATAATATATATCATTAAAAAATGCCCAGTATTCTTCAACAGGATATGGTCTAGTTTTAAAATAATTTAAACCAACTCCATCACTATCTACTAGTTTATTTGTATCATCATCAAAATATGGGCCACTTGTTGCTTCTAGTTCATACCATTTGTTATTATCATATACTTGAACCCAAGCATGACCTCCGCTTCCACTCCCGAAATCAACTAGACCAATACACACTCTAATATTTTCTTTTGAAAAACCAAATGATTCAATAATGCTAACTAAGGTATAGGCCTGACTTTCGCAATCACTAGCAATAGTGTCTACAGGATTTCCAGGTAAATTTGGACTATCTATGATAAATTGTTTTGGTTTCAACCAGAGTTCATTTTTATTATGAAGCGTTTTATCTGAAACCCATGTCCAGTTAACAGCAAGAGAATATGCACTATCAATACTGTTGATTGAATTTTTTTGAACATAGTTTTTTACAGATTGATTATTAGGTGTTACAAAAGTCTGATAATAATGAAGTCTTTCTGGTTTTGAAAAATTAATCTTTGGAACAATTACTCCTCTATCTTGTCGAATACGCTTTATCATGTTATATTCTTTCAAATCTTCTCTAATTTTATCTTTAAATTCTATTAATTCTTGTTCATATTCTTTTTCATTTTTGTTATTAAAATAAGCATATGATAAAATCAACAGCAAAAATACTACTGAAAGTACTATAATTATTGCTAATCTTTTTTTCATAATAAAAAAAAATAGATTTTTTTGTAAAAAACTTTGTTATTTTATTAGGAAAAAGTTTAAACCATGTTAATGTATAACATATTATAGGTGGATGGGTATGGAGATAAAACACAATAAAAAAATTGAGAACTTAAGCAAGTCTGAGTTAAACACTCTAATAAATTTATATTATGATACTACTTTAGTTGAAGATGAAAATTTACTTAATTTACTTATTGAAAAAAACCTTGTTTCTTCTGAAATTTCAAAAAACAAAAATAAGCTTTTGTTGACTGATACTGGCCTTGATTTATGTGGAACATTAATGATTGATAAAATAGAAGAAAAAAAGAACCTTTTTGAAGAAAAAACAAAAGATATTTCAGAAAGAGCCTTAAGCTGTCTTGTTAATCGAATTATCTATAATACTCCTTTAGTTAATGAATCAGGACATATTGAACCTGTAAATGAAGCATATTCTCTTGATGAAAACCATTGGTATGAAAGAGTTTTACTAAAAGATGATAGATTTATTGAAATTATGAACCAATTTTATGATATAGTTGAAGATCTTGGGTTTGTAAAAAGAGTAGATAGTGAAATTTATAGTTCACCTGAAATTGAAGAATTTTTAAAAAATAGATATAAAGATGTAATGGATCTATCATGGTCTGAAGAAGATTCCTTGAAATATTATTACTTTTTTTATATCTATGCTCAGGATCAAAAAAACCTTATTAACTTTGCTGGATGTGGAGAAGAATACAGATCTATGTTCTATGGTGAAGAAACAAGTCCACCTGATTATTGGTATTCAAGTAATAGATCAAACCCTCGATCACTTCTATCAAATCTTGGCATAAGTGAAAAAAGAGTACTTGGATTTCTTTCTGAAATGGAAGAAAAAGAAATTGTTAATGAACGATCTTATCCTCTCAGCAGTTTTTCGTTTTTTAGTGCAAATGATAAAATCTATGTAATTCAGGATATTAAAAAATATATGGAATACTGTAAAGTTAAGTTTTTAGATCCGGTTGTAGAGTCTTTAATTTAAAAAACTAATTTTTTAGTTATACTCCTTATTTTTTTAGTATTTAAACATTTATACATTTTGACGTTTTTACAGAAAAACTTTAAATACTAAACACGACAGAATATAACATGTCAATATATGACAATATGGGTGGTGAGAGAAAATATGGATAAATTAGTAATATCTGGTGCTGTAACATCAGCAATCGTAGCCGCTGCAACTTTTCATATGGCTGCTGGAATATAATAAAAAAATCAATACTTTTTTTCCAAATTTAAAACAACTTTGGCATACATCTGAGTTTATGTACTTTATCAGTAATAATAAAAGATTGTTTTTTTATTGCTCCTGAAAATTTGTTATTTATTTCATCTAATATTTTAGATAACTCATCAAAATTTTTAACAACAAATTCAGGACCCAAATCTGCCCAGCCTATAGAAAAATTCATATATTCTGTATAATGTTTTTCTTCTAAATATTTTAAAATTGGTTTTTTTAATTTATGATCTTTCAAATAAATGTCTAGTTTATAACTTTGTAAACCAAGTTTTGATAAATCTAAATTAACTCTAAACCCTTTGATAACACCTGATTTAACAAGATTCTTAATTCGATAATTTACACTTTGTGAAGAACAATTAAGAGTTTCTGCTAAGTCAATTAAAGGCGCTCTTGCATTAACCGCTAACTCATTTAACAATTTATAATCAGTTTTATCAATGTCAACAGATTTTCCACCACACCACATCTCACAGACAACTCTATTTGATTCCTTCAAATCTGGTAACAAATAAGATTTTTTATAAACAATTGCACCACAATATATGGATATGTGATATTTTGAAAAAAAATTTTCATATTTATCAAGTGTGGTATCCCAAAATTTGTAGAATTCATAAACATCTTTAACCCAGAAAACTAAACTCAAATCATGTGGGCTTTTTTCAGATACAACCACCCAGGAATTTGGATAATCGATAAAATATTGGATAATTTTTTCTTTAATATCTGTTGCCACATATTGAAAGTCAATATAGACTCTAAAAACTTCATAACCAAGACTAAATGAATCGATATTAGCCCAATAATTACTTATTATTCCTTCCTTTTCCATTTTGTTGATTCTATAACCAACAACATCTCTTCCTAGACCTACTTTTTTACCTATTTGGCTGTTTGACTGTCTACAATTTAAATCCAAATGATATAATATTTTTCTATCTTTTAAATCGAGTTTCATTACTATTTATAATATATTAGTTAAATATATAAGCTTTCAATTTATTGAAAATAATTAGATGGAGATGCATGAAGATTCTAATAATATACTACTAATATCTATGCCTTTTTCAGATAATTCCATACCCTCAATACAATTATCATTACTTGAATCATATCTGAAAGATAATAATATTAATGCTCAATCACTTCACCTTTACTTAAAAGCAGTAGATTTCTATCGATTAAAAAATTACAATCTTTTAATAAATTCACCGAATGATCCATATGTTGCACAATTTATTTTTACAAAATATGTGTTCAAGGATTATTGGGAAAAAAATATAAAAAATTTTGAAAAGTTTTTTAATAATACTATAAAAAGAGATGCAAACTTATTTACTTTTGATGAATTTAATAATTCTACAGACAAGTTTTTCAATTTTATTTTTAAAAATATTGCTTGGAAAGAATTTGATATAATAGGTTTCAGTCTAAACTATGGTCAAATACTTCCCTCTCTTGCACTATCAAAATTTATCAAAAAAGAAAACCCAAATATAAAAATTATTTTTGGAGGAAGCTCAGTTATAAATAAACTTGGTAAAAACTATCTTAAGGCCTTTGATTGGTTAGATTTTGCTGTAAGTGGAGAAGGAGAAAATGCATTATTAAACCTTGCTGAAGGCAGAAAAGATTATAGTTCAATTCCAAATTTAATATATAGAAAAGATAAAAAAATCATTAGAAATCCAACTGATAATTATTTAGATTTAAATTCATTACCATATCCAGATTTTACATCATTTTATAGAAGTTTGATAAATTCAACAGATGAAAACAAACAATATTACTATTTATATGGAAGACTTCCTATTGAATTTTCAAGAGGATGCTTTTGGAATAAATGTTCTTTTTGTAATATCTATTCATACAATAAAAAATATAGAGAAAAAAGCATAGATAGATTTGTTGATGAGCTGAATTTTTTATCTAATAAATACAAAATGTTAAACTTCCAAGTAATAGCTAATACTCTTCCATTAAATGAATACAAAAGATTATGTAAAGAGATAATAAAACTTGATAAAGATTTTAACCTCTATATTGAAGCACGTGCTGGAAGACTAAAAAGTGATGATTACACCTTATTAAAAAAAGCGGGTTTTAACCATATTCAAACAGGTATTGAAACATTTAGCAAGAACTATCTTGAAAAAATAAATAAGGGTGTCAAGGTAATAGATAATATAGCTGCTCTGAAATTCTCCAAAGAAAATGACATAAGAAATCATTACAATTTAATAATCAATTATCCAAATGAAGAAAAAATTGATTTCGAGGAAACTAAAGAAAATATTAGTCAATTCATGCAATATCTTGATCCGCCGCAAGTTAGTAATTTTATTATTGTTTATGATAGTGAAATATACAAGAACAAAGAAAAATATAATATATCTAATATAAAAAATACAAAAACAGATGGTTTATTTTTCCCAGAGAATACTCTCAAAAATAACTTTAGTTTTTACTATAATTTTGATAAAAAAGAAAATATTTGCAATAATAATTGGGAAGAACTAATAAATATTTGGATAAGTGAAAGAAAAAAACGTATGGCTAATTATATAAAAAATGAAAAATTAATTGAAAAAATGGTTTTCTATTTTAAAGATGGGGTAAATTTCTTAAAAATATATGATAAAAGATTTGGAGAAAATGTAAACATATTTGTTCTTGATGACCTTGAAAGAAAAATCTTTCTATCTTGTAGAGATGTCATAAGTTTATCTGAACTTGAAAAAATATATTCACATGTTTCAAAAGAAAAAATCCTTGAAATTTTAGATTCTTTTGAAAAAAATAAATTGGTTTTTAGAGAAGATGACAAATATCTGAGTTTACCATTAAGATTAAACAAACCAGGCTACAAATATTATGATAAGAAAGAATCAGAGAAAATTGTTAATGTTGTTTAATCATTGAATTATTAATTTTCCTACAAAAATAAGAAAAAATTGGCGATTTTAGAATTATGTAGGAATTTTTTGGTATGGGGGTTTATGTTACTATAAATTATTTTTAATTTAGGAATATAAAATGAAACAAGATAAAGAAATGACATTGGAAGAAGCAATAAACCTTTACAAAACTGTAGGTCCAAGGAATGCTGACTTCCTATTCAAATGGCTTTATCAAGTATATGACAAAACATATCTCCCATCTATAGACAAAGAGCATAAAGATAAACTAGCTTTAATAAAAACAAAACTCTGTATATTTGATGTACTAGTCGATGATTTAGCAGACAATGCTAAACTTAGAAACAAAAGATTACTAGACCAGGCTGTCAGAATACCTCATAATGGTTCAAATATATACAAAAACAAATATTTAGAAGTTGCAAATCAAATATGGCAGGACTGTATAAATTCAATAAAAAAACTTCCAAGATACGAAGAGTTCAAAGAGATATTCTTTTTTGATCTTGAACAAGTTATGAATTCCATGAAATATAGCTATCTAATAAATACTTCAGATTTTTCTAACTTTGCAGAAGATGAAATGTATATGAATCATGGAGTAATGGTTATACTCCACTGTGATCTTGATTTAATGTGTTCCCCTGGTTTTGAATATGAAGAACTACAAAAACTCAGACCTATCCTTCATAACGTACAAGATGTTGCACATCTTGGAAACATGATGAATACCTATCCTAAAGAAATAAAAGAAGCTGATTTTTCAAGTCCAATTATCTCTATGGGTATTAGAGAGGGATTAATAGATAAAACGACAGTTATCAAAGACCCAGAGTTTGCACTTGCAAATATAAGACCTCTTGTTTCAAGATTTGAACAGAGAATGAAAGAAAACCTTGAAAAAATTCAAGTTAAAGCTCACGAAGTAGAAACAATAAATATCTATGAATTTTATCAAAGACTTATGAATGTATGGAATAAATTCCTTGAAAGAGAACAATATTGGGATAAAAAAGATACAGAAGACGATATAGTGTCAATCGTGAATAACTGCTAAAATAAAATGAAAACATATTAAAACTAAATTTCTATTTAAGTAATGGGATGCATTGAAAAATGATTAATGCGTTTGCATTACTTTCGTTAATATCAATTATAGTATGCACTATTTTGGCAATTATAGTATATTTTAAAAAAGTGAGATATGTGTTTTTTAATAAAACAGCTAAATTATTTGTTTTATTATGCCTTTCACTTGCATTTTTCTGGGGTTTAATAGAGTTTGGATACAGATTTTCTGATGATTTTAATACAGCATATTCTTGGTTAAAAATAAATGTTCTATGGTATATAGTAATGTCTTTTCTCTTGCATCTATCCTTAGTTTATACAGAACATAAAGATCTTTTAAAAAAGAAAATAACATATTTATTAATATATGGACCTGCATTAATTTTTTTTATTATTGACATTTCAACAAATTTTTTAGTAACAGAACCAGTAAAAGAGACATGGGGATGGACTTTTGGTATACCTACGAATCCTGTTGTACATAGTATATCCTCGACTTGGGCTGCTTTCACATCTCTATTTTGCCTATACATCTTTTTAGATTACCATTCTAAAACTAATAACCCTATCAAAAAGAAACGCATAAACTTAATGGAAATTGGAATTTCAATACCAATAATAATTGGATTAAACACCGAATGGATATTTCCAATTATGGGAATTAAATTCCCTGAATTATTAGTCCCATCTTTGACAATAGGTTTAATCTTTATTTTTTATGCCATATGGATATACGAACCGGGTTATAAAAAACAATTCTTAAAAGAATTTTACTGTAAGATAGATAAAAAGATATAAAATTTAGATTAACCTAATCTAACCCATTTAAACATATATTTGGGTAGTGGCGGATTAGGATTATATAAGATTGATTCTCTATAATAGGTTTTTATCATCCTTGGTAATAATTTTTTCATACTAATACTCTTTAGAGCTTCATCATAACCTATTTCATTGATAAAGAGATCCGAAAATAATTTTAGTAAACTTGTATTATGATTTAACATACTAATAATAAACTTTCTGTGGGATAAATTACCATATAACATACTTTGAAAATTTAAGGCTTGGTTATTAATGACTCTTGATATATTTGAAATTTTTTGTTGATAAACATCAGAAAGTTTTAACCCTTTTTTAAAATGAATATCAGCTGAGTCAGCTGCAAAAATGCCGCTTTGCAAAGCATAAGGAATGCCTTCCTCACCTATGGGGTTTACCAATCCTGCTGAGTCCCCCAATAATAATGCATTATTTTTACCAAAGCATTTAACAGTGCCACCAAAAGGAACCATTGACCCAGATCTACAGACAGGTTTATATCTTAGGTTATAGTCGTTAGATAATCTCAACATCTGTGAATTTAGATTTATTTTTTTTGAATTTATATACGAAAGTTGCCCGCCAATAGCCAGATGTATGGTCTTCCCCTTTTTTTTAGGAAATATAAAAGATAACCCTTTGTCCAAGTAACTTAAATCAAGTATTAATCTATCGTTAAAAATTTCAATCTCTCTTTTGGTCGCTTTAATCTCAGATATTAATCCTACACCTAACGTTTTTTGTGGATAATCAATTTTTAAGGAGTTTCTCACAACTGAATTAACTCCATCTGCACCAAATAATAATCTTGATTTATATTTTCCTTTATTTGAATATACCTCAAAATGACTCTTTCTATCTATAATTTTGTTGATTTTATTTTTCTCTTTTAAATTTGCACCATAATCTACAGCAGTATCAGCTAATAATTTATCAAAATCTTTTCTGTAAACACTCCAGACTTTTTCTGATCCCCAATCATATTTAACTTTTTTTTCCTTACATTTTAAAATAAACCCCTTATATCCTTGTAGAATAAGATCGTCAATATCAACCTTTAATTTTTTCAAAAGGTATTTTGAACTGGTAGAAATTGCACCACAGCAAGCTTTAATTCTTGGATGTTGCTTTTTTTCTAAAATTGCAACTTTATAACCTTTTTTAGCCAATTTTATAGCTGCTGAACTTCCTGAAGGACCTGCCCCAACTATTATGACATCATACATTTTTATTGTTAATATATTATAGTTTCCATTAATTAAATTTATCTATCTTTTCCAATATGTTTATATTCTAATCCATTTGAGTTTATATTTACTTAAATTATTTTTCTTTACTGTTTCAAATTTAGTCCGACTATCGTTTTCTGTCCAATATTCCTCGCGATTTATGAATGCATCCCATACATAATCAAGTTTTTCTAAAAAAGACGAGATATCGATAGTTTTTACATCAGATGAATGAGTTCTTATTTTTTCAAAATTATCTTTCATTCTTTTTTCAAAATTTTTCACCAGAGGCTGCAAGCTTGTTCTAGTATATTCATAATCATTAACAACATCATTCTTCGATATTAGCCTCTCTCTAATACCAAGAGATATTATAGGGCTAGAAAAATCAGCCTCTTCAATCTCTTTTGGATAAGTATTTAGTAAATTTCCTATATGGGCGATGTCTTGTACCCAATGTAATATAGGCCTTAAGTTCTTCATCTCATCAAAATTAAAAGTTGGTGAACACATAAGATCCATATCGCAATGTAGGATTACCATTACACCATGATTCATATACATCTCATCTTCAGTAAAATTTGAAAAATCCGTAGTATTAACAAGATAACTATACCTCATTGAATTCATAACCTGATCTAAATCAAAATAAAAAATATCCTTAAAATCATCATACCGCGGGTACTTTTTTATTGAATCTATGCAATCCCCCCATATTTTTTTAATAACATTAAGATATTGATTTCTATAATCTATTGAAATATTCCAGGGAATGCGTACTGCCTCTTGCAATAGTCTATTATTTCTTATCTTCGAGTTATCAGCAAGATCATCAACTAGAACATCAAAGATAGTTAATTTTGTTTTATCTAAGCAAAGTATATCTTTGTATTTTAAATCAACAGAGGGGAGAAACGTTTTTTCATATATACTGTATAACCAGGGAAAAAGAAAATCAGCATTTCTAGTGCCCACTGACTTATAAAGATTAATTGTTCTTTTTAGTTTTTCCAAATTTTTATATTCCACTATTAACACCAATTTAGATTTCTTGATTTAATATAGATAAAGCATTAAAAGAATAAACTCGAGCATAAGTATTACTATAAGGTATGACTGCATTCTCATTAATAGGACATATCACGAGATATGGTACACCTTTAAGATGTTGATCTAATCGCTTTTTAATCAAATAGCATTTACTACCTAAAGTATTTATTAATATAGCTGAAAAGCTCATAAAAACGAAAGGAAACCTATAAGATTTGACACCTGAAAAGATACTATCCACAGACTCAAGAATTTCTCTACCAGTTATTGACATTAATTTAACTTTATTACTTTTTGCTTTATAACCTAAAAAAATATTATTTCCAAAAAATCCCCCTATTCCTGATAAGTAATCTTCATTACCTTCAAATTTTATTGGAAAAAAATTTGAAATTCTATACATAAATGAACTCATGTCCGAATACTGAGAATCGTCAATTTTTAAGATGTCTAATATAACTTTTTTTGCATTTTCATGATTAATTTTTTTTATTATAAGATTATCAGACGTTTTATCAGTAATCATAAATGATTTATCAGTTTCATGTACACCACAAAAAGATTTCTGCCAAATTTCATTATCGATACTTATACCCATACCAACAATTGAATTTTTAAGAACCATATTGTCAATAAACTGCAAATTATCCAACATTTTAACTGAATCTACAGCAGATCCTCCAAATATATAATATTCAGGTAAAACTTTTGATAAACATTCAATTATATCCTCTTCTTTCCCCCATCCATAACCTAGTAGCGGGAATATTTTTGGTCCAATGTATGTCGCGAGATCTCCTGTAATTTTTTCTTTTATATTCTGCATCTTTCCAAAAACAGGTAATTTAGGGATTTTAGGTCCAGATAACATATTAATAAAAACTTTATTCTTATAATAACTATTTTTCATTCCATTTTTTATCATATTGTAACACTTTTTACTCGATTTTTTTGGGCTTAATCTCACTCTTCTTGAATAGGCTAGACTAACATCCATCATAGAATTAGTTAATACCATACAAGTAGCCCCTCTAGTAAAACATCCATAATCATTTATAAACCCAGCAACCGTTCCGCCGATTAATGGTGTATCTCTTGGAAATACCTCCCAAAAACCTTTTAAAAGATTATTAAAACCATCTTTCTTTTTGTAATGGAAAGTACAATACAATAAAACTAATTTAGGCGGGAGTTTTAGATTTTTAATAGCTGTTTCAGCTACTTCCCTACCAGCTTCTTTAGCATCCCATTTTCTTGAGAAGCCTATAGAAGCTTCTACATTTTTATTATTTTTTTTAAGGTCTATATGCATCCCGTCCAATAACAACAATACTTTATCAATAGAAAAATTTTTCTGATATGCACTATGTTAATATAATTTACTATTTTGGAAGTTTCTCTGTCTTGGGTTTATCATGATAAAAAGTTTCTTCGAAAATAAGATTTTTTTTGAGAATATATCTTTGCCAATATTCTTCATCAATTTCTAACCATTTGTTATCATCAAAATCAAATAAATAGTTACCATATTTTCCAAGAATACTTTTAATAGCTGGATTGATAAATGACATCAATGAATAGAATTGATTGATATTCATTTTTTTTGCTTTACTTAAAAATGCTGGTCGCATATGATATTTTAAATAAAGCTTTGATAATTCTTTTTCAACATCAAAATCATAATTAAGAAATTGATGAGATACTGTAAAACGACGCCAATCATGTGTTGCAAGTTTATGTTTAACTTCTTCAAAGTATGGGGTACCAGGGAATGCTGTAAGAATTGTAAACTGTACCGCTTCTGATTTTACAACCTCTTTTGCAAAATTATATGTATCTCTCATTTTTTCTTTAGTCTCATCTTCAAAACCAAACATATATGTAGCCCGAACAGCTATTCCAGCATCTCTTGCTAATCTTACTGCCTTCACTGCCTGACTTTCAACAATACCTTTACTAATCTTTTTTAATCTTTTTTTATCTGGTGTTTCAACACCTATCTGTACAGCAAAACATCCAGCCTTTTTCATTTTGTTCAATAGTTTTTCTTTGCCTGTAACTATCGTATCTGCTCTTCCTTGACATATCCAGGGCATGTCAAATTTATTCTTTATTAATATATCACAAATTTTCTCAACCCTGTCCATATCCATCATAAAATTATCATCTATAGATACTAAATTATCAAGTTTAGGATATCTCTTAGCAAGTTCCATCATTTCATTTGCAACTGACTGAGCAGAGCGTGCTCTCCAATTTAAACCTAGTTTACGAGAACTTATACAAAAACTACAGCCTTGAGTACAACCTCTGCTTGACACAAATAAACCTGACCTCCCAACCATTTGTATATATCTATACATGTCAACAAGATGCCATGCTGGATGTGGAAGTTTATCAAGGTTTTTAATCCAAGGTCTTGGTGGGTTATGTATAATTTTATTATTTTTTCTATAAGATACTCCCTTAACCTTTTCAATTTTTTTCTTACCTTGGATACTTCTTATAAGATCGGCTGTTGTATATTCCCCTTCACCTCTAACTACATAATCAACATAAGGACAGCAATAAAGTGTTTCTCCTGGCAAAAAAGTTACGTGATCTCCGCCGACTATAACAATTGCATTTGTATGTTTTTTTACAAGCTCAGCTGTATCCCAAGCCGAATAAATTGTCGGTGATACAGCACCAGTTCCTACAACATCTGGATTGAATTTTTTTAAAAAATTTATAAATTTTTTCTTAGATTTGTCAATAACAGGGTCAAATATTTTAACTTCATGACCTTGTTTTTCAAGATATGCTGCAACATACATTAGGTGAATTGGTTGAATATCACCAAATAATGCAGGATCTGCATACATGACATTAATAGGATTTGTGAGTAAAACCTTCATTTTATCATATCATCTTACAAATTGACAATTATAATTAATATTATATGAATCATCTTTATAATATTTTTGTTATTATATTAATAAAAACATTAAAAGTTTATAAAATTTTTTAAGATACCTTGATTTCTTCTTTTTCTTTCATAATTTTTAAAATCTCTCTACGAGAATTCTCAAGCTCAATCTCTATCAAACCCTTATTTGAAAGAGCAGGAACAATTGCTACAAGTGCATTCTCTGTATCAGGAAACACATAAAAAAGTGCTTCATACTCCTGCAATCTAAACTCCATTTCACCAAGACCTGCAGGAGAATACTCCCTAATCACAGTAAACACATCATCCATAGCACGTTTTATTATATCCCATATCTCCATTACCTTTTTATCAAATCTCTCCTGATCAGGCATTACACTTATCATGTTTTGTCTTGCAACCATACAGGCTAGTATCTCATCATAATTTAGTAAATCATTTAACACATCAAGTATTGGATCATCTTTCAATTACGTTCACAACCTCAAAATAAAAAAATATTATATGAATTTAATTCCACCTTCAGAAATTGCTATATCCTGTGGTTTTAAGGTATGTTTTGTCGCACGCATCTTACGAACTGTAAGTTTACGTCTATCCATAGTAGTATCAAGGTCAAGCAGGATTATTCCATCTACCATAAACTCAGAAATGGTATCACGTGAAAGAGCTCTACTCCCTTCTGGAACTTCAGATGTTACAATAGAAGTACAGTTTTCTTTACTAAGTAACCCTAGAATCCTTCTTATATGCATACGCGTTGCAGGGATTGATCCAGCTGGATATTTCTTGGTTTCAGTTTTTGTTTCAGATGGAATTATTTCATGCACACCAGATACCCATACAGGTACTTCAGATACTGGTGTCAATGAATCAAGAACAACACGAGAAAAATTACCGTTTCTTATTTTTTCTTCCATTTCTTTATGTATATTTGGCCTATCTAAATTTAAATATACAAAACTTAAATTATTTGATTCAACCCATTTCTGGAAATTATAACCAAGTTCATTAGCCTGTTTTATAATATTTTCAACTCTTTCATCAGAAGTTAAAAAAAGACAGTTTTCACCATTTGAAAGACCTTCCCATATAAACTGATAACATAGAATTGTTTTACCAGAACCAGGAGTACCTGAAACTAGAGTTATCGTGCTATCAGGAAGCCCTCCTTTTAATATATCATCAAGCTTGTTTATTCCAGTAGAAACACGTTTAATCCAATTATCATTATTAAAACTATTTTTTTCTTTTAAATCTTGCATATATATCACTTATCCCTTGGAGACACCCATCTATGTCTTCTTCCTCTCCACTTATTGTTATATTTTGTTAATTTAAAAGACTTTTCTTTCTAAAAAAATACAAATACTGTTTATTTCTTTTCAGAAAACAACTTACTATGTTAAAAACATGTATTATAGATGGTTACATAGATGAACCAACCTGTCTTGGTGTACCACCATATATCAGCCCATATCCTAGATATATAGCCGGATCAATTCTTGAAAATAATCCTGAAAATATTGTTGATTATTTTACTATAGATCAAATTAGAAATAACCAAACTATTCTAAAAAAAATTAGTAACTATGATATTATAATATCTATTGCCGGGGTATCTGTCCCGGGAAGATATTTGTCAGGTTATCCAGCTAGTCCAAATGAAATAACTGATATCAATATATATCTTAAAAAACCAACAAAAATATTGTGTGGCCCTGCTGCAAGATACGGTTTTGGGCAATTTGGCGGGAGAAAACCAAAAAAAATAGATAATGTTTTTGATTATGTTGTCTCTGGAGACCCAGAGGTTTTTCTTTTTAATTTTTTAAATGGAAAAATTAATACAAATATTAAAAGAAAAAACGCAGATGAAATAGCAAATTTTTCAAAACTTGGCACAAGTATTGTAAAAAACCATCCTTTTTATCCTGATTATTTAATATGTGAAATTGAAACATACAGGGGTTGTCCACGTAGTATAGTAGGGGGATGTTCTTTTTGTAGTGAACCAAAAAAAGGAAACCCTGATTTTAGAAAAATAGAGGATATAGTTTGTGAAATAGAAAAACTATATGAAAATGATGTTAGGCATTTTAGACTTGGAAATCAGCCATGTTTTTTTTCTTATATGGCAAAAGATTCAGGGAAAAAAGAATTTCCAAAGCCAAATCCAATAGCTACAAAAAAACTTTTATCAAATATTAGAAAAGTAGCACCTGATCTAAAAACACTTCATATTGATAATGCAAACCCCGGTATAATTTCTAGATATCCAAAAGAAAGTAAAAAAATCGCTGAAACAATTATAAAATATCATACACCTGGTGATGTTGCAGCTATGGGTGTTGAAAGTGTTGACCCAAAGGTTATTTCTGAAAACAATCTAAAAGCAGATGAAAAACAAATTTTTCAGGCAATTACTCTTTTAAATAAGGTTGGTAAAAAAAAAGGAAGTAATGGTATGCCAGAGTTTTTGCCTGGTTTAAATTTTCTTTTTGGACTTATGGGTGAAACAAAAAAAACTTTTAAGTTAAACTATAATTTTTTAGAAAAAATAGTTGAAAAAGATTTACTTGTAAGGCGTATTAATCTAAGGCAGGTTATTCCAATATCTGGAACAAAAATGGAAAAAATAGGAAATAAACTAATTTTAAAACATAAAAGAGAGTTTAAACATTTTAAATACAAAGTTAAAACAAATATAATGCAGGCTCTTTTAAAAAAAATGCTTCCAAAAAAAAGTATATTAAGACAGGTTTATACTGAAAAACATAATGGTGATCTAACCTTTGCAAGACAAATCGGTAGCTATCCATTACTTGTTGGAATACCTGGTAAATACAAGTTAGAAGAATTTTTAGATGTAAAAATTGTTGATTATGGATACCGCTCTATCACAGGAATTCCTTATCCTCTTGATATAAATAATGCACCAAGAAAAACTTTGACTTCTATTCCTGGTGTTGGGAAAAAAAGAGCTGTAAAAATAATTGCTAATAGACCGTATAAAAATAAAGAAGAATTGACAAATGTTTTTGAAGATGAAGAAATAAAAAAAGAAATAATTGATTATTTATAAAAAAAATAATGGTGATATTTTAATATCATATCCTATATTTACAATATCAAATGAACAAAGATAAAATCAAAGAACTCGAAGGAAAAATAGATTACACTTTCAAAAATAAAAAACTTTTAAAAACTGCTCTTACACATAAAACCTATGCTTTTGAAGCACAAATACCTGAGGAATATAATGAAAGACTTGAGTTTTTAGGTGACAGCATATTAGGTTTTGTTGCAGCTGAAGAACTCTATCACACAAATAGATATTTTTCAGAAGGAGAACTTACTCGTAGAAGATCAATTCTAGTAAACAACAGTTTTTTATCAGAAAAAGCAAAAGAACTTGGGATTGGAAATTTTTTAAAACTGGGAAAAGGAGAAACCATTCAAAACGGCAAAAAAAATCCAACTAATCTAGCAAATACTCTTGAAGCACTTATTGGAGCAATATACTTGGATTCAGATCTAAAAACAGTATCAAATTTTATTAAAAAAACAATTTTTGGTGGAGAAATTATCACTTAGTAAGGATTTATATCTTTTATAGTGGTAATTATTTCAAGAAATAATAATAGTATATCTTGAAAATTGACTAATTATTTCTTAGTAAATTTTAAATAATAATAAGTCTTTATTATTGTTAACGCGTGTTAAAACGTGGGGGTAGAGAATGAAGAGAATAATAGCTTTTTTAGTTATAGGAACGTTAGTGTTAAGTGGAATTGTAGCTGTTGTATCATCAGAAACACAGGATTTTAAATCAAAAAAAGAACAAATTGTTTTTTCAAAACCAATAATAAAAGAAGAAATGTATACTTCATTAGAAATAGATGAAGCAAACTCATATCTTATAAAAGAAAATAGACCAATAATTCCAAAATATACAAAAACTTATGTTTTTCCATCTAACACAGAAATTATAGATGTAAAATGCACTGTAAAAAATATTGATAAAATAGAAATTTCAAAAAAGTTACAGCCATCACCAAAAATAACAACTACTAATAGTCTTTTGAAAAAAGTTAACGATAAACCAAGCTATACTTTCACTGAAACATATCCTGAAAATTGGTATGAATATGATATTGGAAGTGGTATAGTTGGAGATGAAAGAAAAATAATTGTTAAGGTAGATTTTTTACCTTTGAGATATAATCCAAGTGAAAACTATATTAGTTCTGCTAATGAAATTAATATAGATATCGACTACGAAACAAAAAGAGAACCTATAGATAGATATAATGATGATGAATATGATCTATTGATTTTAACACCAAATAAATATACCACACCAATGCAACCTTTGATAAATCATAAAAATAATCGAGGTGTTTCAACTAAATTAGTAACTCTAAATGAAATCACAAATGGAATATATTTCCCAGTAGAAGGTAGAGATCAAATCGAGGAGATTAAATATTTTATAAAAAATGCTATTGATAACTGGTTTATTTCAAATGTTATGATAGTAGGCGGCGCTATTGATTTTCCAGCAAGAGAAGCACATATTTTCACCTTTGAAAGCGATGATGAAATCTTTCTAACTGATATGTACTATGCAGATATATATGATGGGGAAAACAATTTTGAAACCTGGGATACAAATGAAAATAATGTGTTTGCAGAATATGACTGGGATGATAACTATGATGATATGGACCTATATCCTGATGTAAAATTAGCACGGCTTGCATGTACAGACGAAGAGGAATTAGAGATAGTAGTTGATAAAATAATAAATTACGAAAATGGTAAGTCGTGGGCCCAAAATTGGTTTAATAATATTGTTGTAATAGGCGGTGATACATTTCCAAATGAAAACGATCGAGGCAAAGATATCAGTGAAGGAGAACATGTTAACCAGGTTATTTTAGATATAATGGATGGATTTATTCCAGATAAGATATGGGATTCAAATGGTAGACTTGGAAATATAAATCCTTCTGGAGTGGACAGCATAAATGATGGAATAAACAAAGGCTGCGGGTTTGTTGATTTTTCTGGTCATGGAGCACCATGGGTTTGGACAACATATCCATATAATGGAAACAGACAATCTTTACCCTCTCCTTTCGGCCGATATACAAATGATGATATTAGTGACTTAGAAAATAATGAAAAACTACCAATAGCAATAAACGGCGGATGCAGTCTTGGAAAATATGCATCTGATGCTAATTGTTTTGCATGGGCTTATCTATCCAATCCAAACGGCGGAGGTATAGCCTCATGCGGATGTACCGGCCTTGGATGGGTATACGGTGGAACCTATGCCTCACAAGGACTTGTTGAGGGTATGACTGTTGACATGTTTCAGGCATTCAAAGATGGAGCATACACCTTTGGTGATATGTGGAGTGGGGGAGTAAACGATTATATTTATTCAAATATGAACTCTGGTGATTATAAAACAATTCTTGAGTGGCAGCCATTTGGCGATCCAACCCTTCAAATAGCAGAAGAATCAACACCTCCAGCAAGGCCAAATAGGCCAGAGGGGGACACTTCAGGAAAAAGTGGTGAAAGCTATGAATATAAAACTAGTACGACAGAGCCGGACAATGACAAAATATATTATTTGTTTGAATGGGGAGATGAAACATTTAGTGAATGGATCGGCCCATATAACAGTGGAGAAGAGGTAACAGCTACTCATACATGGGAAAAGAAAGGAGACTATCAAATAAGAGTTAAGGCAAAAGATGAACATGGTGTGCAAAGCGAATGGAGCAACCCGCTTACAGTATCTATGCCAAAACAAAAATCATACGATACTAATCCAATAATTGATAGGATAATACAGCTTTTAATAGAGAGGTTTCCAGTGTTTACAAAAATAATTCAGATCTAATAAACAGATATAACTTCAATTCTTTCAGTATCAAAAAGAACACTTTTTATTTTTTCTTTTTTTAGTTTATTAGATTTTATTATTGTGTTTAGTTTTTCTTTACTTGAAAGAGTGCTAAAAACAAAATAGGCTCTACCATCTTTTTTTAAATATTTTTTAACATTTTTTAAAAAACGTGTTGTCAACTCAAGACCATCTGTTCCACCTGTGACTGCCTTATCAAGCCATTTATCTTTTTTATCAAGTTCAAAATATCCTTTTGGAAGATAAGGTGGGTTAAAAATTATTATATCAAATTTTTCGTTTTCTTTAATTGGATTAAATAGATCGCCCTTTCTTACTTCAAAACTACCTTCTATCTTGTCCTCGTTTATACTATAATTTTCAAGTGTGTTTTCTACTGCATATGGATTTATATCTGTTGTAACAACCTTGTTTTTGTTTTTTGCAAAATAAAGACCAATTAATCCACAGCCTGTTCCTATCTCTAAAATTAAACTATCTTCTAATGGATCTATTGCATCTATTATTAGATAAGTATCCTCAGCAGGATCATATACCTCAGGATAAACCTTTAATGATAAATCTTTGAAATTAAATTTTATAACTTTTCTATTTTTTTGCATTAGTTTCTTGTTTAACAATTCAGCTAATATAATTTTTATCATTTTATTTGAAAAAAACTTATAAATAGAAATCTACTCTCATATTTATATGAAAGAGTTACTTAAAGCACAAATTACAATTGGTCTGCTTGCTTTTTTTGCAACTGTTTGGGTTGTAGCTTTAAACCTTGATTATTCAGATATGTTGAATGCTATCCTAGTAATAGTTGTACAGTTTGTAGCAATAATGATTCTTTCTTATGTCATACTAGCAATACTTGAATGGATTGATTTATTTGATCTTAATACAAATGCTATATTAACTCTTCTTGTAAATGTTACAGTTCTTTCTGCATTGACAATAAGAGTTTTGATCTAAAAAAAAACAACAACAATTTTTATTTTTCTATTTTAGTAGTATCACATCTTTGATTTTTCTGAAATCCGTATCCATGGTAATCAGTTTTTGATTAATTGATCTGGCACTAGATAGTATAATTCCATCGATTAAACTAAATTTTTTTGACCCTTTTTTTCTAATACTATTTTTAATTTTTGAACCTTCTACACATATTTTTTCGCTTAAAGGAACTACATTTAAGATTTGTTTTAGTTTTTTAATTCTTTTTTCTGGAACAATATTATTTTTAAGACACCAATCTGAAATTTCACCTATTTGTATGGTTGATATAAAAATGGGTTCATCTTTTATTATTTTAAAAATTTCGTCGAATGTTTTAGATTGTTTTTCACTTCTGAAAATTTCAATTATTACAGATGTATCAAGAAACATTAGTACCTATCCTCTTTTCCTCGTTCAAATGGTTTTTTATCTTTATCAATTCCAGCTAATCCTAGTAATAATTTGTTTCTTTTTTTATTTTCCAAAGGTGGTATAACTACATGGACTACATCGCCCTTATGAAAATTTAATGATTCTATTATTTTTGATGGAACAATTATTCCAAGGGAATTTCCAATTTTTCTTAGCTTTGCATCAAATAATTCAGACATAATATATGTTATAACGTTATAACTTTATAAAGATATTGGTGTAAAATATCATTTTTAAGTTTTTATATTGATATAAATTGATAAAATGAGTTTTATTTTCTATCGATCTTTTCTAAAAATTTTCTAAATTTTTCTTCTGTTTCCCTTAGTGCATCCTCAGCTAACTTGTGATCTGTTTTGTTTTGAACTATAAAAGCTACCCCGTGCTTTCCATCTTCAAAAGTTGTAGGAATTATTTTCACTTTTAAAAAAATCTTATCTTTATTTATTTTACAATTGTGCTCTTGGATAAACTCTTCTCCATTTAATGCTTTATTTATTCCTTTTTTTACTTTATCATTTCCATCAAAGATATCAAGTATAGATGTATCTATTTTTTCACCAATAAGTTCTTCTCTTTCTGCATCTATAAAATTTAAGAAAGTATTATTTATCATTATTATTTTTAAATCTTTGTCAAATATTAAGATATAATCTGAAGTGAAATTCAAAATATTTTGTACTGGAATTCTCTTTGCAGGGAAAAAAACCTTTGCAGGACCAAAAGTTATCATTTCAACAAGGCCTGATATTTTCATTATATCAAGATATTTTGCAACTGAATTTCTGTTGATTTTAATTTTTCTTGATATATCTGTAACTGTCATACCCTTAGGGTTTTCACGTAGAACTTTTTTAATCTCTCTGATTTCCTGCTTATACCCATCCATTATTATTTGAAATCAGTAATTAGCTATTTATGCATTTCTCTATTGTTTAGCATTAATGCAATGCAAAGAGCGAAATATTTAAATACTAATATATGTATTTAGGAATTGCAATGCGCTATTGCATTGCACTAGGTGAGGAAATGGGAAAATTCCTATATAGATCAATAAACAAACTTTCATCGGGAAAAATAAGGGTTAAATACACAACAAACCCAACTGATGCAAAAAATTTTGGGGGAATATTGACATGTCGCCTAGTAGAATATATCAATCCCATCTCAAACATTAAAATAGGATTAAAAGGAAGTCCAAGCACCATTCTTCCTCCTACAAAGTATAGAGGTGCCTCCCCATCTCGCATCCCATCTCGTCCTTTTTAAGAGAACGAGGTACCTCTTCTCTTTTTTACAAAAATAATAGTTTAATACAGTTAAATTTATAATAATAAACAACATGCGTTAATTTAAGGGAGTAAAATGAAAAAAAAAATATGTATTTACTAGTATATTAGTTATATTTTTGTTAATAAACACAGTTTCTATATCTACATCAATTAATATAAAACAAGAAAATGAAACAAACATAACAAAAAATAACATTCAACTAAGTCCAAAAATAAATGAAATAATAGAAAAAATAAACGAAACAGTAATCAAAAAATTTTTACATGAACTAATATCAATAGGGCCTAGAATGACAGATACCTATGGATGCAAAAAAGCTGGAGACTATATTTATAATAACTTTCAAGAATTTAACCTCGAATCAAAAAAACTACAATGGAAAGGATTTGGAAATATATGGCATCCAGGTTTTTATGATAGCTACAATATAGAAGGAACACTTAAAGGCGAAAAATCAGATGAAGCAATAATTTTTAATGCACACTATGACACAGTAGAAGACACAGTCGGTGCTAACGATGATGGATCAGGAGTAGTAGGAGTACTTGCTGCAGCATACGCACTAAGCCAATACAATTTCAACAACACCTTAAAATTTGTAACATTCTCAGGTGAAGAAATAGGACTTAAAGGTAGTACAAAATATGTAAAAAATTTATACAAAAATAATCAAGAAATACTTGTAGAAATAAATGCTGATATGATAGGACGAGCGGTAACAAAAGAAGACGGTAGAAGAATTAGACTATCTTACTCAGAAGATACAGTTTGGATAACAGATATTATTGAAAACATCGTAAATTCAAACAACATATATACTTTAGACATAACAGGAAGGTATCCTATGAATAGATTTGCAGAAAGAGGAGGAAGTGATTATTTTCCATTCATCCAACATGGATACGAAAGTGTATGTGTATGGGAAGGATGTGGCGACCCAAATATGCATACACCTAGAGATAATCTAAGTAATGTAAACATAAGCTATCTAGTTAATACAACTAGAACTATTGCTGCAACCATGGCCTACTTAGGCGATATAAATGATAGACCACCAAAGGTTACAATTTCAGCACCAAAAAAAGGAAAGCTATATCTTGAAGATAAATTAATAAAAGAATTTAACTCAGAAAAAACAGTAGTAATAGATGATATATGGATATATACCGATATAAAAACATTTAATTCACCAGTTGAAAAAATGGAAGTGTCCTACGATGGAGAAATAATAGAAACAATAGAAAACCCGCCATATGTCTATCACCTTAACAAAAGATCTATAGGAGAACATAGAGTAAATGTTACAATATATGATCAATTAGGTAGAACATCCTCAGATTATGTTTCATTTTATTATTTTAATCCACTGAAAAATAGATGATAATAAGCAACATTTAAAAAATATAGTTTATACTGAATACGGGAGTTATCATATGAAACTAGCAGTAATTTCAATGAGACCTAAAATTGGAAACAAAAAAAACAATATAAAAAAAATAAAAAACTACATAAAAAAAGAAAAAGCAGATTTTTATGTTTTTGGAGAAATGTCTCTAACTGGATATCCATTGAAAGACGAGATAAGAGACTATGCTGAAGAAATAGATGGACAATCCATAAGAGAAATAAAAAAAATAGCAAAAGAAAATAATTGTTATATTGTATTTGGAATGCCTATAAAAAACTCTAAAGTACAAGGGTTAAATCATAATTCTGCAGTACTAGTTCATCCAAATGGTAAAATAGATACATACAACAAATGGTTTCTACCAACATTTGGACCATTTGAAGAAAAAATATACTATGATGAAGGTGAAGACTTAACCTTATGTGATACAAAATATGGAAAAATTGGGTTAATAGTGTGTTATGATCTATTCTTCCCAGAATTATGCAAAGCATATTCACAGATGGGTGCTGATATGATAATATGTATCTCAGCATCACCAAGTGTTACAAGAAAATATTTTGAAACACTACTTCCAGCACGAGCAATAGAAAACACTACCTTTATCATATATTCAAATATTGTAGGAAACCAAGAAGAACTAGTCTTCTGGGGTGGATCACAAGTATATGACCCATTATCAAACTTAATAGTAAAAGGACAATACTTCAAAGAAGGAATTATCAGCTGTGAAATAGATATGGAAAAAATAAAAACAGCACGCGCAAATAGACCAGTTCTAAGAGATATAAGACCAGAGATATACAAAGACCTATATGATATATCAAGAAAACATCAAAAACCAGAAAAAAAAGATTGAAAATTTAAAAAAATATATACAAGAAAAGAACATACGGAAAAAATATTCCAACTATGTTTCTCACTTGCCGGGGGAGAAAAAAAATTATGAGCAAGTTAAGTAAAAAAGAATTATATAAACTAGAATTAATAGCAGTAAAAATTAGAAAAGACATAATAGAAATGTTATACAGAGCAGAATCAGGTCATCCAGGTGGTTCTCTATCAGCTGTGGATGCACTGGTTGCACTATATTTTAAACATATGAAATATAATCCAAAAAAACCAGATGATCCTAATAGAGATAGATTCATTTTAAGTAAAGGTCATGCTGCACCAGCACTTTATGCAGTTCTTTCTGAAAAAGGATATTTTAATAGAAAAGAACTAAAAAAACTAAGAGAAATGAACTGTATGCTTCAAGGCCATCCAGTATGCAGATGTACACCTGGAATTGAAGCATCAACTGGATCACTTGGACATGGTCTTTCTTTTGCAAACGGAATAGCACTTGCTGGAAAACTTGATAAAAAAAAGTATAGTGTATATGTAATGCTAGGTGATGGAGAAACTAATGAAGGTCAAATCTGGGAGGCAGCAGCATCTGCATCTCATTATAAACTTGATAATTTAACCGCATTTATTGATAGAAATTTTTTACAGATAGATGGAAACACAGAAGAAGTCTTAAAACTTGAATCAGTAAAAGATAGATGGAGTGCCTTTGGCTGGCATGTTATAGAAATAAACGGACATAACATTCAAGAAATACTAAATGCACTAGAAAAAGCTGAAGAAAACAAAAACAAACCAACAGTTATAGTTCTAAATACTGTTAAAGGAAAAGGAGTATCTTTTATGGAAAACAATGTTGATTTCCATGGTGTACCACCAAATGAAATGGAGAGAAATATCGCAATAAAAGAACTTACAAATGAACAAAGACGACTGGAGGAACTAATATGAAAAAACAAATGGTCAACCCGCGTAATGCATATGGTGATACACTTGTAAAACTAGGAAAGAAAAATAAAAAGATTGTAGTACTTGACGCTGATCTTTCAAAATCCACTAAAACATTTAAATTTGCAGAAAAATATCCTAATCGTTTTTTTGAAATGGGTATCGCTGAAGCAAATATGATCAGCACAGCTGCAGGCCTAGCAAGCTGTGGGAAAATTCCTTTTGTAAGTACCTTTGCTGTTTTTGCTACAGGAAGAGTATACGATCAAATCCGTATGGATGTAGCTTATTCGAAAGCAAATGTAAAAATTTTTGCAACCCATGGCGGAATATCCGTTGGTAAAGATGGAGCAAGTCATCAGATGATAGAAGACATTGGCCTTATGAGAGTCTTACCTTATATGACTGTGTTTGCCCCAAGTGATGCAACTCAAACAGAAAAAATAGTAACTCTTATGGCAGAAAATACTGGTCCTATGTATGCACGTGTGGGAAGAGCAAATGCTCCACTTATTTATTCAAAAAAAGAAGTTGAAAATCTAAAAATAGGCAAAGGAAAAACTGTAGTTACAGGAAATGATTTAACCTTTATCTGCTGTGGAACAATGGTTGAACCAGCACTTGAAGCAAGTAAAATTCTAAAAAAACAAGGAATATCGGCAAGAGTCATAGATATGCATACTATAAAGCCACTTGATGAAAAACTTGTATTAAAATGTGCAAAAGAGACAAATGGGATAATTACTGCTGAAGAACACTCAATAATAGGAGGACTAGGTGCTGCAGTTGCTGAAAATTTAGCAGAAAACAATTGTTCAACAAACTTTCTAAGAATGGGTATAAAAGATGTGTTTTGTGAAAGTGGAGACCCTGAAGCTCTATGGGAAAAATATGAACTTAACACAAAACATATGGTAAAAAATGCAAAAAAAATAATTAAAAAATAACTATTATTTTGAAACAACTATAGTCAAAATATCTTCATCTTCTAGTTTATGATCAAGCCCTGTTTTTTGCATTTCATGTTTAGCAGAAGGACCAGACACATGAGCATATCTAAACTTTCTTTTAAAATCCCGGTGAAGTTTTTTACAAGCATCCTCAACGGTATCTCCTTTTTTAAGAATTAAAGGCTCTTTAAAATCAGCTTTTTTTCCAACTGGTTTCATATAAACTCGTATTAAATTCAATTCAGAAAATATCTTTTCCTGAAGTTTATCTACACCAATGTTTTCAGATGCCGATATAGCTATTACATCCCAACCACAGTCTGAAATATATTTCTTTTTCATAGAATGTTCTTCTTTACTAATAAGATCAATTTTGTTTATCACAACAAATGCGGGAATATAGGTTCTATTTCCGATAAGAACATCTATTAGTTGATCTTCAGTGATATCTTCCCTAATTATAATATCTGCATTTGTTAGATACTCAGAAGCAATTGACTTGATTACTTTTTTATCAAGATGAGAAAGAGTTATGGGCGAAGCAACAGTAATTCCACCTTCTCCCTTTTTATTAATTACAACATCTGGTTCTTTTTCATTTAATCTAAGGCCCGCTTTATAGAGTTCAGCATTCATCAAATCAAGATGCTCTCTGTGCTGCGCATCAATCATAAATAAAACAAGATCTGCGTTTCTAACAGCTGAAATGATCTCACGGCCACGACCTTTACCTTCATGTGCACCCGTGATAAGACCAGGTAGATCAAATATTTGAATATATGCACCTTTATATTTCATCATACCAGGTACTACATCAAGAGTTGTAAAATCATAAGAACCAACTTCACTATCAGCTGCAGTGATCTGGTTTAAAAGAGTACTTTTACCAATACTTGGAAAACCGATAAGCGCAATTGTAGCATCTCCTTGTTTTTTAATTGTAAAACCAGCACCTTTACCACCAGAACTTTTCCTTTTTTCAAGTTCTTCACGAAGACGGGCAAGCTTTGCTTTAAGTTTACCTATATGATGCTCTGTTGCCTTATTTTTCTGAGTGTTGAATATCTCATCTTCAATGTCTTTTATTTGTTTTTTTATACCAGCTGTTTCCATGAATTAAGAACCCTTATAAAAAAAGTGTTTAATAAAAACAACTGTTTTTATTTTGTAATGTGAGTACCTGTTTTACCCTTAAAAGCACTATATCCTTTGTCAACATGAGAGATTATTACTTTTTTCCCACCATTTTCTAAAAAACGAATTGCAGCAAGTATCTTTGGACCCATGCTCCCAGGTAAAAATTCACCGTTTTCATAGTATTCCTTAATTTCATCCAGTTTTACATCATCAAGAGCTTTTTGGTTTTCCTTTCTGAAATTAATAAATACTTTTTCTACATTGGTAAGAATTACTAAAGTATCTGCATTAATCTCCTCGGCAAGTCGTTCACTAGCAAGATCCTTATCAACTACTGCTTCAACACCATCAAGACCCCAATCTTTTTTTGAAACAACTGGCATACCGCCGCCACCAGCAGCAATTACTAAAACGCCCTCATCAAGAAGTTTTTTTATAACATCTCTTTCCACAATAGATTTTGGATCAGGTGAAGGAACAACTATTCTATATCCATCTTTAATTTTCTTTACAGTATACCCATCTTCCTCAAGGCTATCTACTTTATTTTCATCATAATACGGACCAATTGGTTTAGTTGGATTTTTAAAAGAAGAATCATCTTCATCAACAATTACCTGAGTGAGAACGGATACAACATCTTTTTTGATATTATTTTTTTTCAAGGAATTTAGAAGGGTCTGCTGAATCATATAGCCAATAAGACCTTGACTCTCGGCAACACATACACCAAGTGGCATAGGTGGAAGGATGTCTCTTGTTTTATTATTCTGAAGAAGAATAGCACCAACTTGTGGGCCGTTTCCATGAGTGAGAACTATATTATAGCCATCATTAATTATTTTCACAATTGATTTAGACAATTTTCTAGTATTAGCGAATTGTTCATAGATTGTTCCCTTTTGCCCTTTTTTAATTAAAGCATTTCCACCAAGGGCAATAATAGCTTTTTTATTCATAGGATAAACTAGTAAAATAAAAAACTTGTATAAAAAGCTATATCAATAAAATATGAAAAATTATAGTTTATAACCAATTTTTCTTAAAAAATCCTGTCTCCACTTTATTTCTTCATCGTTTTCAATTCCTTTAGGTGTATATCCATCGAGAACTCCAAGAATACCACGTGTTTTTTCACTTCCATGTTTTGATTCAGCTATCACTACTTTTGTTGGATTAGCTGTAGCACAAAATATGTTACATACCTCAGGAACATTTTTTATATTATTTAAAAAATTAAGTGGAAAAGAATCTTTTATAAAAATAATGAAACTATGGCCTGCAGAAATATTCATAGCGTTTTCTTCAGCAATTTTTTTTAAGGAATCATCATTTCCTATGCATCTAACTTTTCTATCACCACTTGCCTCACAAAAAGCTATTCCAAACTTTGCATTTGGAACACTATTTACCATTACTTCATATAAATCTTCTACTGTTTTTATAAAATGAGACTGACCTAATATAAAATTCATATCTTCTGGTTTATTAATTTTTACTAACTTTAGCTCTAAATCTTCCATATTATCCTCCAGAATATCTTAATTACTATATGTTCATAATTTTTATAGATTGTTATAAAACCTTGTTGAAATATATTATTTAAAAGAAGCGGATGATTTTTTTGGTAAATATTTTATTAATCCTCTAATCGAATATAAACCAATTATTATGGTAATCGGTATCAAAAAGAATTCTATGTGTGCCTCACCAATGGAATTTATATCAATAGAAAGTTTAAAATCATTAAATAAATAGGCCCATAGGAAGGTAACATAAAGTATAATACTATTTGAAATAAGGCAAGCAAAGCCAATAAAGTACATAGAGTTGCGCAGACCTTTTATTTTTATAACAACACCATTATATTTTTTAAAAATGGTAGTATATAATAATTGTTGTACAATTCTAACAAAATATTAAAAAAATTTTAGAGAAGATATTATCTTCCCAATTTATTTTTTATTATTGTTTTTATCCTCGACATATAAAAACCCTGCTTTGAAAAGGAAAATAATTACTAGAAAGATAGCAATAACCAATCCAATAATTATTAGATACCAAGGCATTTCACCACCATCATCAGTTTCATCCTCATCTACATCTATTACTTTTCCACCTACAATTGCAAAAGTTGAAGTACCTGTTACAATAGCTTGATAATATACATATGTATCATCTTCACTAAGCATCTCTGTTGAAAGATTATTCCAAGAACCATTATGGAATCTAGCGAGTTTCACTTTTGATTTATTGATTTTTTTATCTTTGATCCATTCTTGAGTTACTTTGAATTTGATTGTAATACTATCAATATCATCATCTTCAAGTGTTCTATTATCTGCTTCAATATTTATTTCTAAATAGCTGTATACTTCTTCGTCTTCTTTTATTTTGTATTCACTTCCAGCATCTACTTTATCTTTTTTCTCTACATTTACTTTAACGTTTTGTACATCAGAGTTCGTTGTAATATCCATTCCGTCAACGCCTGTTTCGTTTGAATCTTCAAGGTCTTCAACAGTAACTTTTTTCTTAACACTGAATGAAAATGTACCTGATTGTGTGGTTTGACCAATATTGTCTACTGCATCAATTGAGTATGAAACTGTTTCTCCTGCATCAAATGGACCAATAGTAGCTGAATAAGTGCTACTTCCGGACATTGATTTTGAATTTTCTGATCCTTGATACGACCAGTATAGGTTTACATCACTTACTTCGTTGTCATCAGTTACTTTTGCTGAAATTGTAACAGTATCATCGCTTGTAACAGTAGATGGCGAATGTCCGATATTTCCAATAGATGGCGCATTATCATCTTCTGTTGCTTCTGAAACTGTAACCTCAGCTGTATCTGTAGCAGTAGATCCTGCATCATCTATAACTGTTAAGGTTGCAGTGTATGTATCTACTGCGCTATATGAATGCGTTGGATTTTGATCGGTTGAAGTTGATTCATCGCCGAAATCCCAGCTATATGAATATGGTGATGTACCTCCGCTTGCTAAACCTGAAAATTCTATAGAACTTCCAACTGTTCCTTCGTATGGCCCTCCTGAATCTGCTGAAAGACCTGAGGTTTCACCACCAGTAAAACCACCAGATGTACCTGAAGGAGGTGTAGATGTTGTTTCTTCGTCTGTTGTAAATGTATAATCACTGGAATTCACACTATTTCCTGCTTGATCATAAGATACAACTCTATAATGATATGTTGTACTATCAGAAAGACCAGTAAGATCAATTGAATGTGAAGTTAAAAACGTCGAACGAGAACTGGTCGAACCGTATGATGTATCTTCACCATATTCAACAGTTGCATTACATGATTCGTTAGTTGTCCATGAAATTTTTGCAGAGTTTTCATCAACACTTCCAGATGATGGACCAGATGTTATGTTTGGATCTGTGTTATCAATTGTTATATTAATTGTAAATGAATTGTTCACACCAGTTGAATTTAGTACAAATAATTTTAGAATGTATTCTGTCTCTGCAACAAGTGAGGTATTCCATGTTCCAAGGGTACTACTACTCACAGTTGATGTTGAACTACCAATATTTGTCCAACTTGAGCCATTATCAGATGAATAGTTTAACCAGTATTTATTAAATTCAGGACCAGATGCAGTACCAGTAATTGTTAGAGTTTGCCTGACATAATCATTTGCAGATGGTGAAGTAATTGAGGCAGTCATTGTGGAGCTTACTACTGTTGTATAAGTATCCCCAGATGATTCATAATCGTTTTCAACATTAGATGCAACATCTGTAGCTATTGTTCTAAAGTAATATGTATTTCCATTAGATCCATTTGTAAATAAAGCAGTGCCACTACTACTTTGACCAGAGAGCCATGTAGTCCAGCTACCTGATCCATTTTTGACTTGCACAATTACACTAGATACACCACTTGAAGCATCAGTTGATGTCCAACTGACATTAAATGGTATGCTATTATATTGTGATAATGTTGTTACTTCTGATGTAGGTCTTACTGTGTCAATAAGTATGTGACTAGTTTTAACTGATTCAGAGTTTGTTGCATTATCTTTTGAAAAGTATTTTAATGTTCTATTACCCTGTGATGTGAATACTATTGATGTAGTGTATTCATCTGAAGAAGTTGTAGGTGTGCTTCCATCTTTTGTATAATACGTTTTGTATACCCCGCTAGTGCCATCTGAAGAAGTTAATGTGACTGTCACAGGCGTGCTATTCTGCCAACCAGATGGAGAATTATCTATAGTACTTGGATCTGTAGTATCAACTCGTAAAGTTTTTGTGTGAACAGTTTCCACATTTGGAGTTGTGTTTCTATCATATGAATAAAATTTAATTGTATAAGTACCGTCTCCAAGTTCGTTTTCTCCGCCCACTGTAAATGGCGAAGTATATTGTGTTCTATTAGAGTTAGCACTATTTGTAGGATCAGTTCCATCTGTTGTATAATATGTCTTATTTACACCTTGGCCATCATCAGTTGCAGTAAGAGTTACTGTAACTTCAGAAGTCTGCCATCCAGATGGAATGTTATCTGAAGTTGTTGGTGCTTTATCATCAACTGATGAACCACTAACTGTTGTAACAGTTTGATTTTCATTAGGCGGTGTTGCTGTATCTATTGCAGTAACAGCATAATAAAATGTTGTACCATCTGTTGCAGATGTATCATCATAATTATTTGTTGATCTAGTTGTAATTGTGGTAAGAAGTTGGACTCCGCTAGAACTAACGTTTGTAAACGTGGTTGTCCTACGATATACTTTATATCCAGCAAAATCTGGTGCGTTTGATTGATTCCATGATAGAGCAACTGTGCTTTCAGCATTTGGTTTATCTGTTGCTGAAAGTGCTTCAATTGCATTTGGAGGTGTTGTATCTGCACCAGATGAGGTAGTAAATGTCTTATCAACACCTGTACGAGTGTTCCCTGCCCTATCTTGAGATTTAACTCTATAATGATATGTTGTACCAGATGAAAGACCGCTTAATGCAATCGAATGTGATTTTAATTTTGTAGTATTTGTTTCAGTTGTTCCATAATTTGTAGTTGTTCCATATTCAACAACACTAGTAGAAGATTCATCTGTTGTCCATGTAATTGTAGCACCGGTTTGAGTGACACCGCTACTTTGTACATTTGAAATAGCAGGGGCTGTTGTATCATAGTTTATTGTATCACTAACAGAAGTCGCAATATTTCCCGCAAGGTCTTTTACTTGGAAGTTAACTGTTTTTGTTCCAGTTGTATTTGTAAGTGTCCAAGATTTTGATTGGCTGTACGATTCCCAGTTGGACCAGTTTACACCTGAATTGTTAAAACGCATTTTCATATTGTATGTGTCACTTGCATCAAGTGTTAAAGTGACAGTAGTAGAATTAGTATATGCCTGATCAGAGTTTATAGAAATACCAAGGCTAGTTGGAGCTGTTGTATCAAGTGTGATGCTATCTGAATATATATCTGAAATCTTTCCTGCCCTATCTTTAGTTTTAATATAAACAGTTTTTACTCCATTTTCTGAAGTAAGACTCCATTCTTTTGAGGTATTATAGCTCTCCCAAGATCTACCGCTGAATGTCACCTCATTAGCAATCATCATATATTCAACGCCACTAGTTGAATCTTCAGAGGAAATCGAAAGTGTCACAGTTTGATCATTTGAATAAGTACTTGGTGTGTCACCTTTTCCAGTAATACTAATATTTACAGATGATGGTTTAGTTGTATCAAGAGTTATACTATCACTAACAGCAGTTGCAGTGTTTCCTGCAACATCTTTAGCCTGGAAATATACTGTTCTTGAGCCATCAGTTGCTGTAAGAGTCCAAGCTCTTGTACTTTGGAAGTCTTCCCAGTCTGTATATTCTCCACCAGCGTTTTTGAATCTCATTTTTTTACTTGAGTTATCTGTTGCTGAAATTGTTGTAAGATTCACACTTGTAGAAGTTGTATAAGTATCACCATTTTTTATAATAACGTTCAAGCCGGTTGGTGCTTGTGTATCAATTTCAACTGTCTGTGTTGTCTCATCTGATTCATTTGCTTGATTACCGGTTGCTTCATCAGAAACCTTAATACGATATGTTCCATCGGAAAGTACACTGTTACTATCATCTTTTCCATTCCAAGTTACAGTATAGGTTGTAGAACCCTGATAATTTAAAGTAAGTCCTGTTCTCTTTATTACACTAGATGAGTTATATATATTTAGATATAAAGATTGACCTGCAGTAGCAGTTACAGTTATTAGAGTTGTATCTTTTGTTCCATCAGAATTTGGACTGAATGGATCATTTGACGCAGTAATTGATGAAAGTCCACTTGGACCTAAAGGAGTAACTGAACTACTTTCAAAATCAGAATAATTGTAGCTACTTGTTGTATAAACATTACTTTCTTCATCTAAAAGAGTCCAGGTTTCAGTTCCAGATTTATTAATATAAGCTCCAAGTCGTATATATCCAATCATATAAGGACCGTTTGTCTCAGAATTATAGATATCATCACCTTCAAAGTAAAATTGAGCAGTTTCAATTCCATTCCACACACCAGAATTATAACTACTGTAATTGTAATCTGATGCTATCCAAACAGTACCATCACTTGAATATAGATCTGCATATAAATCATAGTCATCGCTAGTTTCAGTAACATTAACTGTTACATTTATGACTAAATAATCATAATCATTATCTCCATCAGAGTCATATGCATATGAACTATAGTTTCCAACTATATATCCATCTTCGTTTCCATCAGGATGTTCAAATTCTGATGAGTCATATGAAGATGTAGTTGTAAATGCATTTGTTTTTCTTGCAATCTCACCAACATCTGATTGTAAAACCGATACATAAGAAACTGTGTATTGGCCATTTAATCCTTTAGCATATATATCATAACCATCAAAGGATAAACTAACAGAGTTAACTCCAGAGGAATAAGTTGTAGCAGGTATATTTACTCCTGTAATCCATGAGCCATTTTGATCTCTTAAACTAGCTGATATTTGATATTGTGTACTATCAGAGCTAAAAGTGATATTTGCAGATATATTCAATGCATCATAATAATCGTCTCCATCATAGTTTGGCGTTCCAGAAAGAATAAGTTCTCCAATTGTAACACTTGCACCAAAATCTGTATATAAGTAAGTGCCATCCAAGTCGTAATTATTTGAGTCGATTAGTTCCCAGTCGCTAGTTGTTCTAAGTTCAACATAAATCTTTGCAGGATCAAGTTCAGAGTTATTTATAATACTACCATCGAAGAGAAGGGTTACATTTTCAAGGCCATCTACTGTTGTTGTATTATCATTCCAGGCTATATCTTGATAGCTTGAATCCATAAGCATTCCACTTACTTGATATTCTTTACTTTGTGTGGAATTAACACTAACATTTACCTGTAAATAGTCACCAACTTGAGAATCATAAGTATTAGTTAGGCTTCCACATGGGCTTGAAAAATCAGTATAGGCATAGCTGTTTGTGGTATATTTATCAATACTATCAACCATATTTCCTGTTCCAACTTTTATAAGTTCAAGTCTTAAGTGATATGCACCTTCACTAAGTGCTTTATTATGAATATCGCTACCTTCAAATATCAAGGAAAAGTTTTGTTCACCAGAACCAGATACATCAACCTTTGTATCATTATATGTTACCCACTGCCAGGAATAACCTGATTCTCTATGAAGATCACCAGTTATTTTGTATGTACCTGATGAAGTTGAGTTAACTGTTACATTTAATTTTAGGTTACCATTATATATACTATCAGCAGCAGCATCAACTAAATCAACAAATTCTGCTCCTGCAGCAGCAAAATCTGTAGCGTTATATGAGTTAGTATCATATGACTCTATTATATCAAATTGTCTCCATTCTCCATCAGCAGAACCAAGTTCTAATCTTATTTGATACGGTCCATCAATTCCCTTGTTTCTAATTTGTGCTCCATCAAAATTCAGTGTAAATGTGTGGTTACCTGGTTCAGTTATACTTATCTCTTGTCCCTCCCAGGATATCCACTGCCAGCTATACCCTGATTCTTTGTGTAAATCGCCGCTTAAAAAGTATGTACCAGATTGAGAACTATTTATTGCAACGGTTACAGCAAGATTGCTATATGACCCTTGTGTACCAACACCCTGATCTGTTGGATAAGAATCGTTTTCTACAAATACAACTGTTGAAGTCTGAAAATCTGTATATGAATAGGTATTTGTTGTATAGTCTTCAATACTGTCAATAGTAGTCCACGTAGTTTGATTGAAAATTTGAACTCTAACAGTATATGGTCCATTATATCCGCTGTCACGTATTCGTTCACCATCGAATTTTAGTTTTACAACCTGTTCACCAGTTCCATCTAGCTCTATTTCTTGACCTTTCCAAGTAATCCAATTCCACGTATAACCAGATCTTTGCTCAATATCTCCATGTAACCAATATGTACCGCTCTGTGTGGAATTAATTGTTAAATTTAGTTGCAAATAGTTATATAGTGAATCAGAATCTGTATCATTACCCCAGTCAATTGTAGTATCAGTTGGATCAACAAAAGAAACAGTTGGTGCACTAAAATCTGTTGCATTGTAATCTGAAGTAGTATAGCTTTCTCTGAAATCTTGCTCTGTCCATGTGGCTTGATCTCTTAGTTCAATTCTAATATTATATGGGCCATCTACACCCTTGTTATAGATTGTTTCTCCACTGAATAGTATTGTAATATTTGTTTCTTGACCTGCTGTTAGATAATCATTTCCATCGTTACTCTCCCAGGATATCCACTGCCATTCATATCCTGATTGTTTATGTAAATCTGCACCAATCCAGTAACTACCATTTGTGCTACAGCTAACAGTTACATTTAACTCAAGGTCATCATCATCTGTCTTTCTATCATAAAAATGTGTTATCTCAGCTCCAGACGTCTGAAAGTCTGTGTAATCATATGAAGATGTAAGATATGGATCATAGTTGTCAATTAATCTTCTGGTATCATCCATGAGTTCAATTCTAACTTTATATTGCCCGCTAATTCCTTTGTTTCTTACTTTTGTTCCATCAAACTGCAGGGTTGCAACATTGTTATTTGAGTCAAGTGAAGCATAAGTTTCTGTATTATCTATCCACTGCCAGCCAGCTGTATCTGAATACAGATCTCCTTTCAACCAATAATCACCAGATGAACCAACGTTACATGAAACATTTACCTCAAGATAATTATACAATAAATCTGAGTCCTCATTATCATAACCCCAATCTGAAATATTACTTGTATTTATTGATGCAGACGCAACATCAAAATTATCATTACTATATGCTGTTGTCTGATAGTTTTGTACGCTATCAAGTTGTTTCCAATTATCTCTATTCCAAAGTTCAATTCTAAGAGTGTATGGGCCATCAAGGGCACTACTTCTAATTATTTCAGAATCGAATTGTATATTAATTGTTGACTCGCCAGCTACTATACTAGTCCAATTATTTGTCCATGATATCCATTCATCATTATTGTTTGTCTGTTTACGAAGATCTGCAGTTAATTCAACATTAAGATCTTCCTGAGAAGTAACTGGAATATCAATTGAAAGTTTGTTATAATCACCATCATTATCAGTATCAACACCAGTATCAGAGATAGCACTTTCGTTTATTTCAACAGATGACCCTGTAAACTCTGTTGAAAGATATGAGCTTGTTGTTCCATCATATCTAGCAACGCGTTTACTTGTATCTCTATTTTGAATTTCCACGTTTAAATTATACGGGCCATCATATCCACCTGAGCTTATTCTTTCTCCATTAAATTGAAGTGTTATTTCTTCTGTTTCATCACTAGAACTTGTTGTTACATATTCATTTGTCCATCCAATCCAGTTCCAACTATTAGAAGATTCTTTACTTAAATCACACCAGAGTTCATAGTTGCCAGCAGATGAAAATGTTACATTGACTGTTATATTTAGATAGTCATATTTAGAATCGCCTGTGTTGTTATACCCTTCATCAGAAACTGAATTAATAGTTACTCCACCAGTGTTAAAATCAGATGTATTATATTCATTAATTGATATTTCATCAAAGTGATCTAGATCATTCCATTCATTTGACTTTCTAACCCACAAATCAATATCGAATTTGGTGCCAGATGAAAATGTACTCTGCAAGCTTTGGCTTAAACTTTCTATACCACTATATATCTCAAGGGATTCAAAGTATAGCTGTATTTCTTGGGCGCCTTCTGTTAAAGTGAAATCTTCCCATTGACTAGCTATAAAGTTCCAATCATAACCTGCTTCTTTATGTAAATCACCGCCGATTTGATAAGTACCAGATTCATTAACCTGCATTGTTACATTTACAAGAAGGTATTCGCCATTAGAATACATACTGTCATCATAGGTATCTGTAAAGTAAATTTTTCTAAGATCTCCTAAGTCAGAAAAAATGTATGAATCAGTTTCATAGTCGTTTATATTATCAAGCATGTTCCAATTTGAATCCATTATTTTAAATGAGGCAGTATAAGGACCATCGTAACCAGAGGCTTGAAGTACTGATAAATCAAAATTCAAGGTAATATCTTGTTCACCTTCGGTTGTAAAAGTAATTTGTTCTTCAGTATCTGTTATCCATATCCAGTTATCCCATCCGCCTTGGTTTACTACCTTATGAAGACTACCACGTACATAGTAGTCACCAGTTTCACTGGAATTAATTCTCAAATCAACATTTAGATAACTACTATCGTTGTAATCATTCGGGAAAGAACTGTTTTCAACAAATCGTACAGATGGTTGATCAAAATCATTTGTTGAATATGAAGTATCTGTTGTAAAATCAAGGTGGCCTAGTTCAGATCCCTCAAGATCTCTTAACCATAGATTTACACCATAGTATCCTTCTTCTCCACTATTTGAAATTTGGCTTCCACTAAATGAAAGTGTAACATTATATAATCCAACACTTGATGGTGTAAATTCTTCACTTCCCCATGTAATCCAGTTCCAACTAGTACTAGTTTCTTTGTATAATTCACCTGATACTTCATACGATGAACTCGTATCATTTATAATTACTGGCACTGTAACTTGTAAATAATCATAATATCCATCATTATCCTCATCATATCCCTGATCAGAATGGCTTCCATCAAACACAGCTCCAGGTGTTGAAAAATCTGTATAGCTATGAGAACTAGTTGTAAATTCACTACGTATCCAGTCGTTATTATTTTGAAGGCTTACGTGTAAATTATATGGTCCATCATATCCCGCACTGTATATATTTTCACCAGAGAAGGTAAGATTTATTTCATTAAGTCCAACAGATAAGGTTGGGTTTTCCCCGGTGTTAGTTATCCAGTACCAATTTGGACTCTGTAGATCACCATTAATTTGGTAATCACCATCATAACCTGAAGAAACATTTATATTTACTCCAATTACTAAGTCTCCTCCAATAGATCCATGATCTGTAATTCCATCAATTACTGCACCGGGGCGCTCAAAATCATCATAGTTATAGTTTATGTCTGTCTCTGGATCATAATTAGTAATCCATGTATCTCCACTACCATATTCTCTATGTAAATTAAAGTTTACATTATATGGACCATTATATCCACTGTTATATATATCTGAACCCTCTAATCTAATTGGTACAACTATTGAAGTATTTGGTTCATTTGCACCTCCTTCAGATATTGTTATCGCATCACTATTATTCCATGATACACCCTGCCAGTCATACCATCCACCAGACTGAGGAACTTCTTTGTAAAGGTTTGCATCAATTCTATATGAACCATTAACTGATGCATTTATTGTCGCATTTACAACTAAAGCAGAATATCCATTTGATCCGTCTATAGTATGTTTTGAAAAAGCTTCTTCAAAACAAACATCAGGCGTTGCAAAATCATCTTTACTATAGGTATCTGAAGTGGTATAATCCAAGTCATCAAGTGAGTCCCAACTAGTTGAATAAAATAATCCAACCCACGACGGCCAGTTGCCGGTTTGGGCTTGGCTTGCTTTGATTTGTTCACCTTCAAAAAAGATTTGTACAACATTAGAGCCTGTACTTAAAGATTTTTGAGTATCATTAAACGTTATCCAGTTCCTATTTGCATCTTCAAGACCAGCTTCAACTCTATAGGTTCCTGCTGAGGTAACATTGACTGTGACATTGTACACCAAGAAATCATAATTGCCTTGTGTTCCCATTGGATAATCTTCAACACTTTCGATTATACTTCCTTCAGTAATACCAATACCTCTTGAGGAAAATACATCGTTATCAGATGGATCTGTAGCAGTGAGTTTAATATCATACCAGTCTCCATCATCTGCAGTTGATGGAATTGTGAAATTAAAAGTACCGTTTCCACTTTGAGTGTTTGTAAAAGTACCACTACTTAAGGTGTGTTCACCCATCCAATCCCAAGTTAGGATTTTCCAGGAGTAACTTGCATTTACAACCTCGGTTGAGTTACTAATATATGTAAGCATATATGTTCCAACGCCAGTTGTACCCGGCCTATAATTATTTTTGTCTATTTCAAAATCAAGTGAAAGTGAGCTTATTTGAATGTCCCATCTATCATCTCGGGCTACAGAAGTAGAGTAGCTTTCGTTTTCCACCCATACTCTAAACATATATTCTCCATTAGTATAACCAGTTGTATCTATCACAAACATATGTCTTCCATTCAAGTCAGTTGTATTTGTAATTCTTGAGTAATACTCTTGACCATAATCTCCTCCATCTGAAACAAATTCCTTAAATATTTCGAGAGTACAGTTAGAATTTGGAAGGCTACTTGCAGAAATATTAATGAAAATATTATCTCCTGCTGCATACTGCCAGCTATCCATCATCATATCTAAATATGCACATTGACTCCAACTTGGAAGCAACGTTATATTTCTAAATAGGGTTTCATTTGTTTGAAGATTTGCTATTTCATATTGTCCATCATAGTTAGTATTTGACGGGTTAATACATAGTTCATAAACTCCAGGTTTTGCATTTATACTATATTCACCTGTACTTTGATTTACTTGAGTTGTATTTTCTGACATAGTTTGCTCGCTCCAAAGCCATATTCCGGCATCAACAGGATCTCCATGTGCATCGCTTATAAAACCAGTGACAGTACAACTTTCTGGTGGCGGTGGACTAAAGTCAGTATAATAATATTTATCAGTCATTGTATCTATGTCATCGAGTTCACTGCCGGTTTGACTTCTGACTCTTATGAATACCCATATTGAAGCATTTGCCCCGCAGCTATATATAGAACCACCATCAAAAGTTAAATTGACATATTGCTCGCCATAGTCTACAAAGGTAATACCTTTATTGACACCAGTTATATGTGGCTCCTCAATACTAAAATCACATGTACCAATATCTCCCTCAAACTCATAGTAACCAGTTGTTCCAACATCAACTTGTAATCCTATCTGTAAATAATCATATAATCCATCACCATCTTCATCAAGCCCAGAGTCAATGATTGTGCCTGTAAAAAAGATATCCGGTTTGGTAAAATCAGAATAGGAATAACTAGAAGTTACTTTTTGCATACTATCAAACCATATATAGCTGGAGTTCCTAGAGTAAGACAAGTCATATACTATTGTATAAGGTCCATTTATTTTTTTACGATATATTTTTTCAGCTTCAAAAGATAGTTCAATTGTATTTGAGCCACTAGAAAGAGTCTTTTCAGTATCTGTATTTGTTATAGCAATACCATTAGAACTACATAATTTTCCTTCTATCTTATAAGTACCAGAGTGTGTTGCATTGACCTTTACTTTTGAGATAAAATAGTCATAATCTCCATCTCCATCTGAATCATATGGATTTTCATAGAAGTACCCCTCATTAAATTCAGCAGATGGATTAGTTGTTCCTACTGCCATAATTATTGGTTCAGTAAAACTAGTATCATTTAAATCGGGGTCTGTATTTGGAACAGAGCGTAAGGTTGTTGAATTTAAGAGATTATTTGTAAGCATCCATTCTCTTTTGTTTTTAAATGAGTAGACCTGCGGGATTTGCACTGTATAATTCGTATTAAATGCTGGATTACCATAGTATCCTTCAAGTCTAATACTATGTAATGACTCATTTGAGTCAACTTGGCCACTTGGAACCATAGACATATTAACATAAACTGTTATCAGATCACTTGAATCAGCATCTCCGATTATTCCAGTTATATCAACATTGATTTGTTGCGGTTGAATGTATGTCCCATCTAGTTTATAGTAAGTAAATGGAATTCTTGCTAGAAGCATATCTTCATCAAAATAACCACTTGAAGTAAAAGATGAGTTGATGGAACTTTTAAATGTATCTCCCTCATCAGAATCTATTACCCCATCTAAGTTTGCATCTGTCATTAATCTAACTATTCTTGGGTTACATGATATAGTTCTTGAAATCCTTGCGTATGAAAAAGTACTATTGATGATATTTAGATTAACGTTTATATTATCAGGATTTGAAGCTGTAAGATTAATATTTTGTTCTACTGTTTCATTAGCTGAAACATCCACATCAATTACTTGGTTTACATATCCACCAATACCAAGCGGAGGTCCGTGTCTAGACTCGCCAACTATGTTAGCAAGTGTTATTAGATAGAATTCTCCAGCGTAGGTAGAAATATTATAATAGCCATTTGAGTCTGTAGTCGGCATATCAAAAAAACCTTTTTCAGATTCATATGGATGAGCTGGATCATATAACATAAGATTTGCATCTTCTATAGGATTACCCTCAGATTTTAGATAACCCTCAATAAACGCATTAGATGATGGTTTTACCTCCATATAAATAGTTCCTAACTCGATATAATCTCCTGCAGAAATAGTACCATCATCGTTAATTTCAGATGCATTTGTAAAGTATCCTTCTTTATCAAACATTAATTCAAAATCACTTTCATCCCCTGTGATTGAGCCAACTGAAAAATTTCCATTATTATCAGTTTGAGTTCTATTTTCAAAATAGTTAGGGCCTTCTAATTCAACTGTAACATTTGAAATAGGATTATTTGTATCTAAATCAAGAATTGTACCGTTTACAAATGCAGTTGTATTCCAAATCTTTGCAAGTTCTACCATATCCATCATGACTTGTCCTTCTTGCTCCATCATATCCATGAGATCATAAAGACCCATTTGCCAATCATCGTTTGTTTCATAACCTTCAGCAGAAAACATGAAGCAGATTTCACTGGAATTTTCACTAATTGACTGATTTATTACAAAATTTAGTTGAAATTGTCCGTTTTGATCTGTAAACGTGTTATTCAAAATGTTACTATCATCATTTTTTGGATATGCAGTAAGATTGACACCAGAAATTGTAACCATTGATCTTTCCATATAAACGGTTCCGACCACGCTAATATTTACTTCACCCTCTATACCATCTTCACCAGGCCCCGGATCATCACTACCATCATCTCCACCACCGTCAAAGGAAACTGTAAAATTAAAGTTAGTTTCATCATGATCAAACACCGTAATGGACTGCCAGATTGGACCGAAACCTGGATCGCCAGACATTGATGCAACTACATCGTAATCACCAGCAGGTACATTTTGGAACATATAATACCCCTGACTATCTGTTACAGCATTATTTGAAAAAGATGCGTTGTCAGTTATCGTTAAATCAGCACCCTGTATTGGTCCTTCATCCACACTATCTAAAACATAACCTGAAACATTATACATATCTCCACCTGGCGGAGATGAAGAGATTGTAAACCAGTAACTCCTCTTTGTCCAATTACCACTGCCAGAATCAGTACAATTTACAAACCAATAATACGTCGAGCCAGGGGTTAATTGCTCAGTTATCTCACTCGTTTTTGTACCATTAACATCGTTAGTTGCACTATTATCACCAATATATGGGCTTGTTTCTATGCTCCAATCAATGCTATCCCCTTCAGGATCACTAATTGAAATATTCAGTGAAGATAACGAATCTGCAGAAATAGTTGACTCATTAGTTGGATCTGGATCTGTAACAATCGGAGAGTTATTGCCACTACTACCAGGATCATCTGCAATTGTTGTAAAAGAAAAAGTTTCATTTTCCCAATTTCCACTACCGGAATCAGTACAATTTACAAACCAATAATATGTTGTATTATAATTTAGTCCACCAACACCACAGGTGCAGGTTCCATTATTATCATCTGATGATGAGCTGCCACCAATATATGGACTTGTTTCAATACTCCAATTAAAATAATCGCCTTCAGGATCTTCAATTGTAACATTAAGAGTAGAAAGATCTATAGAGACATCGATAGAATTATTGGAGGGATTTGGTGAGCTTATATCAGGTTCAGAATTCTGTTCATTTCCACTATCACTATCTATTATAATTTCAGTAGAAGCAACATCTAAATCATCATCCCAGAGGGGATTTGTTGGTCCAACTCCATTATCTTCATATAGATAAATAGTATCACCAGCGGAACAATTTAATACAGCTGCATCTCCGGGACCTGAAGGTGGATGTGAGTCTTCTGAATCTGTTAAATTAAAATAGCCCCAGTAAGATCCATCATCATCCTGATTTTCTTCATCCCATGGGCCAGATGTATCATTATCCCAAACAGGGAAATATATACTTTCAGTGGTATCATTATTTTTGACAAACAAACAATATGGTTCAGATCCCACTGGATCGCCTGAGAGACCATCTAACGTAATGTTTACAAAAACAACATCACCAACATCAAACTTAGAAGATTCGGTGAAACTTCCACCATCTTCATAAAAAGTTATTATAAAATCTGAAGGATTATCAGCTTTACTATTTGGAACCATCACAACAAACGATGCAAATATCAATATTCCTACGACATAACAGCATAAAATTTTTCTATAAATATATTTGTTTCTATTAAGATTACTTTGCAATTCTACCCACCTATCCCTTCTAGTATCATTATTCAGAGAAAAGCATGTTTTTTTATTCATGCTGTGGAATTTTTCTGAATATTATTCAACTCAAATAAACTATACAAATATATATCTTTCTGTATATAAAAAAATATATGATTAATATTTAAATATGTATATTAAATTACATGTGCAAAAGAATATGTAGATAAATATGCAGGTATGGTTTTATTTCTACAAAACTAGTGTTAATAAGAGGTAAAACAATTATCTTAGAATTTTTTACTAAAATTCTAAAAGCTTTTTTAACTCTTATTTTGAAAGTTTTACCTGCATCCTTTTAACCAAAAAATATTTTTTATTTTTTAGCGTAATGTTTACTCCATTGTACTCGGCGAGGAATACGTTTTAGTTTTAACATATTTTTCTGACATTTGTTTTTACAGAAATATAGAACTGTACCATCTTTTTTAGCATAAATCTTTCCAGTTCCTGGTTCTATTTCATTTCCACAAAATGAACATTTTCTTCTTTCAACCATTTTTTTACCTCTAATGTCTTCCGCCTAGGCTTTTTGCTTCTCTCTGGGTTTCATTAAGCATTAATATATCGCCGAGTTGAATAGGGCCCATTACGTTTCTGGTGATAATTTTACCTTTATCACGGCCATCAAGTACACGTATTTTTACTTGACGTGCTTCTCCGGCCATACCAGTTCTTGCAATTATCTCTACAACTTCACAAGGTGTTCCTTCTACCATAGTTTAACCCTGTTTTTTTAAATTTTCAATCTTTTTTGAAATGTTTTCTATACCTGCTTTGTCTTTGCCTGGATCTGTAATAGCTATAGCAGTTGTACTAACAAGTAATCCTGCTGCACTTCCGAGTTCGTCTTTACTTGGAACATAAGCATATGGTATCTTTTTTTCTTCGCATAAGATAGGCATATGAGCAAGTATCTCTTCAGGTGATACATCCTCAGCCATTACAACAAGCTTTGCTTGACCTCGCTCTACTTGTTTTGTTACCTCATTTGCACCTTTACTTATTTTTCCGTTATCTCGAGCTTTTTCTACAAGATCATAGGCTAAATCCTGTACATCTTTCGGTGTTTGAAATCTTACATACATTGCCATTTATTTTTAGCCTCCTTTTGAAGCTTTCATAGACATATTATCATTGAATATGTAAAGCTTGGAAATGTAGGTCACATATAAAAATGTTTTTCAGGAATAAAACACAAATTTTCTTCTAATTTAATGGTATTCTTTCAACTTCCAAAGAATCAGCTGTTGGATATTCTTCAATAATATAATAATCCATTATATTGGTAAAATTCTTCTTTTCTGCTAATTTCCTTACTAGATTTATAGATAGTTCTAATCTATTTTTGTCTTCATCGATAAAAATATTATTTTCTGTAATATTATATGTATGTATTATGTTATTAGCTATCTTTTTTAGATTTATTCCCGCTTTAGGCTCAATTATACCCTTTAGAATTGTTCCATCTTCAGTTACTGTTTCAAAATTTTTAGCTATATTTTTTGCTCTTCTTTTAATCCTATTTCTTAGTTGAACTCCATCTTTAAAAGATGAAGAACAATAATGTATGCCTATATTACTTTCTTTTCTTGAAAAAAAATCAAGTATCTCATATGCTGTTTTTTCACTTCCTTTTACAGCACTTGATATATCATTTTTTACGTTATAGTTTTTTGAAATAAGAGCATCTGCGTTTGTCTCTGAAAACTCCAGTTCATTTAGATTAACCCAGTTTAAACTATTTTTTTCTGACCATTTGATAAGCTCTATTATTTCATTTTTCATATTTGGAATAACTGGTATTTCAATTGCCACATCTAAACTATTTTTCATTGCTTTTTTTATTGATTTTTTAACGTTACTTTTCTCCATTTTATTCCAGTACACAGGATTTGGATGAAATCTTATTTCATCAAGACCAGCAGATGAAAGTTCATCAATATACTCATAGTTTTTTACACCGGAGGTATAAAGATGTATATGGAATTTTGATCCATAATAATTTTTTAAAAGTTCTATATATTGTTTAGTTCTTCTCCATACAATTAATGGATCTCCACCTGTGATACCTGCTCCTTCTGCATCAATGAAATTTCCTTCTTTTAAAATTTTTTGAGTATCTTCTTCGTCTTCTAGTTCCCATTCATCAGCAAAAATTCTATCAGTGTTAAGTTTTTCTTTAGAAAGTGGACAGTAAAAACAATTAGATGGACAAAGCCCAGTTATAAGTAAAACCATTTTTGAGCCACGAGCACACATCTTACAAGCAGGTGAAAGAGGATAAATATATCTACTAGAATTTTTTCTATTTTGTATATTCATTTTTTTATTCCAAACCGTGTTTTGTAATTTTGAATGTAGCTGTTTTTCCCTCTGGCTCTGATCTATGTTTCATAACTGTTGCATCTCTAATCCCTATCTCTTTTTTGTCAAAACGTATCATTGTTTTTACCAAGTGATCTGTTTCTCTATGGGTAAAAGGTTTTATCTCACCATTTTTATCAGTATATACCTGCTCTACTACAACTACAGGTATATTTTTTTCTCTAGCTAAAAGCTGTAACTTTCCCATCTGTCTTAAAAAAGATCTCATTGATTTTTCTTTATCATCTTCAAGCTGCATTCTATAGTATAAATTAATTGTGTCAATTATTACTATTCCTGGGTTTTTAATCTTTTTAATATCGTCTATACTTTTCTCCTGGTCTTCAAAAGAATTTGGTTTAAAAAAAAGTATGTTTTCTACAATTTTTTTGTAATCTTTGCCACAGATTTGGCTTAATCTTTCATATGAAACACCTTCACTATCAACATATACAACTTTTTTATTTTGAGCAGTTTCTTTTGAAAGTTGTAAGCAGAAATTTGTTTTTCCAGCACCTGATTCACCATAAATCATAGTGATTATACCAGGTTCAATGCCTCCGCCAATAAGTCCATCGATTGATTTACACTTTGTTCTAAGCCGTTTCATCTTTCAAAAACTTCAAATGTTATTTTAAATATAAAGTTTTCCTGAAAAGAATTATTCTAATACTTTTTTCTTAAAAGTACATACTTTACAAATTTTTTTGGAAGTAGGCTCTTTGCAGATTTCACATTTGTTTAAATTAGCTGGAGGATATTTTTCAAGTAATAAATCTTTTATTTCCTCATAGCTATTTATAATGCTATGACGGGTACCAGGATCTTTATATTCAAGATTATCTATTATATCTCTAAAATCTCCTCTTTTTGCATCAGTTGAATACGGACATTTAGAAATATAAAACTCAATATTATTTAGAATTGCATATAGGGCATTTTCTTTTTCAGGTATTCTACGCAGAGGAATTATCCGAGGTATAAGACCTGCTTGAATTTTTTTATGAGGACCTAATCTAGCTAGTTTTTTAATATCTGCTTTTACAAAATTCATGAGTATCGATTGAGCCATATCATCAAGGTTGTGGCCAGTTACAAGTTTATCAACATTTAGTTTTTTAGCTGTTTTATTCAAGCAAAACCTTCTAAAAACACCACAATAACTACAATACCCAAGATCAGTATTTTTTTTAGAAAGTTCATCCATAGAAATTCCTATCATCTCTTTAAAAGTTGCTACATAATGAGGGATATCTATTTTTTCACAGTTTTTTTTAGCAACTTCTATACTTTTATCTCTATATCCTTTTATTCCTTCATCAACTGTTATAGCGATAATCTCTATATCTTTTCTTTTAGAAAAAATCTTATGGATCATTAACAATGCAAGAGTACTATCTTTACCACCAGATAAAGCAACTGCTATTTTTGCCTTATTATAAGTTTTACCCTGTTTTTTTATATCTTTTTTAACTCTTTTTTCGTAGTACTCATTAAAATGGTCTTTACATAGATGTGTACCATTATACCGGATAAGTGTGACTGCTGGTTTTTTACATTTAAAGCAAGTTTTAACCATTCTTTATCCTCAAAAAAGTTTTTTAAAAAAAATCTAAGTTTATTTCACCTGCAATAATTGGATGTTCCATCTCAAAATTTACTATTGTCTTTGGATGTAACTCTCCAAAATATCCAATATTTTTAGCTTTATATAGAACCATTGCACATCTTCCTTTTACAAAAGCAGGGTGATCAAAGTTTTTTATGTTATAATTAACACCTATATCTCTAAAGATTGCATCCATTAAGGATTTACATTCTGTAAAATTTGCTTTTGCTGAAATCTTAGTAAAAGATAAATTATTTTTATTTTTGAAATTTTCATCTACTATTTTTCCTATTTCAAATATTTTCTGAGGTAGAGAATGATGTTTGTTTTCTTTTAATATTTTTAAAACTGAAGAAAGAAGATGAAGTCTTAAGCAAGAGTATTCTTCACCAACAGGGTTTTTGATTTCAGCTATATTTTTTTCTTTTAGGCAAAGTTTTTTAAATTCATCTTTTTTGTTTGATATAGTAAAGGTGGTAACCTCAGTAAACCCTAAGCCTGTCATAATATCTCTAATATTATTGTTGAAATCTGTTTCTTTAAGGCTTTTTCCAAAGGTTAATTCTTTTGGCATATCATTTTCGAATTTATCATATCCATATCCAATTGCCACATCTTCTATTAAATCAATTTCATGTAAAATATCAGCCCTACAGCAAGGTATTTCCACTTCTATTTTTTTTGAATTAATTTTTTTACCATTATACCCCATTTTTTTAAGGGCTTTAATAATCTCATCATCCATTAAATCTGTTCCAAGTATTTTATTTGTATAATCAATGGATAAGTTTTTTTTATCAGGTTTAAGCTTTGGAGTGATATATTCTTTTTTACCATCAACTACTTTTGTTGTATATATATCTGCACCCCTTTCGGCAAGAGACGTTACAACAATATTTAAAGCATAATTTACTGCTTTTTTATCAGTACCTGTTACATCTATAAAAAGATCTTTTGTAAAAGGTGTAACTTCAGTAAGGCTACCGTTAATTATTGGTGGATACGATAGAACGTTATTGTTTTTATCTAAAATTACAGGATGCTTGTCAAACCCTTTTAGAATATGAGCATAGTCTATTCCTTTTTCATGTTTTTTTAGAATTTCACTCATAGTCATTGATTCAATTTTATTTAAAGGAACAAACTGAACACTATCTGGATCAACTGCCTTATAATAAAAAGGAGGCTCAACTGGTTCGTAATTATGAACACCTATTGCTATTTTTTTTCTTGCCCGGCCAAGACCAAGATGTAATTTTTCCTGTAAATCCATCAATGAAGCAATGAGTTCATCAGTCATTTCAACATTTTTAACTATGGCAGTTACAACATAAGGTCTTACTTTTTTTACTGATGAGTCTACCTTTATTTCGATATTTGATTTTTTAACGTTGTATTTTGTAAGACCTGTTTTTATTTCAAAAAAGGCTCTTGCAGCTCTAACTATTCCTTCCACAGATGAAAGATCAGGTCTATCTGGAAAAAACTCCATACCTATTTCATCTTTTTCAACTCTATCCAAATCTCCACCAATCATAGGGAGTTTGTTAACTAGTTCGTTTTTTGGAATTTTTTTGTTTAATAGCATTGTAAAGTCATTATAATCAAATGTTACTACAGGCATACTCAAGGTGAAATAGGTTTTTGGTATTTAACTCTGTTTTTTCAAAAATTTTTTGAAAATATCTAAATAAAAGGTTTATTTTCTCTTTTTTCTTAAGTTTTCTAGCATCAAATAAGAAGCGAGAATTGTTAAACAAAAAACAACAATTAAAAAACCTATTATTTGAATAAGTGCCTTTTGATACATCGCATCTTCAATACCACTAATATCATAAAGTAGTGAATCAATATTTATTTGGCCAATCGTTGTATCAGATGATAAGTCTCCTTCCATATTTTCACTCAATTCATTTATTGGTTTTAAAGTTGTATAATATGATGAAAAAGCTCCAATTCCTGTAACAATTAAAGCAGTTATCAATGCTATTAAGAGATTTTAACCTTGTTCTTTCATCGAATCATATGGGATACTTTGTTTTAATATTTTTGAAAAAATAGGGGTATGTTTGAAAAGCCAAAAAATTTGTAAATAATTAAGTATATTTGAAATAATATTATACATCCGATGTGTTAAATATAGTTTAATATATACCATCATTTGAAAAATTAAGTTGCATCGTTATTTATAAAACTCCTGCGAGGTGATTATTTTGGATGCAAGACAAGATGAAGTAACAACTTTACATGATTTATGTGTTGATAAAAAAAAGCTTCTAAAGTACGTTGAAGATGCTGTAACTGATCGCCCTTCAGCAGTTATAATGCCTATGCTATATAGGGAAATAAAAAGCGATGCATTAATAGATATCAAAAAATATTTGAATAAATGCACTTATCTAAATGAAGTAATCATACCTCTTGCAGCAAACAAAGAAAAAGATTTTCAAGAAGTTAAACGTTTTTTTAATGATTTAAAAATCCCTCATCTAATAATGTGGTGCAACGGCCCAAAAATAGAAAAACTTTTAATTGATTTAAAAAGAGAAGGTCTTAATCTTTTAAAATACCAAGGGAAAGGAAGAGACGTATGGCTTGCAATGGGAGTTGCTAGTATCAAAAACTATGCCTTTGCACTTCATGATGCAGATGTATTAAACTATGATGAAATGGTTCCTACAAAACTTTTATATCCAATTATTGAACCTGAACTAGATTTCAAGTTTAACAAAGGATACTATGCAAGAGTTAACCTAGAGAAAAGGATTATGTATGGCCGTGTTTTCAGGCTTTTTCTAAATCCTTTATTACGCGCTTTTGTAGATAATATCGGCCATGAAACAGATTTTACAAGATTTTTAAGATCCTTTAGATATCCTATATCCGGAGAATTTGCACTCACAAGTGACCTTGCTAGAGATGTAGACCTACCAGGTGACTGGGGAATTGAAATAGGTGTAATGGCAGAGATGTATAGAAATGTTACAGCAAAAAGTATCTGTCAAACAGATCTAGGGTTTTATGATCATAAACATCAAAAAATAGGAAATACCACAAAGGGTCTTACCAAGATGACAGGAGATATTTTAAAAACTCTTTTAAGAGTTTTAATTGAAGAAGATAACATTGAAATTTCAAAAGAAGCATTAATCACATTACGTGTTTTATATGTTCGACATGCTCGTGATGTAATAAGAAAATATCATGCGGATGCTCATTTTAATAATCTTAGATATGACCGGCATTTAGAAGAAACTATTGTTGAAAAATTCAGTAGACAAATAATGAATGCTGGTATTAGCTATATGAGAAAACCAGTAGGAACTCGTATTCCTGACTGGCTTAGAACACTTTCTGCAAGAAGAAAGATCCGTGAGCAGTTACTAGAAGTAACTATTGCAGATAATGAGTAAAAGAATAGAAGAGGAGAGATAAATGAATCAAGAGTGGAATAAAGGCCTTAGTTTAGATGAAAAAGTAATTGAAAAATGTAAAAAAATAAAGCCGATGGATATAGTAGTAGGCGTTTTATGTAAAGACGTTGAATCAACTGTGTTAAACGTTTTAAATGTTATAAACGAAGGACTGTATAGATATTTTCCAGATTTCAATAAAGCTATAGTGATAAGTACTGCTGAATCAAGTGATGATACAAATCAAGCAGTAGATCTTTTTCAGCCTTATTCATCAATTGAAAAAATAGCTACAAAAGATATTATTTCTGAAGGAAAAGGTGCAGGTGTTATGACTATTTTTGAAATTGCACATGAGTGCGATGCAAAAATGGTTGTTTTAATGGACGGTGATCTTTTAAGTATCAAACCAAGGTGGCTACCTATGATTGCAAACCCTATTGTCTACGGCCGAGCTGATTTAACAGTTCCTTATTATATTAGAGATAAAAACGATGGAGTGATAACTAATAACCTAGTTTATCCTTTCACTAGAGCATTATATGGTATAGATGTCAGACAGCCCATCGCAGGAGAATATGCAATATCAAGAAATTTGTATGAACTTTTACGTAACCATCCACTTTTCCCACCTGATTTCGGAATAGATATTTTTATATTAACTGTTGCAGCAGCTGAAAGAATGTATGTAAAAGAAGGGCTATTTTCCTTAAAAATACATGAATCAACAACCCATTATTTAGAACCTGAAAAGTTTTTAATTCCAATGTTTAGAAAGGTTACTGGAGAAATGTTTGAACTAGCTAAATATTATGAAGAATACTGGGCTACTCATCCAATTCCCTTTAAAACAAAATACTACAGGGAATGTTTTAGTCAAAAACCGATACCAGTGAAAGTAAATGTTCCAGATATGAAGAAAAACTTTAGAAAAGAATTTGAAACATCAAAGGAAATTATAAAACAATATATTCCAGAAAGCATACTAAAAGAACTTGAAAATATTGTAGATAATGGCCAAGAATTTGATTCAGAGATATGGACTGAAATTGTATATAATTTTGCTTCATCATGGAAACAAGCAAAAACAGATGAAGATAAATACAAACTACTTGACTCATTAAAGACCTTATGGCTTGGAAGATTTGTAAGCTATGCTAAAAAAGTAGAAGACATGGATATCAATAGCGCAGAAATTGTAATTCAAAAACAGGCAGAAATTTTTGAAGAAAAATTTGACTATTTACGCTCCATCTATGAAGATCCAGTGATGCCAACATAAAAAAAACTTAGGTGAAAAACAATGAAAATTCTAGCTGTAGCAGATTTACATGGGTCACAATATAGACTTAATATTGTTTTAAAAAATATTGAAAGATATTCTCCAGAAATTTTAGTTATTTGTGGCGATATAACTCAATTTGGACCAGGTGAAGTTGCAAAGAATTTTTTAGATCAAATACCAATAGAAACTCTTGCAGTAACAGGCAATATAGATTCAGAGGATGTAAAAAAAGGAATTGATGAAAGTAATGCAACAAGAATTGAACTTAAGAAAATTGTTAAAAAAGACATTAATTTTGTAGGAATAACTGGGCTTAACTCTAGTGACTATAATTTTCTAAATGAAAAAAAATTAGTAGAAAAAGATAGTGTGCTCGTAAGTCATGTACCACCATATAAGATTCAAGATGAAATATACAAAGGAAATAATGGTGGTAGTAAAGAACTTAAAAAAATAATTGATGATTTCAAACCAAGGCTTTTACTATGTGGACATATCCATGAAAATCCAGGATATACAAAATATGATAAGACAACAGTTGTAAACTGCAGTATAGGAAAGAGAGGAGAAGGCACACTTATAAATCTAAATGAAAAAATAGATGTTACTATGTTAGAATAAAAAATAACATAGCCCCGTCCAGATTCGAACTGGAGTCCAAAGGTCCAGAACCTTCGATGATTGACTTATAGGATCTGCAGGTTTTTACCCCTAACAAACCTCTCTACACTACGGGGCTAATAAAATATTTTTAGTGTATTTCTGTGTTTTAAATGGTATAATAACATCTCTTATGAATATTACTATTCCAAGGTTTTTTAATAATAATAAATTATTACATAATCTAAAGTTCTCATATATGGTGAAAAAAATGAGAAATATTATCAAAAAAACCTCAAAAACTAAAGGCCTTCCCCCTGGAAGCCTTGTTTATATTGGTGATAAAAAACAAGAAAAACCAGATATTTCTATATTAGATTATAACTCAAAAGATTTCAAAGAGATAAAATATAAAAAGGTTGAGGATTGTTTTTCATTTAAAAATAAAAGATCTGTAACTTGGGTTAATATTGATGGTATCAATGATACTGATATAATTTCAAAGATTGGAAAAAACTTTGACATCCATTCACTTGTTCTCGAAGATATTCTCAATACAGATCAAAGACCTAAATTGGAGGATTATGATAACTATATTTTTATTGTTTTAAAAATGCTTCATCTTGATGAAAATAATAATATTACTATTGAACAAATTAGTTTTATTTTAACTCGAAACATGGTAATTTCTTTTCAAGAAATGAAAGGAGATGTTTTTGATTCTATACGTGAACGTATTAGAAATAACAAAGGCAGAATTAGAAAAATGGGCGCTGATTATTTACTTTATTCATTAATAGACTCTATAGTTGATAACTATTTTTTAATACTTGAAAAAATAAGTGAAAAAATAGAAACAATTGAAGAAGAGCTAATTGAAAATCCTATTCCTGAAACACTTCAAGAAATATACAGGCTTAAAAGAGAAATGATTTTTCTCCGTAAATCAATATGGCCATTAAGAGAAGTGATAAGTGGCTTAATGAGAGAAGAATCACGGCTTATTAGAAAAACAACTAATATTTTTTTACGTGACCTTTATGATCATACCATACAAGTAATTGATACAGTTGAATCATTTCGTGATATGATTTCAGGTATGCTTGATATTTATATGAGCAGTGTTAGTAACAAAATGAATGAGGTAATGAAGGTTTTAACAATTTTTGCAGCAATTTTTATTCCTCTGACTTTTATCGCTGGAGTTTATGGTATGAATTTTACTGTTATGCCTGAACTTACTTGGGTTTGGGGTTATCCTATGGCATTATTTATTATGATTTCAGTTGCATGTATAATGCTTGTATATTTTAAAAGAAAAAAATGGTTATAAAAAAATAAGAAATTTTAGTTTTCCTTATTTAAAAAGATGGTTTGAGTTGGAAATGCCATTTCAATTCCTTCTTTTTCAAAGGCTTCTCTTATTTTGAAATTTATTTCTTGTTGAGTATTCATGTACTGTAAATAATCCTGACTTTTCATATAATATACTATATCAAAATTCAAGCTGAAATCACCAAATTCGCTGAAATGGACTCTATCAAGTTTATGTAGATTTTTTATTTTCTTAGGGTCTATTATATCTTTAATCATATCTGGAATTTTTTTCAGTTTTTCTGTAGGAGTATTGTATGTCACTCCAAAACTAAATGAGATTCTTCTTTGTTTCATCTTTTTAAAATTTCTAACATCTGAAGTAGTTAGAGTTTTATTTGCAAGTACTAGTTCTTCACCTTGTAGAAGTTTTACTCTTGTTGATTTCATAGTAATTTTTGTAACAGTTCCTGCGTAGTCTCCAACTATTATAAAATCACCTATTTCAAATGGTTTGTCAAAATATATTGAAAAGGCACTAAAAAAATCAGATAAAACATTTTGAAGTGCAAAACCAATTACTATACCAGATACTCCAAAACCTACAACTACACCAGATAAATCAATTCCTGCTGCACCTAATATAAAGAAAAAAGCTATTAGAACAACTATTGCATTGACAATATTTCTAAGTACTATTAGTATATGATCGCTCATTTTCTTCTTTTTTGCCTCTTTCTCTTGGTACCATGCAAAAACAACGTTTATAACACGAGTTATAGCAAATGCTACAAGCAAAATTTCTATAAAAGAAATTATTACAGCAATAATCCCTCTATATGGTTGTAAATCTGAAAAATTCCATAGGAAAAAATAAAGACCTATTACGATTACCAGAAAATATATTGGCTTTTTAATATTTTTTAATATTTCATCATCAAGTTTTGTTTCTGTTTTTTTTGCAAGTCTTAAAAAAACTTTTTCAAAAATAGTGTATACAACCCAGCCAAGAAATACAAAAGTTAGAAGTATAGCAACTGATACAATACCTTCTCCAATCCAGTTAGGCAAAGACTCTGGCAGTAAATCACTAATAAATTTATTTACAACAGACAAACTTGTTTCAATATCCATATAAATCGATTCGTAAAAAAACAGGGAGTATTTAAAATTTAGTTTTGTTTTCAGATAAATTAATACATATTGATATAATACGGGTAACTCGATTTATGTTGATATAGGGAGGACTAATATGACTATTACTTTAAAAGGCTCTGATCTGACTGTTGAAAATTTAGTAAAAATTGCAAGATATAATGAAAAAGTAGAACTTCATCCTGATGCTTTAAAAAGAATTAAAAAATGCAGAAAAGTTCTTGAAGAAAAAATTGAAAAAAAAGAAATAATGTATGGAGTAAACACTGGTATTGGAGAGTTTTCTGAGGTAGTTCTTTCTGATGATCAGGTTAAAAAATTCCAAAGGTATCTTATTTATAATCATTCAGCAGGGATAGGTGATCCAGCACCAATAGAATATGTTAGAGGTGCTATGGCATCAAGAATTAATGTTCATGCTCATGGACAAAGTGCATGTAGACCTGAAATAACAAAGACTCTTGTTGAAATGTTAAACAAAGGTGTTACACCATTTGTATGTCAGAAGGGATCAGTTGGTGCATGTGGCGATCTTGCCCCTATGTCTCAAATTGCGTTAGTTTTACTTGGAGAAGGAAAAGCCTATTACAAGGGAAAATTAATGCCTGGAAAAGAAGCTATGAAAAAAGCAGGTATTAAGATACCTGGACTTAAGGCTAGAGACGGGCTTGCAACTATTAATGGTTCTAATCTTTTAACTGCTATGAGTGCTATTTTTCTGTATGATGCTAATAATTTTTTAAAACAAGCTGAAATTGCTGCTGCTATGAGCCTTGATGCATTAAAGGCTAATATGGGCCCATATACTCCTAAATTACATGAGGCACGTGGTTTTAGTGGTGCTGTGCGCAGTGCAAATTCTATATGTAAACTTGTTACAGGTGGAGATTTAAAAGAAGGAAAGGTCCAATGCAAAGTTCAAGATGCATATTCTATGCGATCTACTCCTCAAGTAATTGGTGCTGCCCATGATGCTCTTAAATGGGCAAAAGAACAAGTTGAAACTGAACTTAATGGAGTATGTGACAATCCAGTTTTTTTCCCAGATGAAGATTTACAAATATCTGGTGCTAACTTTCAGGGAACTCCTGTAAGTGTTCCTATGGATATGGCAGGTTATGCAATCACTATGGTTTGTGTTATGAGTGAGCGTCGTATGAATAGACTTAATAATCCTGCGTTAAGTGTAGGACTTCCTGCATTTCTCACTAAAGGTGCAGGTATGTTTTCTGGGCTTATGCTTAGTCAATATACAGCAGACAGTTTAATTGTTGAGCAGAGAATTCTTTCAAATCCTGCTAGTGTTCAATCAATCCCTGCTGCAGCAGATCAAGAAGATTTTGTAAGTATGGGAATGAATACAGCAATTAAAAATTTCCAGATTCTTGATAATGCATATGGTATTCTTGGAATTGAGTTTATGGCAGCAGCTCAAGCACTTGATTTAAGAAAATATAAATTTGGAAAAGGAGTTACAAAAGCAAAAAAAGCAATTAGAAAACATGTCAAATATTTAGATGAAGATAGACCTCTTTATCCAGATCATACAAAAATGAAAGAACTAGTAAAATCTTGTGAAATTTTAGATAAAGTAGAAAAAGAAATTGGAAAATTAGAATAAAGAAATTATTTTTTCTTATTCTTTATCATAGGTGAACTGATATCAGAATTTTTTATTAGATCAATTGATTCTTTATATCCTGCATCAGCATGTCTTACTACACCCATACCAGGATCGGTTTTAAAAACACGTTTTATTCGTTCATCAGTTTCTTTTGTTCCATCACATACTACAACCATACCGGCATGAGTCGAAAGACCAATTCCAACACCTCCACCATTATGAATCTGAACATTGTCTGCACCGGCCGCACAATTTAAAAGTGCATTTAATAGTGGCCAATCTGCCACTACATCACTTCCATCTTTCATACCCTCTGTTTCTCGATACGGTGAGGCAACACTACCTGAATCCAAATGATCACGAGTTATTGCAACAGGGCCTATTTCACCATTTCTAATCATATCATTAATCTTTAAAGCAAAACGCTCACGTTCACCATAACCAAGCCAGCATACACGAGCAGGAAGACCTTCCCATGGTAGGTTTTCTTCGGCAAGTGTAATCCAGTTGGAAAGAATTTTGTTATCAGGAAACATTTCAAGAATTGCTTTATCTGTTTTAATAATATCATCCGGATTTCCTGTTAATGCTAGCCATCTAAATGGACCACGGCCAACTGCAAGCATAGGTCTAACATAGGCTGGAACAAAACCAGGATATGAAAAAGCATCTTTAAGACCTGCTTTTTCTGCCTGACCACGAAGGTTATTTCCATAGTCAAAAACAACAGAACCTCTTTTTTGAAAATCAAGCATTGCCTTACAATGTGCTTTCATACTTCTAAAGGATAAATCAATATATGCCTTTGGATCTTTTTTTCTCAGTTCAACCGCATCTTTAAGTGTATCACCGAAATATCCCGCTGGAACATATCCATTTAGTTCATCATGGGCACTTGTTTGATCTGTCACTATATCTGGTTTAAAACCATTCTTCACTAGTTTAGGATGAATATCAGCACAGTTTCCAAGAACAGCTATAGAAAAAGCCTCTTTGTTTTTCTTTTTTTCACGAGCAAGTTCTACAGCTTTATCTATATCATACATTTTTTTATCGCAAAAACCTGCTTTTATTCTTCTATCAATACGTTTTTCATCACATTCAACAGCAATGCACACACCACCAGCCATTTTTACAGATAAGGGTTGTGCACCACTCATACCACCAACACCACCAGTTAGAACTATTTTACCTGAAAGATCACTATTAAAATGTTTTTTAGCTAGAGCTGCAAATGTTTCATATGTTCCCTGTATTATACCTTGAGTTCCTATATAACACCATGACCCGGCCGTCATCTGACCATACATAATTAAGCCTAATTTATCTAGCTCATGAAACTTTTCCCAGTTGCTCCAATGCGGAACAATATTTGAATTAGCCATAAGAACTCTAGGAGAATTTTTATATGTTTTAAAAACAGCTACAGGTTTACCAGATTGTATTATCATTGTTTCATCTGATTCAAGGTTTTTTAAAATTTCAACTATTTTATCATGACTTTCCCAGTTTCTGGCAGCTCTACCTGTTCCACCATAAACAATTAAATCTTCAGGAATTTCAGCATTCTCAAGATTGTTTTCAAGCATCCTAAGAATTGCTTCTTGTCTCCAACCTTTACATCTAATTTTTTTTCCTGTAGTTGCCTTAAAAATTTTCCCCATAAAAACCATTTTGTTGTATCTTAAAACTATACTTAAATCTTTTTTAAAAAAACATAATCAAAAGGGAAGGTAGGCTGGCCTCACTAGGAGGGGATGGGATGCACTCTAACAAAAAACTACCAGCCCGATTCCTTCCATAGTAAACAAATAAGTAACATGTATATATATATTTCGCTTAAAAGGCTTATAACAGAGATATACTTACAACATTGTTTCCTCTAAGGATAATTGTTCCAAGTCTTCTCTTTGTTTCTCCAACAGTTTCTTCTACATCTGTTAGAACCATGTTCATATATTCATCATATCCTGATAGCTTTCCATCAACTTCTCTTCCATCTTTTAAAAGAAGTGACAGCTTCTGGTTCATTGATTTTTCTAGTACGTCTAAAGGTAATGCCATGGAGTAGGTGAAATATATTACCCTTTAAAAAGTATTCCCTTGTTTCTGTTTTTAAAATGATAACAGTTATATGCATATTGTATATTACCGTGACTGCTCAAATATTGGGGAGGCATGATGGATATGTCTAATGGAAATATCGTGCATGTTGTTGGAACTGGCACTATTGGTGAACCATTAATTGGTCTTTTATGTGATGCTAAAGAGGATCTTGGGATTGACGAAGTAACTTTTTATAAACACAGTCCAAAACTTGTTGATAGACCAAAGGTAAAAGGTTTAATCAAGAGAGGAGCTAACCTATGTGTTAGAGATGAAAAAAAGACAGATTTTCAAGAGTTAGGAATTGAGCCAGTGTATGGATCAGAAGAAGCTATCAAAAGAGCTGATGTTGTTATTGATTGTACACCAAAAGGTACTGGCCTAATGAATAAAGAAAAATACTACAAAAAATACAAAAACAAAACCAAAGGGTTTTTGGCACAGGGCTCTGAGTTTGGCTTTGGAAAGATGTATGCTGTTGGAATAAATGATGAAATAGTATCTGAAAAAGATAAATTTATCCATATAGTCAGTTGTAACACTCATAACATTGCTGTTTTGATAAAAACACTTGCAATTGGAGATAATAATAAAAACAATCTGAAAGAAGGAAGATTTTTATGTATAAGACGTGCAAATGATATAAGCCAGGTTGAAAATTTTATTCCTTCTCCAGAGGTTGGCGCTCATAAAGATAAAACAATGGGCACTCATCATGCAGTAGATGTTTATCATTTGTATAAAACATTAGGTGTTAAGCTAAATGTTTTTTCAAGTGCTTTGAAACTTAATACCCAATATATGCATAGCATATGGTATGATTTAAAACTTAAAAATAAAACTTCAATTGATGATGTTAAAAAGAAATTTATTGATAACCCAAGGGTTGCTGTATCAAATAAAAAATCAGCGAACTTAGTGTTTTCATATGGACGTGAACATGGACATTATGGTAGGATTCTTAACCAGACTGTAGCTGTTCTTCCGACAATCCATGTAGTAAATGATAACGAAGTTGTAGGTTTTTGTTTCACGCCACAAGATGGTAACTCTATTCTTAGCAGTATAACTGCCTGTGAAAGATTTCTTTATCCAAAAACTTACAAAGAAAAAGTTAAATGTCTTGGTGCATTTCTTTTACAGGAAGTATAAAAAATAAGATTTTTTACTATTAAATATGACTGAAACGTATAAAACAATCCGAGATCCTATTCATGGAGATATTAAACTTGAAGGTGTATTCTTAGATCTAATTAAAGCACCTGAGATTCAAAGGCTTCATAGTATAAAGCAGTTGGGTTTTGCACATCTTGTTTTTCCAGGTGCACATCATACTAGACTTGAGCATTCTCTTGGAACCCATTATATGGCTAGTAAGGTTTCTGATGCACTTAACCTTGATAAAAATGAAAAAGAAATTATTTCATGTGCAGGTTTTCTACATGATATAGGACATGGTCCTTTTTCTCATACACTTGAATCACTTTTAAGAGAAACATTAAACGTTGATCATGTTGATTTAACAGAGAAACTAATAATTGGAGAACATGCTATATTTGATGAAAACGAAAAAGAAATTCTTGAATCAAATAGTGTCTTTGATATTCTAAATAAACACGAGATAGATACACATATGGTCGCAGATATTATAAAGGGAAGAGTTAAAGACAAAATTTATCATACACAGATTCTTGGAAGTTCAGTAGATGTTGATCAGCTTGATTATCTAGCTAGAGATGCTTATTACACTGGTGTTGCATATGGAATTATTGATATTGATCGTTTTCTTCAAACACTTTGTGTTTTTGATAATAAACTAATGGTTAGAAAAAAAGGGATAAGCGTTGTTGAAAATATTTTAATGGCTAGAAGCCTAATGTATTCATCTGTTTATTATCATAAAACAGTAAGGATTGCAGAATTAATGCTTTCAAAAGCAATTGATCTTCTTGATGATGCTGATCCTTTTGAGTTTTTTAAATTAACTGATGGTGAATTGATAAATGAACTAAAAAAAATCGGCGGTTATCAATTTGAAATAGCAACCAGGCTTAAATACAGAGATCTTTTCAAGCAATCATATTATGCAACTATGAGTGATCTAGACCCATCTGAAATTGATGTAGTAAAGAAGATGGATAATCCTAGTTTTAGAAGAGAAAAAGAAAGAGAACTTGAAGAAGAACTAAATATTCCACATGGAAATGTAATAATTGATGTTCCATATGTTGAGCTTCATCAATCTGAACCTAGAATTGATAAAACTGATACTCTTATTTTAGATTTTAACGGCGTAAAAAAACTCGAAGATTTTACTCCTATGAGTAAGGCCATCAAATCAAGGGTTATACCTGATTGGATGGTGATGATAGCAGTTGATGAAAAATATAGGGAAGTTGTTACAAAAAAGGCATCTAAAATACTTTATAGATAAATAATAAAAAGTGAATGAGGAGAGAATGGGGAAGATTTGAAGGTGGTGAGGAGAGATTTTTTATTAAAAAAAAACTCTGAATAGATCTCCCCCATTCACAATAAATATATTAAATATGAGTATATAAATCTTATTATACAAATATCGGCAAATACTAATATTTCTTGATATAACTTGATTTTATTTGTAGAAAAATTAAAATTATATTTAATTAATTTATTTTTCTATATATTTTTAACACATCTAAATATTAATATACATTCGCGCAAAGACCGCTATACCTAAAAATAACATTAAAAAACCAATAATTCTTCCCAGTATATCCTCATTTATTTTATTTGCAAATAATGATCCAAACATTGCTCCAACAACAGCAGCAGGTATCGCAAATGAAGCCTGACTTAAAATAAATTCATCGCGAGCAATATGAACAATCGCCCCAGCACCTGCAATGAAAAACATCATCAATAGAGAAGTACCAATTGCTGAATGAAGATTGTAATCAAGGATAAAAACAAGGCCAATCGCAACAAAAGCTGCACCACCAAAACCTGTAAATCCACTCATAAGACCAATAAGAAAACCACCTATAATAAAAACGAGCATCTTATGTTTTTTAAAAAAATCAAAGGAATATTTTGATTTAACATAATCAACATTCTTCTGGACACCATTATACATTAGATTAATACCAAATATCAACAAAACTACACCAATATAAATATTCAAACCAGTCTCAGATGATTTTGAAGTAAAAAAACTACCAGTTACTGCGCCAATTACAGCCGAGATTATTATTGGGGCAGTAGACTTTAATTTAACTTTTTTATTTTTGAAAAACATTAAACCAGCTGTAAGCCCGACTAGACTATCAATTGAAAGACTCGTACCTATTGATTTAAATATAGAATTTCCTAAAAAAACAGTTAAAAAAGGTATCATGATAGCTGCGGCAGTGCCACTACAGATGCCAATAAAAAGACCACTAGTAAATCCCGCAAATATTAGCAGTATAATTATTGTTATATCTATTGACATATCTTAACATGTATCTTCTTTTTTTATATAATATTATCCATATCGGATTAAAATAAACAGATCTTTTTTAATCAATAAAATCCCAAAATAATCATCTAGCCTTAATATTTTTTATTAATATTTGATAAACATAAATTTATTTAAATCATTTTTAGTTAATAAAATGATGAAAGAATGGAAAACAATTTTGTAAATTTTATAATAGAAAATATTTATCTTTTTTTGCCAATAGGAATCATTGGAGTTCTTGCTACAATAATATTATACTACACAGGTAGAAACGATTATTCATATAAAGGAGAGAACTTAACTAAAGACTTCATTAAAATATTAGGGAAAAAAGTCAACTTCTATCTAATTTTATACATTTTTATTGTCATTATGATGTTTATAATTGGTTTTTCATCTGGTTTTATTTCTGGGACAATGATGGGGGGAATTTTCTCATTAATACCAATCTTTGCAATGCTAATAATTAGAAAAACCAGAGAAAAATCAAAGGAGAAAAATAAATGATTTATGTCAATTTCAATCCTAATTTTGGAGAAAATACACAGTTACTTCATTTATTTGTTTTTACTATTTGTGTTGTATGGGTTTTGCTTATACTATTTTCATATAAAAAATATGGCTGGAAAAAAACCTGTATGTACTTTCTTCCTATGATACTTGCCGCATTATTTATAGAATCCGCTGGTGTGGCAAGCGGACGATATTATTACCCCGGATATTTTTTGTATGTTTCAGTCGTTGGTGGAGGTGTGCCTTTATCAATTGTTTTGGCCTGGAGTGCAAATTTATTTTTATTTATGAATATGGGAAAGCATGCTGTTAGTCAGATTTATGATAAAAAAAATCATCTTCAAATATTATTAATATCAATTTTAGCAGGACTATTTGGTGTTTTTTTAGATATGTTAGAGGACCCTATTGCCCACCATAATAATTGGTGGGTTTGGAAATCTTCTCTAGAAGGAGTTAAGTTTTTCGAAGTACCTCTCTTAAATTTTATTGGATGGTTTGTCTTATTGTTTTTTATGACATTTGCAACAGTTTTAATAGAAAGATCAAGATTTTCTGAAAATAGAAAAGTTCTAATTTCCATCTCTTCTGTTGCAATAACCGGCATGATAATATTTGTTGTTCACGGTCTAATTTCCAAAATTTTCACTAATCTAGGTATTTCTTAGCAAAATAAGATAACGTTAAGGATATATAGGAAAGTTGCAATTATACCCTCTTGATGAATACTCAAAAATTATATACTTGGGGAATGATGATCAGACCCCCAATACTCTTTCTTTGTTGTTTTGGGGCAGTAGTAGGAGCTTTAAACACAGGGGTTTTTTTAAATGAAAGTGTTTCTATGTATCAATTTATATTGATTATCCTTGCTCCAGCATTTTTATCAATTGGAACTATGATTCATAATGATGTACCTGATTTAGAATCAGATAAAATTAACCGCCCGTATAAACCAATTCCTTCGGGACATATAAAAAAGAAAACTGCAAACTATCTTGGATTATTTTTAATGTTTTCATCAATTTTACTTGCGTTATTTGTAAATTATTTTGACAGAGGAACTTTAAATTTTAATTGCGCAGCATTAACTGCATTCCTTGTTTTAATTGGTCTGTACTACAACTATTATGGTAAAATGCATGGAATATTTGGACATATTTCAGTAGCAATTGGAGTCGGAGCGATACCCTATTGGGGGTCGATAGCTGCATTTCCAAATCACCTATTAGTTATGTTACCTTTAGGTTTTGCCATTTTTTTCCAAGAAGTTGGCAGAGAAATTATGGTTTGTGTTGGAGATTATATTGGTGATTTAAAAGCGGGTTGGAAAACAACACCTGTAAAACATGGTCGTAAAAAAGCAATGTATATTGCTCTATTCTTTTACATACTTTTTATTCCCTTATATATACTACCTGGGTACGACTATCTAAATATTGGAGTACCACAAGTTTTTGGAAATATCTATTTAATAGGTGGAACATTATTAGCTTTGACTTTAATTATAACCTGGGCTCTTAGTTATATCGCAGTGCTTACAGATGATGAAAAGAAGATATGGAAAGCATTCGAGCGATACGAAAGAACTGGAACAAGAGCGATGATTGTAGTATTCCAGATATTCATATTCTTAGAAGTCTTTTATTGATGTCGTAAGATTATTAGAAAGACTCAAATATAAAAATAAATTTCATATTATTTATGAAAAAGATATCTGCCTATGCAAAACTATTAAGGATTCCAGGTATAGGTGCTCTTGGAATAGTACCTGTAATCGGAGCATTAACTGTTGGCGTTTATGACCTTTATAGTCTAACATTGGTATTTCTTATAGGAGCATTTTCATGTATTTTTGGTTTTATATTAAATGATTATATAGACATAGAATTAGATAAACTAGTAGATGATCTGAAAAAAAAACCACTTGTAAGTGGAGTAGTAAGTAAAAAATCCACTCTTACAATAACAATATTTTTGATAATGTTTACATTTCTCATAATTGCTATACTTTGGTATGGACAAATTATTGACAAATATAAAATCACCGCTATCAGCTGTATTGTAATAGCAGGCTTTCTAGGAAGCATTTATGATATATATGGAAAAAAAATCGTTGGTTCAGATTTTCTGGTTGCCATATCTGTCTCGTTAATATTTTTATTTGGAGCTTTGTCCTTTGGTAAACCAAATATTATAACTTGGATCATTTTTGTTTTAACTTTTAACAATATATTGTATATGAATGCCATACAAAATGGGGTAAAAGATGCAGATCATGATTATAAGATGGAAGTAAAAAACATTGCACTGTCTTTAGGAGTAAAAATTAAAGGTAATGCTTTATCTATTCCTAATCCCTTTAAAATTTTTGGACTAAGCATTAGATTTTTATCAGCGTTTTTACTATTCACACCATTTGTTTTCTTTAAATTTACATACAATCTATTTCAAATAATCGTTTTAATATTACTTACAGCATTATTTTTAATTCTCAGTATTAAATTTCTTACTATGGGCAAATTTGATAGATCAAAAATTAGGAAAATAATTGGCATCCAGTCCTTTCTGAGATACTCACTTGTACCAATTATGCTCATATCAATAATTGGTGTTTATTATTCAATATTATTAATTATAATACCAATAATCTGGTATATTATATTTACACCATTAATAGGAGAAAAAATTTTTAAACCTAGGATGTAAAAATTTATGGCAACCAAAAAAAACATATGCATTATAGGAGCAGGGATTGGCGGATTAATTTCAGGAGCTATCCTCTCGGGAAAGGGATATAAAGTAAAAATATTTGAAAAAAAAAATCTATCCGGTGGAAGAGCTCTTTCAATGGATATGTCCTCTTTAAATTACAAAAAATATCTTGATATATTAAAAGATTTTAACATGCATGTTCCTTTTTCAGAACCGCCTTTAGAGAAAATATTCAAAGAAAAAAAACTCGATGGAATTAACCTTGATTTAGGATACCATGTAATAGGAGGAGGGATATTAGATAAGATTAGTGAGATTCTATCAATTCCGATTAAAGATATAGAAATTTTAGAATCAAGATTATATGAACAAAAAAATGATCACTTTGGATATTTTGTAACAAACTTTGAAAAAATAAAAATGATTCCAAATATCTTAAGAGTTCTCTTAGCTAGTGAAAAAACTATGAAAGAAATGGATAAAGCCTCAATAACGGAGACTATTAAAAAATATGCTAAGGGTAAGACAAAGATTGTTTTAGAAGTAAATTCGAGATTGTTTACAACTGTAAACAATTTAGATATTATCTCAACCGGCGAGGTATTTAGGACGCAAAAAGATATGCGTCTGAAAGGAGTAAGATATCCAAAAGGCGGGTTATCATATATCATAAAAAAACTGGTTAAATATATAGAAAATCACGAAGGAAAAATATTTCTAAACAAACCAGTCGATCGCATCATCATTGAAAATGGTGAAGCAATAGGTGTTATTGCAAACAACAAAAAATATTATTGTGATAAAGTAATTGCTAATGTTTTAGTTCAAAATCTATTTGATATTGCAGATAAAAAACATCTCCCAAAAGAGTATGTTAATAGTTTAAAATCTTCATATGGTACTGGAAGTTTATGTGCTTATTATTCTTTAAAAGATATAAAGTCTGATCTAATTGGAAAAACCTTTGTTTTTATTGAAAGAAATGTTGGTATTGAAGGTAATGATGCTGTTGGAATGATTGATTTTATGACCGCCTCGCCTAAAGCAGGATTATCTAAAAACGATCATATTGTTCAATCATATCTTATCTGTAATCCAAAAGAGGCAAAGAATAAAAAAATATTAAAAAAACTTAGAAAAATTCTAGATAAAAATTTGGAAAGAATTATTCCTAATTATAAAAATGATCTTAAATGGTGTTTTTATCCAGCGATATGGCATCTTGATGGTATAGCAAAAACTATAGATAACAAAAAAGCAGATATTAAAACACCAATTAAAAATCTTTTTTTAGTTGGAGATTGCACAAAAGCACCAGGAATAGGTATTAATTGCGCTATTAACTCTGCAAAGATTCTTTGTAATGAAATTATATAGTAAAATTATTTTTTATAACAAAAATAAAAATTAAATAGTAGTCCATGATATAAGCAGACAATGAACAAACCTAATCCAAAAGAAGATGGCACTGTTCCTGGTAAATGGACAATGAAGGCTCCATACACTAGGACAAAGTTTCTTTCAAAACAAGCTAGAGGCGCACTTGATCTTTTCAGACCCTTTACTCTTGCTGCACCACTTATTGTTTCTATGTCTATTATGGTTGCAAGCCTTGTTTTTAATCATCTGAATCCACCATATAATGATATACCTTCTGATTGGATGATAACAGTAGGCCAAGCAGGCCTAACTATGGCAATTGTTAACGCAGCATCCAATTCTTTAAACCAAGCAACAGATGTAGATGCTGATAAAATATCAAAACCGTATAGGCCTATTCCTAGAGGCATAATAAAACCTCAGGCTGCTCAATCCTTAGCATATATATTGTATCTTTTTGCTTTGCTTAGAGCTGTTGTTATAAACCCTTGGTTTGGTTTTTTTGTATTTTTAATTATGGTTTTTACCGTAATGTACTCTCTTCCACCACGTATGAAAAAATATTTGTTTATAAATCAAATATGGATTGCAATACCCCGTGGAATGCTTGGAATATTAGCAGCATGGAGTGTTTTTATACCAGACGGAGGAAATCCGTTTCAAGCAACACCACTAATAATAGGAGCAGTCGCAACTACATTTTTAATAGGTGGAATGTCCACTAAGGACATAACTGATAGCGAGGCAGATAAAGCAACTGGTACAAAAACCTTGATTAATACAATGGGAATTAAAAAAACCGCGCTTTTATGTTTTCCTTTTATGCTTTTTCCATTTGTTTTTATACCAATTTTTACTTACGCAGGATTATTAGAATCACATTTATGGATCTTAGCATTTTTTTCTTTTTTTAGTATGTTCCTTTTTTATTTAATGATAAGAAGTAAAGAAAGTAAAACCCTTGAAAACGTACACGCCTGGTCTGTTATGTATATTGAATACATATTTTTTGCATTAGCATTTGCAATTTTAACTATTTTTAGTGAATTTATGGGTTTTTTAAAGATATTTTAACTAAAAGTTAATATATCTATTATTTTTTACATATTCTTATGAATAAAAAAACTGTTTATATTGAACTACCTTGTGAACTTGTTGATAGAATTGACAATATAAATGACATCGGCGATAGATCAAAATTTATTGGCGATATACTAAGGAAACAAGTTGATACTATCTATACAACAAAAATGAAAAAAGAAATATTAGAGTAAATATTATAAGCTTAAAATTTATTTAATTATTATAAAATTGGAATGGATGGGAAATAATTAAAAAGCTAATACATAAGATATTGTTAAAAAAATTTTAATGCCCTTCTATTTTTAAAAGAAATTAATGTATAAAATTGAGGAGAGAAAAATATGGGTAAAGATATTGACATAAATGAAATATCAAACCATGTGAAAAATTTATTAGAAGAAACAAAAGATTCAAAAAAAAGTATTCTTATCGACTCAGAATTGATGACCTGGGAAGAAATCTCAAAAGATGATATTTTTGAAGTAGTAAATAAAACTAATAGTGTGCAAGAAAATACTACTAAAATGGATGTAAATCTTAGTACTAGAATTTGTGATGTATGCAAAAAAACAATTGATCTTGAAGAAAACCTATCTGGACTTGTAGTTCATGACAGTCATTTTTTATGTGAGGAATGCTGTCAGGATTCATCTAAAAATAAATTAGATGTTTGGACTAGTTCAAAAATGGCTAATCCTGGTGATTTAAAGCCTATAGCATTATGGCTTATGAACAAAAAAAATAAAGAACGACTTTTTTAAAAAAATAAAACTGTACCCGACTCTGAAGAACAAGTGATAGTGTCAGGGGCAGGATTTAGAACCACGGCCTCAAGTTCCCTCAAAATAAGAATTCTTACTAAAAATTATCTTAAGGAGAGTCCAATATTATATGTACCATTTTTATATATGTAAACTGCTTGTTTTTCTGCTTTTTTGACTTTGTTTTTGGTACAAAATCCAATTTAAAATAAAAATATCTACTATTTTACACAAAAAAATCGATAAAATAAAAAACAACTATTTCTTCATAACAATTTAGTTATGTTATACATATACATCGATGAAAGCGGAGACCTAGGATTCAACATTAGAAAGACAAAACCACCTTCCCATTATTTTACATTATCTGCAATTGTAGTAAAAACAGATAAAGAAAATAAAAAGATATCAAGAATACCAAAAAAGATTAGACAAAGAAAACTTAAGAAAAAACATAAAAACAAGCCTGAATTAAAATTCTCAAATTCAAACAAAACAATTAGAAAAGCAATTTTAAAAAAGATAGTTAATACAGAACTAGAAATTCACTCTCTAACGATGTACAAAAGAAAAGTAAATAAAGAACTACAAAAGAAACCTGATGTTTTGAATAATTATCTATTAAAAGAACTTTTAGAGAAATGTTTATCTGCAGTGAAAACAAAAAAAATTAATATTTATATAGATAGATGTATGGCTCAAGAAAAACAAGAAGAACTAAGAAACTACATAATTTATACTTGTTCAAAAATGTTTTACATTTCACCTCAGATAAATATTTATCACGTTGATTCAAGAAAGAAACAAGCTATCCAAGTAGCTGATTTTGTAGCTGGAGCAATACAATATAGATATTCACATGGATTAGAAAAAGATAACTTTGAATATTTCAACATACTAAAAGAAAAACTAAAACATAAAGAATATTTCATGTAAAAAAATAATGCACGATTCCTGCTTACTCGTCCTAAACTCGCTATGGAGTCGTCATTCTTTCAGCAGGTCTTACTCGTACCAGTTCTTAGTTATGTTACTTGTTATTTATATATTTTACTTAAAAAATCTTCGCTTTGTGTAAATTTCTACTTTCAACACATATTATTTTTAAAATAAACTCCTTAGCAATATTTTTTTTATAAAGCCTTTTAAGCAATTTTATGGAAATACTAGAAATTGTCAGCCCTTAAATGACAAAAATGAGATAGTTTTCCCATTTATGGGAACAAACACTTAACAGTTTTTTAAATTATCTTACCATACGATTCATCTCGCAAACTAAAGTTTGGAAATTTCTTGTTTGTTTTTATGTTAATATATTAAAAATATCCCGGATATGAACCTGTTTAGTAAATTTAATTTTTTTAGGGGGTGAGTCAGTAGTTTGTATGTCGGGGGCGGGATCTGAACCCGCGACCTCCTGATATCTTAACGCCATAAAGGCAACTATTTTCGAACCCTTTAAGCTGCGCTTATGAGTCAGGCGCTCTAACCAGGCTGAGCCACCCCGACAGTATAACAAGAAAGTTGAATACACACTTTGTTTATAAAAACTTTCCAAAAAATTTCTAAAATTATTCTAACACAAGTCTATTTTTTCCTCTTAAATAAATTGTTTTCAAAGAATTTTTCTTAGCTCTTTTTCTAAGTTCTTTATCATTTGTAAAAACTATGCCATCCATTTTAACTGCAAGTTCTAAAACTGAATCATCAGCATTTTTATTAGTATCAACTACTTCATAATCTTTAATTAAATCAAGAGCAGGTTTAGCAAATCTTTTCTTTCTACCAGATCCTTTTTCAGTTAAAAAAATAAGTTCATTTAATACACTACTAGAGACAATTATTCTAAATTTACCTAAAAGCCTAGTTAAGCCCTTTTCTAAATCAACTAAAAACTCAAAAGGCATCATAGCAGCGCTGCTATCAAGTACAACTATTGATCTATTTTTACGTTCCCGTAACCTATCAGATGCCATCTGCCATCTATCCTTCTACTAATAGCAATCCGTTGATCTTCCTTGACACATACCGGAAGTTTTGATTCAACGCCGATTAAATCACCTTTAAATTCAGATACTATGCCAACAGTAGTTGCAGTTCCAATTGTAAGCATCAATGGTTCATTTGTTTTAATAGGCTCAACGTTTTTTTCTTCAATTGTTCCAACAACACGCTTAAGTAAACTAATAGATAAATGAAAATCTCTAACGGTTGGTGGAAGAGTATCTACTTTTCCAATAACCTTTCCTGCAAAAGAATCTGATTTAGTTCGTGATGGATCAAGAGTTGTTCCAATAGCAATAAGTCCACCGGGTGTTGCCTTATCTACTGATTTACCCCCAGTAAATAAAGAATCAACTTTAGTAGTAATTTTTTCAATTTTTTTCTTACCTTCAACCTCAATTCTTCTGCCAGGAGCTATTTGAATTTCGTCTCCTTTTGAAAGAACTCCTTGAACCAAGGAACCACCAATCACTCCACCTTTTAATTCATTAGGTCTAGCACCAGGTTTATTAATGTCAAAACTACGAGCTGTATACATTAGCGATGGTTTTTCAAGATTATGATCGGGAGTTGGAATTTTTTCTTCCATTGCTTTTATCAAAACATCAATATTGATATCTTGATGAGCACTAACCGGTATAATTGGTGCACCCTCAGCAGATGTTCCCTTTACAAACTTTAGAATTTGTTCATAATTTTTTACTGCTTGTTTTTCACTTACTAGATCTATTTTATTTTGAACAATAACAATATTTTTTATTCCTGATAAATCAAGAGCAGTCAAATGTTCTCTAGTCTGCGGCTGAGGACATTCCTCATTTGCAGCAATAACAAGTACTGCTCCATCCATAATTGCAGCACCAGATAGCATTATAGCCATAAGGGTTTCATGGCCTGGTGCATCAACAAAAGATACCACTCTTAAAAGTTCAGTAGGGCTACCACAACTTGGACATTTTTTATCTGTACAGTAACATTTTGGTTCATCACAATTTGGACATTTATAAAAAGCAGCATCTGCATATCCAAGTTTTATAGATATACCTTTTTTTAATTCTTCAGAATGCTCATCAGTCCATTTTCCTGAAAGACGCTGAGTAAGAGTTGTTTTACCATGATCGACATGGCCGATCATTCCAATATTTATTTCAGGTTGCTTGGGAAGACTCATTATTGCTCCTCTTTAACCTCTTTTTCTTTATCTTCTTCTTTACTTTCTTCTTTTTTATCTTGAGATTTTAGTAAATCAGAAATTGGTTTTGAACTATGTTTTTTAACTTTCATATTAATTTGAACAATATCTTGGTTTACTGTATTTCCTCTTATTGATTTTTTAGTTCTTTTTCCTTTTTCTTTTGGTTTATATCCTTTGCTTTTACTAAGTAAAAGCTTTCTTCTAACCACGCCAGGTAAATCATTTCTCATTGCAAATCCATCTTTATCAGTTCCACCAGTGATTTGAAGTTTATAACCTGGAAGAGAAATAAAAATTCCATCTACTTCTTCCCCGATTTTTTTTCCAATAAGTGAATTTGCATGATGTCCTTCTACTTTTACCTGATGAGATTTTCCGTTTTTTGTATCATTTATTACAACTTTAAATTCAACCATTTTAATAGATCTCCATTGTGCTTTGTTTTTAAGTTCGACTTTTCCTGGTAACAGGATTATGTTTTAATAATTTATTGGTGAAAATAAAGTGATATAAAAAATTTTTCCAGTATTTGAGAATAATATCCTGTGAAAATCCCTAAATTATGACAATTAAACTTAAAAAGGATTATTTAATATGGGCGGTTATCTTAAGAGGGAATCAAAAACAATATGATATATATTATAGTAAGTATCATAATAATTGCTTTCTTAATTTTTATTTCAGCCTTTTTTTCAGGTTCTGAAATGGCACTAGTATCAATAGATAGAGCTATTATTGTTGATAAAGCTAGAAACGGAAATAAAAAAGCACAAATTCTTGAAGGATTATTAAAAAAACCAGATGATGTTATAAGTGCTATAGTAATTGGTAATAATATTGTAAATATTTTTGCATCGGTTCTAGCAGGTTTTGTCACAACAAAGATATTCGGAAGTATCGGTGTTGGAATTGCTACACTTCTAATGTTTTTTCTAGTGATAATATTTAGTGAGACTACCCCTAAAGCATTTGGTAGAAAAAACGAAAAATGGGCTTTAAAATCAGCTAAAGCAATAAGTATTTTTACAAAAATATTTCATCCTATAGTTGTATCTGTAAAAACGATTTCAAATGGTCTTTTAAAACTTATTGGGAAAGGTGAAAAACAAAAAGACATTGTAACAGAAGAAAAAATAATTGCTATGATGAAACTAGGGGAAGAAGAAGGAACAATTGAAAAAGATGAAAGAGTAATGGTAAGCGATGTTTTTGAGTTTGATGAAAAAATAGTCGATGAAGTTGATAATCCTAAATATAAAATTGAGTTCATCAATAAAAAAGATACTATAGATAATCTTATTAAAAAATCTATTAAAACAGGTTTTTCAAGGTTTCCAGTATATGATAAAAATTATGATGACATTATTGGCATGGTTCATGTAAAAGATACCTTGAAACTTGAGGATAAAAAAACTAAAATAAATGAAATTATGCGTGATGTGTTAATAATTAATCCGAGTATGAAAGTAGATGATGTCTTAAGAAAAATGAAGCTTTATAAAACACATATAGCAGTTTTACAAAACAAAAAGGGTCATACTATCGGCCTTGTAAGTATGGAAGATTTAATTGAAGAAATCTTTGGCGAGATTAAAGACGAGCATGATTAAAAATAAAAAATTACAATTAAATTTTCTTTTTTTGGCAAACTATTTATAACATCTCTTATTTGCCTAGTGCTACATAAGTTCATTTGTGGGGGAGACAAATGTCTGAATTCATATGGTACTGGAATAAAGGAAACAAAAAAGTATATACTAGAAATACTGAAGTTGCAGAGAAAGCAATGAAACAAGGTATATTTGTAATGGGTAAAAAGATCAGACCTGATATCATTAAATACTAGTGATTTCAAAAAAAATAATCTATAAAAATCGATTTAGAGGGGAAATATTTTCAAACACAAGTTTTTTAGATAGTTATTCTATTTGCAGGTTGAAAATATGGCAGATGAAGAGTATAAAAAATTATTAAAAAGAGTAATAGACAGCACTCCAGACAAAGAAGTTGCAGAAGACAGATTTAAGGTTCCTATTGCAGATGTTTTTTATGAAGGAAACACTACAGTAATTAGAAATTTTGATAAAATAGCAAATACTCTTAACCGTCCTGCCGATCAGATTCTTAAATTTTTATTAGGTGGACTTGGTACTGCTGGTGAAATAGTAGGTAGCAGAGCAGTTTTCCAAGGAAAGATCCCAGCAAGAAATATTAAAAATAAAATAAAAGAATATGTTGATACCTATGTCATCTGCTCTGAGTGTAACAGACCTGATACCCATCTTGTAAAAAAAGGTAGAACAACTCTAATAAGATGTGATGCATGTGGTGCATTTAGATCAGTTAAAGCACGTAAGAAAAAAGTTGTCACACAGCCTTCAGAAAGACTTAAAGAAGGAAATACTTACGATTTAACAATTAAAGATATAGGCAAAAAAGGCGACGGTATAGCCTATTTTGATAAATACATTATATATGTTAATGGAGCCGTAAAAGGCACAAGTGTCAAAGTTAAAATAGAAAAAATTTCTGGAACTGTTGCATTTGGCCATATTGTACGCTCATAATTCTCTACATATGCAGGTGCATATACGGCTGCTTAAAAATTAGCGAAAATTATATAAACTTAACCACACATTCGTTCTATGTTTGTCAGACAAATGATGTCTGGTGTCGTTTAATCGGCGTAATTTAGACGTATTATCGACGCAATAATGGCATCATAATGGCAAAGGCTAGTTTAATGTGAGGAGAAAAATGGAAACGCAAAGGATAACCATAAGATTACCCCAGCGAAATGTTCACTCAATAGATCTTTTTGTGAGAGCTGGAGAGTTTGCAACTAGGTCGGAGGTTATTCGACATGCGGTAAACGATTTTATTAAAAACTATGCCAATGATTTAATTGAAAAGGCGGAAAAAATAAAAAAAGTCCAAGAAATGGAACTTGCCGTCGAGTCCATTGAGCCTTACATGAAAAAATAACTACCTACATTAAAATAATTAGGAGGGGATGGGATGCACCCCTTAACAGAAGGGCGCCTCGGGATGGGCGTCCTTCAAACTACCAGCAAATAGGAGGAATTGTATGGGAGAAAACAAGAATATGGAATCATTTATTAAAAATGCAGTAGAAAATAAAAAAGATGAAGAAAACAGATTAAAAATTAATGAAGACGATATGTTTGGAACACCAAGAATAACAATTGTTGGATGCGGTGGAGCCGGAGGAAACACGATAACTAGATTAAACAAATTAGGTGTAAAAGGCGCAGATACAATAGCTATAAATACAGACAAACAAGCACTTGATTTAGTAGAAGCAGATCATAAAATATTAATTGGTGAAAACCTAACCCGCGGTCTAGGAGCAGGTGGATTTCCAGAAGTAGCACAAAGAGCTGCCCAAGAATCAAGTAGAGAAATAGAGAATTTGATAAAAGATTCAGATCTTGTATTTATTACTGCTGGTATGGGCGGAGGAACAGGCACAGGTTCTGCACCTGTAGTTGCTGAAATGGCAAAAAAACATAACTCAGTAGTTACTTGCATGGTATCAACTCCATTCAATGTAGAAAGAGCAAGACTTATAAAAGCAGATGAAGGCCTTGATAAACTTAGAATAAAAGCAGACAGTACAGTAGTACTTGATAACAACAGACTTCTTGAGTTTGTACCAAATCTACCTATAAACCAAGCATTTTCAGTTATGGATCAAATGATAGCTGAAACTGTAAAAGGATTATCTGAAACAATTACTGTACCATCGTTAATTAACCTTGATTATGCAGATATGAAATCAATTATGAACCAAGGTGGACTATCTGTTATGCTCTGGGGTGAATCAGATGAGGATGCTGGAGTTGAGTCAATAGTACAAGAAGCATTGAATCATCCACTTCTAAATGTTGATTACACCGGTGCAAATGGAGCACTTGTTCATATTACAGGTGGCCCAAATATGAGCCTAAAATATGTTCAAGATGTTGCAAAATCATTAACAGAGGATCTTGACTGCTATTCAAATGTGATACTTGGTGCAAGAGTTCTACCAGAGTTTGAAGGGAAATGCAGGGTAATGGCTATTATGACTGGTGTACAATCACCTAATCTACTTGGCCCACAAGGGTCTCCTGCTATGCAAAAAGCACCTGTAAAAACAGTAACAAACAAAAACTTTGATATAGATTTTGTAAGGTAAAATTGTTATAAAAAACAATTTTTTTCTTTTTTTTATATTTTTATTTTTGTTCCATTAAATTTTTTATTCTTGAATATTTTTTCTAGTTCATCTAATTTTTTTCCATTAAATACATAGGTTGGAATTTTTTCTTTAGAAATAATTTCTAAAGCAGGGCCATCGATAACAATGTTTTTCCCTGCCATATTCCATTTAGTTCCATATTTTTTAATAAGTTCTACAATTTTTATTTCGGGTATTTTTTTTGCATCTTCAAATTTATTTGGATCTTTATCATATATGCCATCAACATTTGTTGCAATAATATATTTTGAAGAATTTGTTTTATATGCAAGTTCTGCACCTACCATATCCGTGCTATGACCTGGAGTTGTACCCCCCATAACTATAACTTTATTTGGTAGATTTTTTGCTTCATCAGTGGTAAATGGTATATCTCTGTTTGAATCTTTAATTATTAAGGATAACATTCTTGCATTTAACCTTGTTACATCAATTCCTATTTGATCTAAGGTTTCTTCATCTAAATTCAACTCTCTACCTAGTTTTATATATTTTCTAGCTGTTTTTCCCCCTCCAACAACAATATAGAATTTATATTTTTCAGCATATTTATCTAATAGAGTTTTAAGTCTATTAAAAAAAGAAAAATCTATATCATCTGAAAATAAAACTGATCCACCGATAGAGATTACAATTGAGTCCATAATATTTTATTGTATGTAAGGACCCATATTTTTAGATTTTTAAATAAAAAAATTTTAGGCTACTTCAGGACCTGCTGTTCCTTTTTTAGGTGTATCTCCTAGTTTTACCTGCGGTAATGGTATTGGAGGAGGCAAACCTAAATCTTTTGCAATACCTACGGCTTCAGGAACACATGCATGCATAACAGCGGTGTGCATTCTACTAGCTATCTCATTTGGCATTTTTCGTGTTTCATTCCAGTTATTTGCAATCTTTTTTGCGTTTTCATCTTGATACAACAAAGAACCTTCTAGTTTTATTAGTCCTACTGGACCGTAACTTGCCGTATATTGAAAATCAAGACTTGCATTATTGTCTTTAATATATGAAATACGAGTAAAAGTACTATTATGATCTATCCTAACTTTTTTTGGACGTTCGTTTCTATCAGTATATCTTCTTGCTTCAATTGATTTTAGTTGTATGTTTCTAATTTTCATATCTCAATCGGGTAATGAAAGAACATGCTTTTAGAAGTTTCGTTTGATTATAGGTTAAAACTATTTAATTTAGAAAAATAAATAAGTAATCAAAAATATGACACCAATTGGGAGTAAGAAATGAAAATAAAATATACAGTTGGAGTTTTAGCTATAATACTTATCACAGCAGGCACAGGATTAATATCAAACGCAGAAAACATTACTTCAGAAACACATTCAATTGAAATTTCATCTCAAAATGATAACTTAAAAGTAGAAGAAACAATTGAAATAATTGGGGAAGCTAACGAGAACTATACAATTATTTCTTTTTGGATAACAGAAAAATCATCAGATATAAGTATCAATATAAATGAAAACTTAATTGAAGAAGAAAATATCAAAATAAGTGAAAACACTTATTCTTGTAACATTTCAGATTTAAACCTTCAGATAAGCAATAAATTAGAAATTAAAATTACATATAATATTGAAAAATCTGAGACAGAAACAATTTTTGAAAAAAAAATACTTAGGGACGCTGAAACTCTTGATCTAAATTACAATGGCAATAATAGATATTCAGCAGAAAATATGAAGAATAACACAAAATTTAGTATAACACTTTTTGAAGTTGAACCTCAACAACTTAGCATATACACAATTATTTCTGTTTTACTTTTAATAATTCTACTTACTGTTTTTGTATACTATTTTTTTAAAAAACAAAAGCAGACTAAAAAAAGAGAGACAATTGGTTCATCAGAAGAATATATTAGCACCAAAAAAACCCTTCTTATGTCTCTTTTAAAAGAACTTGAAAAGAAACATAGAAATAAAAAGATATCTGATGATACTTATTCTAAACTAAAAGAACGTTATAAAAATGAAGCAGTAGATGCCATGAAAAAACTTGAAGATATGAAATCAGAAATCAAATAAATTCTGCTGAATTTCTTTATTTTCTTTTTTATCTTTTTTTTGTTCTATATTTTCTTCTATTGGTTTTATTTTTTCATCTTTTGAAAAATTCTGTATTTCTTTTAATTTATACATATGACTTTTTCCTAAAAGATACTTAATTTCTGGTTCAGTGAAATCAAACTTATCTTTCATATTTATTGCAAAATACGTATTATTTCTAAACATATGAATAAAATAGTTAAAAAACTGATCTTTTGTTTTATAACCCGAGTTATGACAGTTTTTACTTATTTTTTTTACTATTGTTTTTCTTAAGTCAGATTTGTTTTTATTGCCTTTTCTTCTGCGAAGATATGTTGGAAAATTGTATCGATTGTTTGGATAGTTATGTGATTTTGCTGTCGCAACTCCACCATTCATCAAGTCGCAGGCATAAGACCAGAGTTTATAGTTTTGATTTTTAAAGGTTCTACCAAAAAACATATCTGCTTTTGATAGCATATCATATCCATTTGCTAAATCTTTTTTATCAATGTATTCCTTTGGAAGATTTTCATTTATCCAAAGCATCAATAGTTTTGGATCTAAATCCAAATTCATTAAGTTCTCTCTTATTTCTTTTACATTTTTGGTTTTAAAAATTTCCCTAAGTGAAGAAAAAATATCTTTCTCCCGGTCTCTATATCCCAATACTGAAAGAGCAGTAGAATCAATTTGTTTTTTATTCATACATATTGATTGTAAATCATTTATCGCTGATCTTACATCCCCTTTGCATCTATCTGAAATGTTTTTTAGGACATTTAGGTCAACATTTATTCCTTCTTTTAAACATATTTTTTTTAAAAGATTGAAAATTAAGTTAGAATATGGATTGTAAAACTTTATTAGTTTACAGTATTTTTTTAAACTTTCTCCACTGCCTTTTATAAGGCCATAGTAATCGTTTACAATTAGTATCATTGGTTGATTTGTGATTTTTACTGTATCTACTATTGCTTTTTTTCCGCCTCTGTCGCTTAGATCATTATCTGAACTAGAACTATTTTTAATTCTTTCATATAGATTATCTGCTTCATCTAGAATTATTAGTTTTCGACCGCCTTTATTTGAAGATATAAATGAGCCATCATCAGAAAATGTTTCATTTACCGCACCTGTTGTTGCTACTGATTTTATTTTTTTTGCATTTCTTGCATCTGATGTGTTTAATTCTATTATAGTCCACCCAAAGTCTTTAGCAAGAGCTATCGCACAACTTGTTTTTCCAATCCCTGCTTTTCCAGATAGAATAACTGCTTTATGTTTGGGTTTTCCTTTATTCCAATCGGCTGCCCATTTACGGAGTTCGATAACTGCTTTATCATTACCGATGATTTTATCTAAAGTGTTTGGTCTATATCTCTCTGTCCAGTCTAGCATAAGTAAATATTATAAACAAGGGGTAATATTTTAATATTTGTTTTGATTTCTTTTGCATAACATTTTTATCAGATTTGTTTATTCCATAAATTCAAAAAAAACTATTTTGCGAGGATGGCCCAGCCTGGCCACGGCGAAGGATTGCTAATCCTTTGGTCTTACGACCTCGGGAGTTCAAATCTCCCTCCTCGCGTAATTTTACCAATTTTAGAGGAGAAAAAAAGAGTTTTTTGTAAAATGTTTTCCTCACTTCAATTTACTAGTAAATTATGTTTGAAAATCAAAGTACAAGTAAAAATTTTATAAAAATTTCCAAACCTTAATTTCCTTGCTTTCATTGTTTCCTGCAGTATCATATGCTATAACTTTAACGTCATGTTTATGTTTGAAAAATCTTATTTTATCTCTTTTCCATAAATAATTGTAAGGATAACTGCAATCAGTATATTTTAAATCCTTATCAATATAAAATTCAACTCTATTTATTTTCGATTCTTTATCTATTGCATTTGCTGTAATATTTATTTTTCCAACAATCAAAGGTTTACGAATCATATAATTTCTGATTTTCATATTAAATAGATAAAATGCCTTTTCTGGTTTCATTATACTAATTGATGGAGGATTTAAATCAATCTCCAAGCTGATCAATGGATATAAATCTTTGTTATTCCCACCTGGAATGTTATATGGAGCATCACCAATGCCATCATTATCACCATCTATTCCAGTATAATCATCCCAGTAGTTTCCACCAGAAGGATATCCATTATCCCAAGAATTGACAGAACAATCATTTGCATTCTCTGAATTATTTATGAACTCGTTATGATAAATCACATTGTTATTAGAGTTTTCAAATATTTTTATTCCACACACATTATCAAAAATAGAGTTATTATAGATTTTATTATTATTTGAAAGACATATTTCGATTCCTTTTGACCCTTCAGAAATTTTATTATCGTGAATAATATTATTATTTGACATCGAAATATTAATTCCATTATATAAAGAATTATTCCATATAGAATTGTTAAAAGCATAAAATAATATGATTTCATTAGTCATTTTATTATTAGATATTTGACAACAAGATGATTGGATCGCTATATCTATAAAATTCTCTTCAAATATGTTGTTAAAAATTTTACAATGATCTGCAAATGAATAAGTTACAATCCCATAACCTGAATCCATAATAGTAAATCCATTGATTGTTACATTATCTGCTTTAATATTTACTAAAGGTAAAAAATAATATTTAGGATAACCTTTTAGCCTAATGATCGTGCTAGATTTATTTTCTCCAATTACATTTACCGATCTGCATATTTTAATTGATTCGTTATATTCCCCAGAATAAACAAAAATTTCGTCATTATTTCCAGCATCATCTAATGCATCTTGAATAGAGCTATAATTTGCTTCTAATCCATCATTATCTACTGTAAATCGGTTGTATTTATTATTAACAACAATATACGTTGAATCTTCATAATTAGTGTAGTTACATGATACATTTAATTTAATTGTAAAATATCCATCATCAAGGATAGTTGTATTTAAATACGCTAAAACATCATTATGAACTTTATTAGTTGAAAAATTTAATTCTATGTAATTATTAGGATTTTTTCCTCTGCCATATTCAACCTTGTATGCCTGAAAATTTTTTCCAGAAGCTGAACCTATGATTGGTATTACTCCCTTCACATCAGAACCATCTGAAAATGATTTTAAAACTGCTTCAACTGGATCGCTTGATAATGCTTTGTAAGCATTTATTCTACCTGTACCAATGTACTTATCAGTATTAATTTTATCAGCAGTATTACAGAGCATAGTTTTAATCATATTTTGATTTAAGCTATTATTTTTTGATAAAAGTAATGCTACTAAACCTGCAACATGTGGGCCTGCAAAACTAGTGCCATTGACAAATGTATATTTATCATCTATAATATTACCCAAGCTAGTATTGTTTGCTCTTAGTGATAGTATATTTACTCCTGGTGCTGCAACATCTATCCACGAACCGTAATTCGAAAAATCTGCTTTTTTATCATTTTCATCTGTAGCAGCAACCGAAAAAACATTGTCAAAGGCTGCTGGATAAAATTTATTGTTATGATTGTTATTTCCTGCAGCAGCTACTAGAAAAACACCTTTAGAATAAGCATAATTTACAGCATCCCGCAAAACCTTTGAATCATAAAATCCACCAAAGCTCATGCTAATTATATCTGCACCGTTATCAGCTGCATAAATAATTGCTCTTGCTTCCTGTTCGATAGTACTTATAGGTAAAGAGTGAACTTTTAAAGGCATAATTTTAGAGTTCCAACTAACACCTGCTATACCTATGTTGTTATTTGTAACTGAAGATGCAATACCTGCACATAATGTCCCATGACCACCTAAATCGATTGGATTATTTGTATTTGTATAAAAATCCCAACCATTGACATCATCAATAAATCCATTTTCGTCATCATCTATACCATTATTGGGTATTTCATTTTCATTAACCCATATATTATTCTTTAAATCTGGATGATTATAATCTACACCCATATCAATAATTGCTATTGTAACATTAGATCTACCTGTTTCAATATCCCATGCTTCAGATCCATCAATATCATGGTCACTTAATTGATTTAAAGACCACTGTTGACTAAAATATGGATCATTTGGAACATTACAAAAGTGATGAATATAGTTAGGTTCAGCATATATTATATTTGGATTTTTTTCATATTTTTTGGCGATTGAAAAAATATTCATATTTTTTTGAAAAGTGAATTTATAGATATTATCAAATTCTTTTGAAATAGATATTTGATTTTCTTTATTCTTAAAAACATTCTCAATAGACAATACATTATTTTTGCTATTCAATATATCTAATGTAAAAATACCTAATTTTCTCTGCCCATTAAAAGATGAAGTATCTTCAATAGGTAAATCAGATTTTATTTTTACAATTAACTCTCCAGAAATATATTCTTGACCAATAGGGGCTATTTTTTTATTTTGATTGATGTCAATATCAAAATTTTTTTCTGTAATTGTATTTTTTCTCAATATTGTACTTTCTTTACTTTTAGATATGTTCAAACTCACAAGTATTAAAAAAATGATTAGAATCATCACTATTGTTTTCTGTATTATATTCCTCATTATTATTTTCCTTATTTATTACTTTAATTTATTTGTATAAATAATTTATTTAACAATTATTGTCAGGAATAAAAGATTATATTTTCAATTTTTTCTCATATACTCTCAAAATAATATATTTAGGGAAAAAATTATTTTTTACTAGTAAATTATGTTTATTTTCAAAAATCTCAGCAAATATTATAAGATTTGTTAAAAATCTTTTTCATAAATATTTCTTCTATGACCTACTGCAACTACCCAAATTTGGTTCTTGTTTTTTCTCCAATCTAGAATAGCTCTATAATCACCACTTCTTAGGCTAAAATATGGATATCATTTCAGAGATTTTAGATAGTGATCAGGTAAGTTTCTCATTTTTTTAAGTCGTGAAAGTATTCTTTCTTGAATGTTTTTCTCTAAATTTTTAAATTGATTAGAAACTGAATCTGTGAATAAAATTTCATTCATTTAATTCCTTTTCCAATTCTTCTAATGTTTTACCTTTTCCACTTTCTACCTGTTTTATCCCCTCATCTATTACTTTTAGAGTATCTGTAGACAGTCTATTTTCTGATTCTATTAGATGTCTAATAGCATCACGTATCATCTCACTTTTGTTCATATAATAAGGATGATTCTTAAGAAAATTTTTTATCTTTGCTTCCATGCCTTTCGATATCTTCACATTAACAGATGTCAATATATTACCATAGTATTACTATAGTAACACATATATTTAAAATCATCGGCTGTACTTTTAAAAATTGTTAAACTATAAATAATAATTTACGAAAAATGATTAAAAGATAGGAAATCTATTTTTTACTAGTAAATGCGCGTCAAAATCATTCTCCTAACATTTACATGACGTTATTATTAATTGAATAATAAAAAAATATACATATCAAAACTTTATTTTTAAAAATATTTAATAGTGTTTCTTTATTATTAGAGTAATATTAGAAGATAAATATGAAACGATCTTTAGAAGTAGGTTTTAGTTTTGGTCTAACATCAGGTATTATTACAACTCTTGGTTTATTGGTAGGTCTAAGCTCTGGGACAAATGAAAAAATAGCAGTTTTAGGTGGAATTTTAACTATCGCAATTGCTGATTCCTTATCAGATGCTATGGGAATTCATATTTCTGAAGAATCTGAAAGAAAACACACTAATAAAGAAATTTGGGAATCAACATTTTCAACATTTATATGTAAATTTATTATTGCCCTTTCTTTTGTTATTCCCGTTGTAATGTTACAATTAAAATATGCTATTTGGGTTTGTATTATATGGGGATTTTCTCTATTAAGCATATTTAGCTATAGAATTGCTAAAAATAATGAAGATAACAGAATAAAAGTAGTCTTAGAACATATCGCCATTGGAACAATTGTAATCATACTTGCTCATTACACAGGGGTATTTATTTCACAGTTAATCATGTAATTATAAAAAAATTATATTTCATCTTTTTTTAATTTCTCAAGTTTTTTCCAATATGTAATATCTCTTTTTATACTCATCATACCAATTATATCTCCTTCTTGATCAAAACGAGGTATCTTAGTTATACTTACCCATGACTCAACATCATTTTCAGAAAATATTTTTCTAGATTCATTAATTACAAATTTACCTGTTTTCATTATTTCTTCGTCTTCTTTGAATTCTTTTTGAGCCTTTTCAGGTGATAAATAATCAAAATCTGTTTTACCTATCATCTCTTCAGGTTTTGTATCATTATTTGCAGCCATTGCTTTATTTACCAGTACAAATTTATTGTCATAATCCTTAAAATATACTGGATCTGGAAGATTGTTCATAAGTGTTTGAAGTAGTTCGTGTTCTCTAGCTAGCTTTATCTCTGTTTTTTTTCGATCATTTATATCTCTTATAACTAAAACAAAGTTATCTAATTCACTTTGTTTTTTAGATAAGAAAAAAGAAGTAAGTTCAACATTTAGATTTTTATTATTCTTATCTATTATTTCTGTTTCACTACTAGTAGATTTATTATTTGATAATAAATCATGGAACTGTTTTACAACAATAGACAGACCTTTCGGTGTCAATAGGCCCATACTTAAAAAATTATTTCCAATCATTTTTTCTTTGTTTTTTCCAAATATTTCAATTGCTTTACTGTTTATGTCTTTTATTTCACCTCGACCATCTAAAACTAGCATGCCATCAGTTGTAGATTCAAAAAGACCTTGGTACTTTTCTTCGCTTTCTCTTAGTTTTATTTCTGCTTTTTTTTGCTCAGATATATCTTTTATTATCCCTACACTACCAGTAATTTTTCCTTTTTTATCTTTAAATACGCTAATTGATATATTAACATCTAAAAGTCTTCCATCTTTTTTATACATCTTTGTCTCAAGATGATGCTGCATACCTTTCTTTCTTATATCTTGAGACCGAATTTTTTCCCATTCCTCTTCCGGATACAAGGATTTCACAGGTTTAAACTCTAAATCTTCCTTTTTCATATCAAGCATTTTTTCGGCGTAATTATTCCAAGAAATTATTTTTTCATTTTTATCAGTAAGCATAATTGCTACAGCACTATTTTCAAAAATACTTCGATATTTTTCTTCTGATTCCTTTAATTTTTCCTCTGCCGTTTTTCTCTCCGTAATATCCCAGATAAGTGCAAGCATCACTGGTTTTTTTTCTAAAACAAAAAGAGATGTATCTATTGCTACAGGAAAGATTGTTCCGTCTTTTCTTTTGTTTTTTGTTTCAAAGTTGATACCTCCTTTTGAGGTGATTTCTTCCATTAAAATATCCCATTTTACATTCTTTGGAAAAATATCTTTAAACGAGATTTTTTTAAGTTCTTCCCAGCCATAACCTAGTAAATCACAAGATTTTAGATTAGCTTCAATTATTTTTCCATCAAGAGAAGTAATAAATGCAGCAGCATTTATTGACTCAAATAAGGTTTTATATCTATCACGATCAGAAGAGAAATTTTTATTTTCTTTATCAAATTTAGAAGATTCTTTTAACATATGGCAAACCCATCTTGCATCCCAAATTTTTATTTTTTAAATAGTATTTGTTTTTTGAATACATTATAAATATTTAAATTTACTTTATTGATCTTAAATTCTATATTTTTGCAAGTTCCTCTTTTAGTTCAGATATTATATTAACAGGTGTTGGATCTATTTTTCTTAAAATTGCAAGATAACAACTGATAAAATCTCCCAAGTACATTGCATACATCATTTTAGCAAGTTTTCTTTTTGGAGGTATTTCTATTTCTATTGTATCTTTTGCATTTGTTTTGAAAAGTTTTTTCATAAAATCCATTCTTTTAGATATATAGATAGATTCATCTTCTTTATCTCTAAACATAATACATACAAAATTTTCTGTAGCTTCAGGATTCATTGACCAGCCGACAATATCGTTATGGTTACATTCAGATACCTCATCATATCTACAAATTATTTTACTATTTTCATTAAACTGTGTGCACCATCTTTTTGCAATAGGAACATACTCTTTAAAACCATACACTTGTGGTATTTTACCAAGGATTTGTTTTGCAATTTTTTTGGATAAATTTTTTTCAAAAGGAATATCTTTTTTATTTTTATTTCTAAATTCTTCAGTTATAGATATTGCTTCATTTATATCCTTATCAATATCTATTCTTAAAATACCTGTATCTTTTAATCCATATAACGCTGAAAACATCATATAACCTGTTGCAGCTCTAGGTTGATATCCACTTGGAATTTTTATAAAAGGAACATCTCTTTTTTTACAGTATTCTTCTAGTTTTCCACCTGATGTTAGACCTATTATTTTGCATCTTTTTTGATAAGCGTGTTTGAATGCTGAAAGTGTTTCTTCAGTGTTTCCTGAATAACTTTGAGCAATGACAAGAGTATTTTTATGTGCCCATTTAGGTAGCTCATATTTTCTATTTACATAGATTGGAATATCTATTTTATCTCTAAAATAAGCTTTTAGAATGTCACCAGAAATTGCTGAGCCACCCATTCCAGTAAAAATTATGTTATCAACTTTGTAAATATTTTCTAATTTTGCTGATTCTATAATATCTTTTGCTTTTTTTATTTGATCTGGAAATTCTTCTACAGAATCAAGCATATTTGATTTATCGATTTTAGAAATTTCTTCTCTGTTATCAAGCATTTTAGTCCCATCCTAAATTTATAATAACAACTATTATGTAAACGATTCAAGCATATTTAGAGATTTTCCTTTTTTACCGAAAATCCTTAAATATCTTTTTTATATCCTAATGATAATGATTATAACCAAACAAAAAGATTTCAAAGATATTTTAAAATCTATTAACAATAAACCAGTTTTTATTATAGGCTGCAGTGAATGCGCAACCTTGTGCCACACAGGTGGTGAAAAAGAAGTTTTAGAAATGGAAGATAAACTTGAAACTAAAAATATAATTGTTTCTGGTTGGGTAATTTTAGATCCTGCATGTCATTTAAATAATGATAAAAGACTTCTTAGACAACATAAAAATAGCATAGAAAAAGCAGAAAAAATACTAGTTCTTGCCTGTGGAAATGGGATTCAAACTGTTTCTGAAATAATCGAAGATAAAGATATCATTGCAGGTAATAATACTCTTTTTTTAGGGGAAATAAAAAGAGTTAACGAGTTTGAAAAAAGATGTATGATGTGTGGGGAGTGCATTCAAGATGAATTTGGAGGCTTTTGTCCTGTTACTAGGTGCCCTAAAGGTATTTTAAATGGACCATGTGGTGGAGCTGTTAATGGAAAATGTGAAATTAACAAAGATATGGATTGCGTGTGGATTTTAATAATTGATTATCTAAAAAAGAAAAATAAACTACATTTGTTAAAAAAAATCCAGGATCCGAAAAACTGGAGTAAATCAACTGAATTTAAAAGGATTTGTTAACATGAATTACAAAAGTAATCTAGAGAAATTACTTTCAGAAAAAAAATTTGTTGTAACTGCAGAGATTGGCCCTCCAAAAGGTTGTAATCCAGACAAAATAAAAGATAAGGCAGTAATTTTAAGAGGCTATGCTGATGCTTTTAATATTACCGATAATCAAACTGCAGTTGTAAGACTTTCTAGCATGGGGGGAAGTGTTATTCTTCAAAAAATGGGTTTAGAACCTATTATGCAGTTGAGTTGTAGGGATAGAAATCGGATTGCCCTTCAAAGTGATGTTCTTGGTGCTGCATCCTGTGGGATTAGAAATATTCTTTTTATATCAGGTGATCATCAGTCTTTTGGAAATCATCCTGATGCAAAAGGTGTTTATGATCTGGATTCTATTCAACTTATAAATATAGTTAAAAATATGAGAGATAAAGAATTTTTTCTAAGTGGAGATAAAATTTTATCAGGTGCTCCACCTATTTTTATTGGTGCAGCCTGTAACCCTTTTGCTGAGCCTTTTGATTTTAGAATTGAAAGACTTGAAAAAAAATAGAGGCTGGAGCTGATTTTATTCAAACTCAAAGTGTTTATAATCTGGATAGATTCAAAGAATTTATGGATGAAGTATGCTCCAGAGGCCTTGACAAAAAAGTTTCTATTTTAGCAGGTATTACTCCTCTAAAATCTCTAAAGATGACTGAAAGGATGAAGTTTTTTGTTCCAGGTGTTGATATACCAGATGAGTATCATAATCGTATGGTAAAAACAATGGATCAGAAAAAAGAAGGTTTTAACATAGCTGTAGAACTAATTGAGGAAATAAAAAAGATTAGAGGGGTTCACGGAATCCACATTACCGCTCTTTTCTGGGAAGATATTATTCCAAAATTAGTTGACACCGTTGGTCTTCTGCCGAGACCTTGAAAAAAATATTTTTACTAAATTTTTTTGACATTTTTACATTCTGAGATTTTTACGCCATAGCTTTTTATACCTTCATTTGAGAACAGTTAACATGGTAATAATTATCTCGACATCTAATGTCTAGATAAGATGGAAAGGAAAGGTGAAAGGAAATGAAGGTAAGTAGAAAATATATGATAATAGCTGTTCTTTTTTTGGTATTGAATATGATAACAGCAACCCAATACGCTGTTGTAAAACTAGGTTATGAATATAGTATAGTACATCCTTGTGATGCATCAATTAGATTTATTGGCTCAGATAATTCTTCAGATGGCATAAGAGTACTTAGAGTCGCAGGCAGTAACACTACAAATGTAGGATTAAAACTAGAATTAGGAGATGTTTATTCTACAAATATGGTCCGAACCTTTACAGCTGCCTTTGGAATTGTAAATGAAGAAAATTATTCTCTAAATATTACTCATATAAATGTTTCATCTAACAACTTTACTTATATGAAAATATATTTGCATGGTGATAGAGATGCAAATGCAAATAGTACCTCAACAGATCCATCAAGTGTTCTCATGTGGAATAATGATACTATGGTAAATACTTCAAATACAACTGCGTGGACTCTTGCTTCAGGGAATGATAACTCAAGTGATATGTGTTATAATGTCTCAAATAGAAATCTTTATAGCATAGATACAAACTGGGATGAAACAGCACATGTTAGATATTCAATTGACAACAATAATGCGACAAGTGCGATTTCAGATTTTGTATGGGTGCAAGTAACACTTGATATTCCAGAAAGTGTAAATGAAATTGGTACAATGACTGGTACTATATGGGTACACTTGGAAAGTGACGCTGGATCATAATAAAACATATTTTTCTTTTCTTATTTTGATTTTAATATTTTCTTTTTTTGTTAAACAGTAAACTATGTATATACTTATTTTTATTTCAGGTTTCCTAACCGGGGGATTATACTTATATGTCAAAAAAACAAATGAAAAAAATAATGGTTACAGGTGCAGTCGGACAAATTGGTTCAGAACTAACAATTGCTTTACGTGAAAAATTTGGAAATGATAATGTTATCGCATGTGGAAGAAAAACAAAACCTAGTAAAAAACTACGTGATTCTGGACCGTTTGAATTAGGTATAGATATTGTTGATAAAGAAAGTGTTGAAAAAATTGTAAAAAAATATGATATTGATACAATCTATAATATGGCGGCAATACTTTCTGCGGTAGGTGAAGAAAAACCCCTTCTTTGTTGGGATGTAAATATCAATGGAATGCATAATATTTTAGAAATAGCACGTGAATATGATATGACACGTGTTTTTGTCCCAAGTAGTATAGCTGCTTTTGGACCAGAGACACCAAAAGAAAATACTCCTAATGATACTATACTTAAACCTAAAACTATGTATGGTGTTACAAAGGTTGCTGGAGAACTTTTAGGGGATTATTATTTCAAACGATTTAATTTAGATATACGAGGAGTAAGATACCCTGGAATAATAAGTAGTGAAACACCTCCTGGAGGAGGTACTACTGATTATGCTGTTGAAATATTTTATGAAGCTATAAAAAATAAAAAATATACCTGTTTTGTAAAAAAAGATACAACCCTTCCGATGATGTATATGCCAGATTGCATTAAGGGAACAATTGATTTAATGGATGCAGATATTTCAAATTTAAAACATCATTGTGATTTTAATCTTGGCAGTATGAGTTTTAGTGCCGGGGCATTAGCTGATGAAATAAAAAAACACATACCTGAGTTTAAATGTGAGTTTAAACCTGATTTCAGACAAGAGATAGCTGATTCTTGGCCCAGCTCACTTGATGATAGCCCTGCTCGTGAAGAATGGGGATGGAATCCTAATTATGATCTATCAAAAATGACAAAAGATATGATTGAAAAACTCAGCAAGCGATATAAAGACGGAGAGTTTTAGGTTTTTACCAGAAAGTTTTTCTGCTTGAAAATATTTCTTTTATTTTGTGAGAGGGTTTCATATGGAATCAACTGAGGAGATTAAGAATTATATGAATAATAGTAAAATAGAGCAGATTAAAAATTTTTTAGGCGATAAAACAGATTATTTACTTAATTTTGATACACCTAAAATAAACAAAGAATCGTTAAATCTTCCTGGACCTAGTTTTGTTGATAGGATTTTTACAAACTCTGATAGAAACACTCAAGTTCTTAGAAATCTTAAATCCATTTTTAATAATGGAAGGCTTAGAGGCACTGGTTATGTATCTGTTTTACCGGTTGATCAGGGTGTAGAGCACTCTGCCAATGCTTCGTTTGCACCTAATCCAATCTATTTTGATCCTGAAAATATTATTGAACTTGCAATAAAAGGCGGGTGTAATGCTGTTGCTAGTACACTTGGCGTTCTTGGAATGATTTCACGAAAGTACGCTCATCGTATCCCTTTTATTGTAAAGATTAACCATAATGAGCTTTTAAGTTATCCAAATGAGTATGATCAAATTATGTTTTCAGATGTTGAGCAGGCATGGGATATGGGTGCTGCAGCTGTTGGTGCTACAATCTATTTTGGATCTGAAAAAGAAAGAAATAACAGGCAAATTCAAGAAGTAAGTGATGCATTTAAATGGGCTCATGAACTTGGTATGGGCACTATTCTATGGTGTTATCTTCGTAATTCTGCGTTTAAAATAAAAGGTAAAGACTATCATTCTTCTGCTGATCTAACAGGTCAGGCAAACCATCTAGGTGCTACAATTGAAGCAGATATTGTCAAACAAAAACAGGCTACAATTAATGGTGGATATATAGCATTAAACAATAAAAATGTGAATTTTGGTAAATGGAGTGAAAAAGCATATAATGAACTTTGTTCTGATCATCCTATAGATATGGTCCGCTGGCAAATTGTAAATTGCTATATGGGACGAGTTGGACTTATTAACAGTGGCGGTGCATCTGGTGAAAATGATTTTGCTCAAGCTGTCAGGACTGCTGTAATCAATAAACGTGCAGGCGGTACTGGTCTTATTTCAGGAAGAAAGGCTTTCCAAAGACCAATGGAAGAAGGAATTAAACTTTTAAATGCTATACAGGACGTTTATCTTTGTAATGATGTTACTATAGCATAATTTTCTTTTCTTTTTTTATAATATTTAGGTATACCAAAATTTATTTAAACTAGTACATATATAGTAATATTTAGGCATACCTAAAAATGTGATTGTTATGGCAGAGAGTATCAAAACCTTATCAGAATTACCAGTTAATAAAAAAGCAAAAATTGTAAAAATACATAAAGGTCGGCATTTTCACAGACGTATGTGTGTAATGGGACTAAGAGAAGGGCAAACTGTAGAAGTAATATCCAAGCAGCCCTTATTTGGGCCATTAACAATTTCTGCAGGGCGATGTAATATGACAATCGGAAGAGGTATGGCATCCAAGATACTTGTTGAAGAGATATGATAAAAAAAATTGTTCTAATGGGAAACCCAAATGTCGGAAAAAGTGTTGTATTTTCTCGCCTTACAGGTGCGCATGTAATTTCTTCCAATTATCCGGGGACAACAGTTGATTTTTCAAAAGGAAAAATGAGGCTTGATGGAAAAACCGTTGAAATAATAGACGCACCTGGAACTTATTCACTTGACCCCTCTAACAAATCAGAAAAAGTAGCAGGGGAACTTCTTGAAGATGCTGATGTTGTAATAAATGTTTTAGATGCAACAAACCTTGAAAGAAACCTGTATCTTACCTTAGAACTTTTAGAAAAAGATATCCCAGTTGTTTTAGCACTTAACATGTGGGATGAAACAAAACACACTGGAATTAATATTGATGAAAAAAAACTAAAAAAAATGCTTAACGTGCCAACGATTCCAATAGTAGCATTAACTGGTGAAGGAATAAAAGAACTTGTTTCAAATATAAAAAATGCAAAGACGGCAGATAAAATAAAACCTACAAGTGAAGAGGGCAGATGGATTGAAATTGGAAAAATAATAAAAGAAGTTGAAAAAATAGAGCATAAACATCATAGCATAAAAGATAAAATATCTGATTTAACAATAAAACCCTTGACTGGTCTACCAATTGCAATAGCAATTATTTTTCTATCATTTTGGATAGTTAGATTAATTGGTGAAAACTTAATAACATATATTTTAGATCCAATATTTGAAAATCTATATAGACCTATAATTACAAGTTTAGGAGAAATTTTAGGACCTGGGCCCTTATATAAATTTTTGATAAGTCAAACTTATGGAGAAATAAATTTCTTAGAATCACTTGGGATGCTAACAACAGGACTCTACGTTCCAATTGGTATGGTATTACCATATATTATAGCATTTTACTTTATGTTATCACTACTAGAAGATACCGGATACTTGCCACGTCTAGCAACTCTCCTTGATAATATTTTTCACAAACTAGGAATGCATGGATACGGAATAATACCTGTTTTTCTTGGACTTGGTTGCAATGTCCCAGGTATGCTTGCAACACGATCTCTGGAGACAAGAAAACAAAGGTTTATTGCAGCAACCCTTCTATCAATTGCAGTTCCATGTATGGCTCAAACTTCTTTAATATTTGCAATGTTTTCAGATGAAAAAATAAAAGGAAGTTTACAATTTCTTCCAATAATATATATCTTAATGGTTTTTTCATCACTAATTATTATCTACTTTATAGTAGGAATAATTTTAAATAAATTCATAAAAGGAACTAGTCCAGAGATATTTTTAGAAATTCCAAACTATAGAGTTCCTCATTTTAAAACAACACTAAAAAAAACCTGGATGAGAATAAAATGGTTTTTAAAAGATGCTCTACCATGGATGTTTTTTGGAGTACTTGCTATAAATATATTATATACAATAGGAGTAATTGATTTTTTAGCTCAAGCATTTAAACCAATAATGACCGGATTATTTGGCCTACCTGGAGAAACATCTGTTGTGTTAATAAGTGGATTTTTAAGAAAAGATCTAGCAGTAGGCACTCTTCTAAGTTTTCCCTCAGGAACATTCAGTGCTATGCAACTAGTAATAGTTGCTACAATGCTTACTATGTTTTTCCCATGTATTGCAACCTTTGCTGTTATGATAAAAGAACTAGGAGTGAAAGACATGATAAAATCAGCAATTATTATGCTTGGTGCAGCAACAATAGTTGGAATTATTTTAAGACTAATATTGATTGGAGTGTGAAGAACTGAGACAAAAAACAATTGAAGATTATTTAGAACTTTTATATAACCTTGGGAAAAAAATGGATAAAGTTCACACAAATGATATCGCATCATCATTTAATATAAAACCTTCAAGTGTAACTGAAGTAATACAAAAGCTTGGTGAAGAAGGATATATCAATTATAAAAAATACGGGGGCGTTTCTCTTACAAAAAAAGGTAAAATAATTGCTAAAAAAACAATTGAAAGACATAACAAACTACTAGAGTTTTTAATTTTAATTGGAGTTGACAAAAAAACAGCAGAAATAGATGCCTGTGAAATGGAGCATATCCTTCATAAAAAAACAATGAATTCAGTTATTAAATTTGTTGAAGTTGTCAACAAATGTAATGTTACACCATTCTGGCTTAAAAGATTAAAAGAATACATAAAAACAGGTAAACTATCAGGCTGTCCTGAAGAACTTGCAGAAATTTGTCTTAAATATTCAAATTCAAAAAATTAAGAAAGATATCCCCCTATTGGAGGATATAAAACAATTTTATAAAGAAATAGCTTCTACGGGACACTCATCAACGCAGGTTCCACAATCAATACATGTTTCTTCATCTACTACTGCTTTATCTTCTATTTTTATTGCATCAACTGGACATACATCGACACAAGCACCGCATGCTGTACATTTTTCCTTATCAATAGTTACTGCCATGTTTGGTGGATATTTACAACTTGTTTTTAAAAGTTTCCAAAACTCATTTAAATAAAAACATTATCTATGACATGAAAATGGGGCGAGGAGTTATACTCTCCATTTATTGTTAGGGCCGATGGAGATAAATAATATGGCTAAAAATAAAGAAAATAAAAAAGAATATATTAAAACCGGTGTACCTGGTTTTGACAAGCTTTTTAAACATGGCATTCCAAAAGGTGCACCTATCGTTATTGCAGGTGGAACAGGTGCAGGTAAAACTATATTTTGTCTCCAAACACTTGCACATCAGGCAGCTAAGGGTAAAAAATGTTATTATATGAGTTTTGAAGAATCAAAAGATAACCTTATTGAACATATGAAGGATTTTGGATGGAATCCGGAAAAATTAATTAAATCAGGTAATTTAAAAATAAAGCGTTTTCTAACTAGTGAAATTTATTATTATAATAAGAACAAAAATATGGGAGGAGATATGCAGGCTATGATGACAAAAGATATTGATCCTCTTTTAATGGAACTTGAACCTCTTTCAGTTACTAGTCAAGAAGATGGTTTTCATCCTGATTTTATAGTTATTGACTCATTAACTGCTATATCCTCAACTTTTAGAGGTAAAGAACAATCATATAGATTTTATATCGAGCGGCTTTTTAGATTCTTTGAAAAAGTAGGAAGTACCAATCTTTTAATAACAGAGACTAAGCAATTGCCTGAGGTTTATTCTCCCACGGGAGTAGAAGAATTTCTTGCAGATGGAGTAATTGTTTTTTATAATATTAGACGGGAAAATATTAGAGAAACAGCTATTGAAGTTTTAAAAATGCGAGGGGAAAAGCATGAGAAAAAAACTGTTGCTATGCAAATAACTGATGAAGGTATAATAGTTCATCCGGATCAAGAAGTATTTGGTGGACTTAACTTTAAATGAAATAAATTATAGTTTTTATTTAATCTAATTAGGAAATTTTAAATATAGTGTAAATTATTTTGTTTTTGGTGACAGATGGGATGTCTGAACTTAAATATGATTTTGATAATTTAGAAAATATAAAACGTTCAATTGTTGAGTATACTAATGTAAAAAACAATAAGTCTAATCTTATTTTACTTAAACATTCTTCAGAGCTGTATTCTAAGAATAATGCTATATCTCTAAAAATTTTATTAGAGAAAGATTATAGAGGAATTTTTGTAAGTTTTCAAAGACCTTTAAAAAACCTTATATATTGGATAGGAAAAAATAATTTGGATAAAAAAAATATTTTATTTTTGGATTATTCCAATAAAAAAAATCTTGAAAAGCTGTATGAGGAGATATTAAGATCAATTAAAAAAATAAAGGGAGATAAAAAATTTGTTTTTATTGATTCATTAAACACAATGGCTCTTTGTAATCAAGATATATGGTTAGACGACTTTACAAAAAAAATTTTAGATGAAATAAGCAAGAAAAAATTTGGAAACACGCTTTTTGTGGTAAATGTTGCTAAGGAGCTTTCTAAAAAAAATATTGTAAATAGTTTTATTTCTTATGCTGATGGAATTATTGACACCTCAAATCCTAAAGATAGTTATTCTCATGATTTAACAAAAAACACTGTTTTTACTTAATTTTTAGGTGTTTAAACAGATATTGACCAAAGGATTTTTATATAGATAAGTTAATAAATTACTTATATATTGTAAAAAATTGGCTCAGTTGTTACATAGTGATTTAATGGTTGATATAAAAAAATTAGATAAAGAATTAAATAATATTCCTAAAGATTTTATTGTTCTAGTTGAAACAAGTGCTGAAAATATCTCTGAAGTTTCAATGGCGGTTGTAAAATTTTTGACAAAACAAAATGATTATGGAATAATTGTTTCTGCAAATAGACCATATGTAAATTTAATTGCCAACTATCAAAGAAATAAAATCAATACACAAAAGGTATACATTCTTGATTTGATATCAAGAAATCAAAACGCAGATGAGCCTGCAGATAATGTTATGTTTATAAAAAATGCTTCTTCATTAACTGATATTTCTCTTTCAATTAATAAGCATATAAAAAAATTAGATGGGAAAAAATTTGTTTTTATTGATTCTATAACAACAATGCTTATTCATAATGAACCATACGTTTTTGCTCGTTTTATGCACAGTATTTTTACAAGAATGAGGATCAATGCTATCGGTGGAATCATGATTTCTTTAACTGATAGGACAAACCGCGAAGTAAGAGCAGAGATAGCTCAACTTTGTGATAAAGTAATTAAAATTGAATAAAAAAAAAAAAATTAATTTTTTGGAATTATCTCTATTGTATATTCATCATTATCACTATATGGGTCTCTTGTATCCATTGTATTTAATTTAACGATTGATTTAATTTTTGAAAATTGAATTCTAAACATTTCAGATGTAGCATATTCAAATTCATCAAATGAATCAATATGACTTAACCATCCTGAACCACTGTTAAATGGTGGTGCTTCATATCCTGGCTGAGGCCATACAATCTTGTTTTTTATCCAATATTTATCAGGCCCAGGGCCTATTGCAAGTGAATCAATTTCATCATCTTCTTCCTGCATATCAAGAAGATCTAGAAGATATTGAATTTGTTCTTCAGAATCGAATTTACCAAAATTAGACCAGTTTTGATTCCAGTGGTCTTGCTCAAAATCATCATAAAGTAGAATCTTTGATTCTGTTTCTACTAAAACATCATCTATCCATATACGTTCCCAATTTGACAAAGAAGTATCAAAACGAATTTTAAAATCCTCAGTGAAATATTCTGGATTATCATTAATATTCAAATTAAATTCTTTAAATATCCAACTAGATCCACTACCGCTTCCTAGCCCATCATCTATAATATTATAGTTTGTTCCATCATAGAAATAGATTTTTAAATCATTGCTTTCGGTATAATACAAATACCGATAAAACTCTATATGTATCGAATTTGCATTGGAGGTATCTATATCTTTACTGATGAACTCACCCCAGTTAGAGTTAGTAGATTTTGCAGAATGAGTACTTCCATCATGCCCATGACTTGATTCATAAACCCAACCGTTCCCAAGCCAAGTACCATTATATGTATCTTCTATCCATCTACAATTCGCCAAACCATCAGTTACAAGATTTACTATTTGTCTCCTATCAGAACTATAAAAATCAGAATTATATAATTCATCAGCTGCAAGTCTGATGCCACAGGCAGTTGGTGTTGCACTACCTCCAGATTCAATCATTTGTTTAATATTTCTGATATCATCTGCAATAGATTCATAATTTGATTCTGTAATTATCTGCGATCCACCAAGCTCCAATTTTGCTCTCGGTGGAGAAGTACCCCCAAATTGGATCACAGTTAACTCAACAGATCCATCATGAGGGAAAACTGAATTATTTTCAATTGCATTTGCCAATCCATTTCTCATAAGAATCCAATCATCTTCACTTATACTACCTGAACCATCTAAAATCATGGCAAGCTGAGTTTTTTCTCTGTACATACCTTCATCAGTAACCTTTGCATTTACCAAAAGTGTAATTGAGTCACGGACCTTGATTTTATCAACGATGCAATATCCCGTGTCATTATCGTAAGAAAAGTTTGATGATTCATATCCTGAGTCGAAGATAAATGAATGGTAAATATACTCTAATCCCTCTGGTAATTTAAAGCTAATATTAACGTTTGTTGCATTTATATCTCCTCTGTAGTTATGAATAATAACTGATATTTGTATTGTATCCCAAATCTCTGGTTCATAATCATCTATTCTAACTTCAACACCAATATCATTTTCTGGCGTAATATCTAAGATTCCTTGGAATACTATACTACTCTCCGTTTCGTCTGTTTTTGCTCCGAAGATGTCAACGCTTTTATTTGCCAGATTAAACTCCCCAATTGGAATATATATTCTTTCTCCAAAATTCCATAGATTATCAACGTTATAATCTTCATAGTTATCCTTCACAAAAATGGTTTTTGTTACACCATTAATCTTATAAGAAAAATAGTCACTTCCAGATAATTCATCTCCCCCTCTATGCTCGAGAACTATGTTTTTTCCTTCAATGAACGCATAAATAGTTGGATTAGATTCATTTGTTTCAAACGACTCAGAGAGAACAATAAAATATAAAACCGAAAAAATAGCAACAGCAATACCTAATAATAGAATTGTTCCAAGAACTTCTGAAACAGCATTATTTTTTCTTGTTTTATATCTTTTTTTCATTAAAATTATCAACTCTATTATTACATTTGCTAATATTTAAATTATTTGCTTAGTATATTTGTTATCTTTGCTGAACCCAGCTTAAAACCTGTGTTTCTACAGACACATAATTAATTGTAACTCTGAGTGATTTGCCATCGGTATCAAGAAAACGTATTACTAAATTGTTATCATAGTCAGATATCTGATAATTTTTTGCAAATCTTGGATCATTTAATCCAGCCCTTATAAAACTGCTATTAAGTGACTTATTCCATGTCTGATAATAATCTGAGCTTATATTTATGTATTCCACATTATCAACTACTGTTGTTTTGTAACTTGATTTTTTATATTCTGTAAGTATCGGAATTTTTCCCCAGCCGTTAACTATTGTATTTGAACCTCCAACCTCGGTGATGTTTATTATATTAAGTGTTATATTGATATCCTTTTGTAATAAAACATCAATATTTGGATTGATAAACATTATACTTCCTGAGTCCTGAGTAAGAATAACGCTTCCTGCCTCATAAATAAAATCCTGATTTATGAAATAGTTATTATATGAATTATATTCGATATTTCCAAGAGTTTCATTATATATTGAATCCCCATCTATATAAAGACCAAATGAATCATTATTAATCTTTATTTGACCAAACGATCTCATCGACAGCATATACGGCATTTCTTTGCTTCCAAGTGTTATCGTTGTCGATATTGGAACATCTGGAATTTTATTTATAAAATGTGTATTCATAGCATAATTTAATTCTGAGAAATGATCCTCAATCTCGCGCATATGATCTGATTCTTTTTCTTTCATCCATTTAGGAACGTATTGTGTTTGTATAACAGATAACACAGCAACTATTAAACCAACGATTAAAAAAGCAGATACAATTCCAACAACTGCATTATTTGATTTTTTTATTTTATAGATTTTCATTTTAAACAGCCTCCCTGAGTGTTCCAATAAAAAGTACTGAATTTGAATTTATATCAATCATAATCAAATCAATCTGAGATTTTTTAATGTCTTGATTTAATACGGTATTTGTAGTTGAATTAATTATTATAGTTTCACCGATGTTGAAGTAATTATTACTCCGAATTTCAGAATTCAAATCGAGGACATCATCAATTTTAAATGAATAACTATCTGTAGTATTTATTGTAACACCAATCGTTGTATCTAAGCCTAAATTTTCCCCCCCTCTATGCTGAATAATAATATCATTTTCATCAACGTAACTTATAATACTCACATCTGGTGTCGATGGCTCAAAAGGATAAGATAAAACAATGAAACTAAGAACTGAAAAAAGCGAAATAGCAATTCCAAGCAAAAGAATTGTATCCAATACTTCGCTTACAGCCCGATTGTTTCTTTTTAATTTTCCCATATCTTTTCCTCAGAACATAAATTTAAACACAAATAATGAAATAATAGCAAGCACACATCCATATCTAACACCAGATGATATTTTTCCATCCATCATATATCCAGCAAGAAGGCCTGAACCTATAGATTGTACATAAACAAATGAAAATAAACCATATTTTAATAGTATTGGATCTACAACATTAATATTTATGATTCCACTTGTTTGCAAAATCTGTTTTGATTGTAACTCAAAGAATGATTGGAAAATAGTTTTATCAAGTATTAAAATTATCCCTAAGAAAACAAAAAAACAAATAAGAATTACAGACATATAAATAGACATACTAGCTTTTCTTTGGTGATCTATTTGATTTACTTGATTTACTTCTTTTGCAGCGGCTTTGAAAAGATTAGCTGTATTACCGCCCATTATAAGCCCTTCGTTTATTATAATAACAATCCTTTGGATTATGCCAGATTTTATTCTCCCAGAAAAATTATGAAACACTTGTCTAACTGATATATCCCAAGAAAGTTGTGATTTCATTTTTTCGATTTCTTGATTTAAATTTCCATATCTACCTTTTTCAGATGTTTTTATAGATTCTATTGCATTCATACCTGACAACAAAGAATCACTTACTTCAATTAAAAAATCAGGGAATTTCTCCTGAATGTCTTTTTTTTGTTTAGATTTCAAAAACAAATAATGGCTTACCGGCCAAATCATTATTATAAATCCAATAAAAATTATATCAAGTATCAAGAATATATCAAAATCAAATAAACCTACTTGTGAAAGATAGTACATACATATAGCAAATATTAGAGTTGCAATAAATGAAACTATTATAATAGCAATAGCCTTTTTATTTTCTAAAAAAAAGTCTGAAGTAACAGTCTTGGATGTTTTAACATATTTACTAATATTTTCAGATGTGGCAGATTTAACAAGAACATAGAACGCAACATATACAATCGGCAATACTAGAAATGAAAAAAGAAAAAGTATGTTGATTGACACTTCCATTGATCCTCCGAAAAAACCCATTATTGAAAGAATAATTACAAGAAAAATTGGAAAAGCAATAACTGCTATTACAAAAGTTTCTGCAACTACTCCTAGCAAATCAAGATTTTTTTTTCGGGATATTAAATCATCTTCAAGATATTTATCAGATATATTTGATAGATAATTATTGAGATCACTACCTGATTGTATTGTTCCAATCATACCTTGTAAAAATGAAATAAATTTTCTAGAGGGAGACAAGTCTATTGCATTTTTTAATGCAGTTACATTATCAATACCCATTACATTAATTTCTTTTGCAATCCTCTTTGCTTGTGTTTGTATTTGCCCGTATACTTTTATAGTTGATAACGTCTGAAAAATTTCAGATGGAGAAACACCTGCTACAGCCATTGAACTTATAAAATTTATCGCATAAGGTAAAAAACGATCAATATTCTCCCCTCGTTTTTTTATTAAATATTTAGGAAGATAAAGATAAAAGTATGATATAGAAACCATCGATATTAATGGAATCGCAAAAAGTAGTGCAAATGTTATTTTATTTGGTAAAATTAAATAAAAAACTGCAAAAAGTAGTATTGATACAAAAAATGCAATTATTGTGTTCATAATTGCAACAGAGTAGTATTCTTGAAATTCCATATCAATATTTGCTTTTTCAAGCATAAGATTTTGACGGTCTATTTCTTCTTTTTTTTGTCTTGAAAAAAACCTTTTAAATATTTTTTTGCAAAAAACTGAGTAATTAGTAAACCTCATTTAGAATCCTCAATTTTTTTCAATACTTTTTTTGGATTATTATAGTATTCAGATACCATATTTCCGACATCTTTATAGGAACGTATGTTTTTTTCAATCATATAGGATAGAACTTTTTTACGGGTATTTATCTCAGATTCTAGTCTTTTATCATCCCACATGTTCTGTAATTTTATCTTATTTAGTAGCTGACTTCCTGGTTTATTTTTGAATTTATCATTTATTTCTGAAATCCAATAAAAAGGCGATATTGTTACAAGTCTATTTGTCTCGGGATCTAGTTTTATTATTTCTGTAACATTTGTCACTCTTCTCACAGGTTTTCCCTTAACTGTTAAATTATTCAAAAATACAACTAAATCAAGTGAAGTAAGTAGAGCACGTGGTAAATTTATTGGAGGGCTTTCAAGTCTTTGAATTAATGAGTGCATATCACTTGCATGAACCGTAGAGTATGATAAATGACCTGTAGTCATTGCTTGAAATAGACTGTATGCCTCTTTGCCTCTTACCTCTCCTACAATTATTGCTTTAGGTCTTTGTCTTAGCGCTACTCTGATCAGATCAAACATATCTATATCTTTTCCAGTTTTACTTATTTCTGATGAAGAAAAACCTGTTCTAGTGGTACCTGCTATCCAGTTTTCATGTGGCAGATTTATTTCTCTAGTATCCTCTACAGATACAATTTTATATGATGAAGGTAGAAACAAGGAAAGTGCGTTTAGAGTTGTAGTTTTACCCGAAGCAGTCCCCCCGCAGAATAAGACTGATGCCCCATTTTCTATTGTCATCCAAAAATATACCGCCATTTCTTTTGAAATAGTATTATTTTTGATTAAATCAATTGGCGTGAGGGGATCTTCTCTAAACCGTCTTATGGTAAAAGTTGAATATTTGGTTATAGTTTTTCCAAGAGTACACTGGAGACGTGATCCATCTGCTAGTTTTCCATCTACTATTGGTTCATATACAGATATTTGTTTTCCACACATCTGTGAAAGTTTTATTACAAAAGAAGTAAGTTCATCTTCATTTGTAAATATCACATTTGATTTAATATTTTCAAATTCTGTGTGATAAATAAAAATTGGAATATTATGACCATCACATGAGATATCTTCAACTACTTCATCTTTCATCATTATATCTATTTTACCGTAACCTATGAATTCTCTAAAAATATAGTAAAAAATTTTATCTTTAGATTTTTTCGAAATTTCAATCTTATTTTTTTCCATCAAGTTTTCTAAAGCATTTTTTAGGTGATGTTTTCTAGATTCAATATCAACATCAAATACGTCTACATCTGCTCTAACTCGAAAAAGATGAATTAGTTTATTTTTTATTTTTTCTTCTTCCTTAGATAATTCAGGTTCAAAAACAAGATATCTATACTGATTTGTATTTTCGTCTAAAACTATTTTTCGTGAGCCTTGTCTTTTATATCCATAGCCTTTTTTTTCGTAAATAATGTCTCCTTCTTTTACGTCATCTATTGATTTTTTGATATTATTCTTGTTAAAAATTGTTTCTTCTTCGTTTATTTCTTTTACTATTTCAACCTCAGATTGGTCAAAATCATGGGTTTTATGCTTTTCTTTTTTCTTATTTTTGTTACTGTTTTTTTCTTGCTTTTTTTCTTTTTTATTTGCATCCTTTTTCTTTTTTTTGGAAGATTTATTGGTTTTTTCACTTTCTTTTTTTTGTATTAAATCATCAATCTTTTTTGTTTTGTTATTATGATTATCAGATTTCTTATTTGTTCTAGTAGTTTTTCCATCATTTTCATCAGGCTTTGGATTAAATTTAATCTTTATCAATAGTTATTCCTCCCCATAAGGTGATACCTTTAATTATTTATATTTTAATCTAACAAATATATCTATTTTCTGTTTAATATATCTCTCCCCAGTATTTAACCAATAGATTATAGAACCTATTATTCTCTAATTATCTATAAAACTTTCGAATTTTACAAAAAAGGGATCTGCCAGTAGTTAAACAAATTAACAGTCAAGGTACGAAAAATTAAAATGAATTTTAAGTTAAAGACACTTTTTTTGTAGTAGAATTTTGTGTTTTTATAGATACGCAAATTCTCATTTCACTTCTGAACTTTTTTCTTTCTTTTCAAGTATTCCTCGTTTTGTTTATCCCAATATTCTTCCATCTCACGTAGTACTCTGTCCTTATCTATCAGAGGATTTTTTGGTTCGTATGCAAAACAAAGAAATCTTTTCCCCTTTCTCATCTCTTCCATTTGATCCATCCGATTAATTAAACAAGGTGTCTCTTCTTTTGCATCATTATATTTCAAACATGAATTACACAATGCAGGTAAGGGAACAGTTAAAGGATCTATTTCTTTTCCATCATCAGAAAAATATCCGCTTTTTATAAATTTTGAATCATCTACCATAAATATGTAAAACCTCCGTTTATTTTTATATGATATATAATAAAAATGATTTATCTTTATCGGTTGTTTAAGATCTAATATTTTTACTAACAATATTCAATTTTTACAAAAAAAAAAAAAAAAA
>CAZWYI010000001.1:0-125827 GCA_964638155.1 uncultured Thermoplasmatales archaeon | reverse complement strand
AATTGGGGAATCAATTACTAAAAATCATTCAAAACAATAATTTTTCAACAGGCTATATCTATATTGACGCGATTTTGCAAACCTTGGATTAAAATTTTTTGGAGCTTTTTGGACACCATAGAAAATAATATTATCTGATTCTTTTGATAAGCTATCTAAAATATCCTCTTCATTAAAACTACTATTAAAAGAAATAACATTTCCTAGAGATGAAACACCCTTATCTGTTCTACTAGCAGATCTTAAAACAGATTTTTTTGTATCCTCAATTATTCCTTTTCTTACTAATATTTTTAAAATACTTCCTTCAACCGTTTTAAGAGTAGGTTGCCTTGCATAGCCATAAAAATTTTTACCAGAGTAAGCAAATTTTAACGCGTATCTCAAATAATATCACACGTGTAGAAATAGGATAATACTTTAAAAACATAAAACATATCAGATGTCGAGTGAAATGCCTACAAAAAAATTTATCAAAGATAAACTAAAAAAAGAAAATATTGAACCAGGCGATAGGATAAAAGTAGAAACAAAGAAACTTAGAAGAGAAGGCATTTTAATGCCTCATCATGATTTTAGCAATGAAGAAATTATTACAATAAAACTTGACAACGGATATAATATAGGCGTTGCTATAGATAAAAACTCAGAAATAAAGCTTATTAGTAAACACAAAAAAGTTAAGAAAAAACAAAAAGAAATTCCTTTTGATAAAAAAAAACCCACTGTTTCAGTAATTGGGACAGGTGGAACTATAGCATGTTATGTTGATTATAGAACTGGTGCGGTACACCCTGCAAGTTCTTCAAAAGATTTAGCTTTTTCAGTACCTGAAGTCTTTGACATCTGCAATATAAAAGCAGAGGTTGCTTTTCAAATACTTAGTGAAAATATAGATGTAAAACACTGGCAGAGTCTTGCTAAAAAAGTTGCTAATGAAATAAACAGTGGAGCAAAAGGCGTAATTATTCCTCATGGAACTGACACTCTTGGTTATACTGCTGCTGCTCTATCTTTTATGTTGAAAGATTTATCAGGACCCGTTGTTCTCGTTGGATCTCAGCGAAGTAGTGATCGACCTAGTTCAGATGCAGCACTTAACTTGATTTCTGCTGCAACAGTTGCATCAAACTCTGATATAGGAGAAGTTGTAGCAACAATGCACAGTAATAAATCAGATATAGAAATGACAATTCATAGAGGGACAAAAGTAAGAAAGTTTCATACCTCTAGAAGAGATGCTTTTAAATCTGTAAATGAAAAACCACTGGGAACAGTTAAAAACGGTGAATTAAAGATTAATAAAAAATATCGTAAAACTACAAAAGGAAAAGTTAAAGTCGATAGCAAAATGGAAGAAGACGTAGGCATGGTATATTATTATCCAGGGATTAAGTCTGAAGATATTCCTGAAAAAAAAGGAATTGTATTAATTGGGACAGGTCTTGGCCATGTATCTGAAAAAATAATCCCAAGGATTGAAAAACTTTCAAAAAATGGTACTATTTTTGTAATGACTTCTCAGTGTATATTTGGAAGGATAAACATGAATGTTTATTCTACTGGTAGAGATCTATTGAAGGCAGGTGTTCTTCCTTGTGAGGATATGCTTCCAGAAACTGCCTATGTTAAACTTATGTGGACTTTAGGCCATAGTGATGATAGAAACGAAATAGAAAAAATTATGAAAAAAAATATAGCAGGGGAAATAACAAGTCGTACAAGAAGTAATGTTTTTTTATAACCTTTTAAATTCTCAGAAACCTAGTATAACTTGTTTAAAAAAATTAATAAAGAAAAAAAGAAATTTTATGCGTTTTTTTCTGCTATGTCACCAACAACTGGTAGTTTGAACTTTTCTCCTTGATATGCTTTTATTATAAGTATCAACCAGATTATAAACATTACAACATAGATTATCCATCCAATGTACATTAATACAATAAATGGTTGGTGTACACCCGATGGTATAGACCCATAAGCGGTTTGAGTATATGAAATCGAGGTAGTTGCCCCTACAATCGAAAAAATAGCTCCAAGAATTGTCAACGGTAGAAACGTAATAATTGATTGCATCGCATGAAAACGAACTGTTTTATTTTCCTTTTCCATAAAATAGAATATTAAGCCTGTAAACCAAGTAAGCACATAACATAATGCACTTGCTACATTTTCGTCTAAATTCATAGATGTTTTTGCCATAAATTTCTCCCCTTATTTTTAAAGACGAATACATCTCTTCGTATTTATCTATTTTTGTTTATTCAAGCGGATGTAAAAAAAGTTGGTCTTTAATTTTTATGGTTTTGACTTTGTCTTTTTTAAATTCAATTTTCTTTGGTTTTTTTATTTGAACTGTCTTATATGTTTCTTCATCCATTAGTTGTATCTCATCTTTTGTTTGACTTACAACTATCATATCTTTAGTGGTTTCTGAACCAGTTAGTATGTTTACATTTTCCATTTTTTTTGCATCTAACCATGTATATTCCCAGTTTGATATATTTACGATTTTTACTTTACCTTGTCTTATTGTAAGAACCTTGTAAAAATTGGTGTCTAAACTGATATAATCACCAAATTTATAGCTAGGAAGCCTTAAAAGATATGTATCTCTATAGACTTGTCTGCTATCTTTCATTCCAATGTTACTTGAAGACTTTTTTATATTTCCACCATATTCTTCTTGTAGTTTTTTTGTTATAGAATAAGCTGATTGTTTGTCGCTAATAAAAAAATCAAGACCTCCATTTATAATACCCATATCAGCAATGAAAAGAGATCTTTTACCACCTGAATGCATACTATCTACAAGATTTAAAACAAAATTTTGTATTTCTGCTAGTTCTTTTGTTGATAATGTTCTTTTTTCGTGAGATCTTACTTGTATAATTGCCTCATGATATCCGCCAAATTGTTTGGAGCAAACATCACAAGCCGTTTTTTTTAATCTAATAGTTAAAATATGTTCTTCAGTTACTTCTTTATTTCCTATTGTTCCTGAAATATAAACAGTGCAATCGTATCCCTTATCCTTTTCTTTACATACTGGATTTACGTCTATTTTTTTAAGTTCTTTACTTATTTTAAAATTATCTTTAATTATTCTTCTAAGAACGTTATTTAAAATATCATTTGTCCAAGTGTTTTTGTATTTATAGCTTCCACAATGTGGACATACTGTCAGATCCATTATTTCTGGTCCTTTTGAAAACTCATGTGTTTTTACATAACAGTCTATGCATACACCATCTTTGTAAATATCAGTTTCTTTTCCGCATTCCACACAGAACATATTTTTTCACGTTAATAATCCGTATATTATAAGTATATAGGTTGTTTTTACAGTTTTGTGTTGAAACTAAGAAGTGCAAAACCTGAACATATTAAATTTATCACAGAAATCTACAATGAAGCAATCCTTAAAACAAATGCTACTTTTGATATTGAAACAAAAACAGTTGAAGATATGAAAGAATGGTTTAATAATCATTCTTTAAAAAACCCTATTATTGTCGCTTTATATAATAATACAGTAGTTGCTTGGGCAGCACTTAGTAAATATGATAGTAAGAAAGCATATTCTAATACAACTGAACTTTCATTATATGTTTTAGAAGATTTCCAAGGAAAAGGCATTGGAAATAAACTAATAAAAGAAATACTAAATAAAGGAAAAAAATCTGGAGTCCACGTGGTTCTTGCAAGGATTACAGAAGGTAATAACATTAGTATAAAACTTCATGAAAAATATGGTTTTGAAAAGATTGGTACATTAAAAGAAGTTGGAATAAAATTTGGTAAACTTCTTGATGTACATATTTTTGAAAAGATATTATGAGAGAGGGCAAATATAAAATATTAAGCCTTTATATAGTTCGTTATCAAAATGGATAACAATAACTTGTTTAAAGCCCTAAGTTGCAAATCAAGACTTGAAATAATTAAGATTCTAATAAGTAAAGAAATTCATTTATCTGAACTTGCAAGAGAAATGAATCTTTCAAAACCAGTTGTTTTTAGACATATTAAAATACTTGAAAAAGCAGGTTTAATTACTAGAAAAATTATCGGAAATGTCCATCTTTTAACTGCAAACATTAACTCTTTAGAAAAAACATTTGAAGATTTTGTAGAGGAACAAAAGATAGATCTTGAAAAAGAAAGTACTCTCTTTGATGCTTTAAAGCAGATCCCCGGCGTTAAAATTAAAAACCTTGGAAAAAATAAATATATTACATCGATAGACGGTGAAAAAGGATATTTTATCTATGAAGTAAGTGGTAAAACACCAAAGGTTCCAATTGATAAATATAAACCAAAAAAAGATGTTACAATAAATTTAAAAAAATTAGTACCAATTGAAAAGAAAAAGATAAAAGTACATATTAAAAAGAATAAAGAAAAATAGTATTTTATACTAAAACAAAAACAACTGATAAGACCATTGTAATTGCTAGTAAACTTAATGTTACTGGTTTTTCTATTGGTTTTACCGAGTAATCAATTGTTAAAAGTTCTTTTTCTTTGATATATAATATTGGTAGCACAATTAAGCTAAAGGCTAGTGTTGTGGAAAGTAAATGCCACATCATAAATGGTAGGGCCACTGTAAAACACATGGAAAGCCCGTTTATTGTATGAGGATACCATCCTAGAAAGCAGCCGAAATTTGTCCATATATCATATAATAAAACACTTCCAATACCTGTTCCCAATAGTAAAGGCGTTTTTTTAATTGTAAATTTATTTTTTGATTTTAAGAAATAGAATAACAAACCAACCATTACAATTCCAGACCAAGTAAATAGGAAAATATAGTTGTTACCAAGTATTAAATCTGATATTAATAGTACTGAAACAGGTACTATAAAAACATAATAGCTTTTTAGAAATAGAGCGCTTAAAATTGTAACTATTGCAACAACAAAGAATAAGTCCATCATGAAAAGTGGTTGAGTTAATCCGTTTAAATTTAGATATAATGATGGTGACTCTGGTAATAAATTTGATAGAGTAAGTCTTCCTATCACGCCGATTGCTATCAATAAAAATGCAATAAATATCTTTGATAAATTATTCCTTATAATATCTTTCATATTATCTTCCCTTCTTTTTTTACGAATTCTATTTTTGTTTATTAAATTATTCCTTTTAATATGGAGACTTTTCTAATATGAATGTAATTATATCTCCCTCTTCAACATATTGTTGATCTGCACCAACTGGCGCCATTTCTCCATTTAAATAAAAAATCCAGTAATAAGTAGTATTACCTTCTGCTCCATTTATAGAGTTTATTTTATGGCTTTGGTATTCCTCAAAATATTCTGCTTCAAAGGTTAAATCTGTTTCTTTTTCTGCTTTTTCTAAAACATCATATGCTGTAGCATTATCTGTTATTACTTCATAAGAAACTGTTTCTACTCCGTTATCAATAGTTAAAGTTACAGTTATTTTATTAACTGTATTAATTGGTTTTTCAAATGTTATAATTCCAGTATTTACTAGCGTTATACTTGCACCTAATATTATAATAAGTGGGACTAGTATCAAAGTCAAATCTTTGAGTTGTTTTTTATTCATTATTTTACAGGTTAAAAAGATATATTTTTAAAATGTTACGGAAAGGGTAACAAACGTTATCTAAATAGGTAACAAGATTTAATAGCATCAATATTATGCCATGGAAAAAAGTATTTCTATCGCCGTTTGAAACATCATCTGATTTTGTTCTTATTACAACACAATAATTATCAACACTTGTAAGTATTTCTTGATAACTTTGAATTTCATCTACTTTTTCTTAAAACCATATCTAACAAAAACTGAAATATCCTTATTAATTATTTTTTCCAAAGTTGTCGTGTTTTTCATCATAAATTTTTCCTTTCTAAAATTATTTTAAAAAATCTTTTACAATTATTACAGCAGAATATTTTTTCACCAGTTGCTTTACTAACCTCTATCAATTCATTTTTTCTAAACTTTTTATCGCAACAAGCACATTTTACACCAAATAACATATCTCATCTAATTACTAACCAGTATCTCTCCAAGATTCATCGTCATAATCCTCTTCATCTTCATCTTCTTCACACTCATCATCCTCGTATATTCCAACTTCTTCAAGTCTTTCTTCCTCAGAAATTTCTTCTGGACAAGGCGTATCTATATTACCTTTCTTTTTCTTTTTAGGTGGCATATTTTAAACCTCCATATAACCTTTTTAGGAAGACAGAATTATATGTTTAAAACACTTTACAGCAAAAAACAGGGAAAAATATAGAAAAAAACGCAAAAACCTATACTAAATCTTATATAAGACAAAGATTTCTAAGCAGAGAAAAAATTATAACAATTAATAAAGGTCAAAATATGTTTGAATTGAATCTTAGCAACATTGATATTTATGCCTGGGTCTTATTACCACTTTTAATATTTTTTGCTAGAGTATGTGATGTTAGTTTAGGTACAATAAGAATTATTTTTGTTTCAAAGGGAATAAAATATCTTGCTCCACTGGTTGGTTTTTTTGAGATATTAATATGGCTTATGGCAATAAGCCAGATTATGCAAAATCTCTCTAACGTATACTACTACCTTTTCTATGCCGGCGGTTTTGCAATTGGAAATTTTGTAGGGATTTTGATAGAAGAAAAACTATCTATTGGTACTGTAGCGGTTAGAATTATAACTAGAAAAGATGCCTCAAAATTAATTGAATGGTTGAAGAATAAAAAATATGGCATAACCGTCGTTGATGGAGAAGGGCCAAAAGGAAGTGTAAAACTTATTTTCACAATAGTAAATAGGCAGAATATTCAAAATGTGATAAATACTGTTAAAAAATATAATCCTAAATCCTTTTACTCAATTGAGGATATAAGATATGTAAGTGAATTTTTACCATCACTTGGAAAACCATGGTATAAAAAAGATTTCTTAAAGCCTTTTAGAAACCTAAGAAAATCAAAATAAATAGTTAATATTCTTCAATATCATCATCATATTCATAAAAATAATCTTCTGTTTTAACTTCATTGTAGCCCTTTTGATTTGATGTATCAAGTTTAACTATTTTATTATGACAAACAACACATCTTCCTTCATTGTTATATCTTCTCCATTCCATACAATGCATGCAAAACTCGTCCCTACCTGGTTTTATTTTCATATTTATTTCCTATTAAGATAATTTTTTAGTACAATAAAAAACATCAATACCATTAGACTCTATTATTATTTTTTTAAATTCTTGTAAAATTAATTTAAGGTCTTTATCTGACATATTTTTTTGATTAATGTTTTGCTTGCATTTCAAATCTGATACAACACTTTGTAATCTACATACAAGAGGCCTAACCGGATAGATACTACATCTATTATCTTTTAGATAAGGGCATTTCATATTGTTATTTTCAAATTCTTCTTTAGTCCAAACAATTCTATCTATGTTATTTTTTTCCAAATAGTCTTTAATCAACAAATTTTCAGGCTCAAACCATATAATTGGTCCACAGCATTCATTACAATTAATACAATTAAAGGAGGGGATTTTTGAATATATTTCTTTTAGTTTTTCTTTGATATCTAAAACCAATTTTTTATAGCCTCATTAAATAAGAAAACCCTAAAAATTCTCTAAAATTGAGAGCGGAAAGAAGAACTTAAAGAAGTCCGCCCTCCATATTTAAGATAAACACAAACCAAATATTTTTGTGTTTATTTTACTAAAATCTAATCTTTGATTATTTCTTTTCTTTTTTTTGTTTCTTTTTCTTTGGAGTCACCCTTTTTCACCTCTTATCCTCTATTTTTCCATGCTATAATCTTAAAAACGTATTCATAAAATATGCCATGTGATTCCAGGGAAATTGAATCAATTATTATATCTATCCAAGGAAAAATTTAGCAAAAATCAAAAAATTTTCTTTTTCTATCTATAAAAATTTTCATGGTATTTCAAGAGGAGATATGAACTCACTATCTGCCTCTAGAACAGTTATTATCTCTTCATCTTTTAATCCAATAGGTATTAAATTGTTTTTTATAGTTTCTTTTAACTCTTTGTAGGACGTTGCAACCATAAAAATTGCCAGTCGTTTATCCCCGGATATTTGATATACTCTTAGAACATTTTTTACTTTTTTTATTCTTTCAGTTATTTTATCTAGTTCTGTGGTTGATTTTGGATTTCCAAGAATAATTGCAAAAAAATTTAGCCCTAAAGCTGTTTTATCTATTAAAGCAGTATACCCCTGTATTATTCCTACTCTCTCCAAGGCTTTTATTCTATCTCTAATAGTTGTCTCTGATCGGTTTAGTTCAGATGCAATTTCTTTGTATGTTATACGTGCATCTTTTTGAAGTAGAAATAATATTTTTTTGTTGATATTATCAATTTTCACAAAAAAAGATATGCTTTAATCATTTAAAAAAATATGAGGTTTAAATTACACCTCATCCATTCCAGGATATGGTTCGTTATACCCTCCAGTGCCTCTTCCGCCTTTAGATGCAATTACATCATCTATTCTAAGTATCATAGTAGACGCTTCAGTTGCAGCAAGTATTTCTTGTAAACCTACTTTGTAGGGTTCAACAATATTGTTTTTTAACATATCTTCAATTTTTCCTTTGAACACGTTTATTCCAGCGTATTTGTTTCCTTTCTTGTGAGCGTTTCTTATTTTTAGCATCATATCAACTGGGTCAAGACCTGCATTTCCAGAAAGAGTCTTTGGAACAATTTCTACCGCTCTTGCAAATGCTTCAATTGCCATCTGTTCACGCCCACCGACACTTGGAGCGTAATCACGAAGACCCATAGAAATAGCTGTAGCAGTAGCACCTCCTCCTGCAGTCATTTTTCCTTCTTCAACAGCTGATTTAACAACTGATAAAGCATCATGCAAGGCTCTTTCTAATTCATCTACAACGTGTTCTGTACCACCTCTGAGAAGTATAGATATTGCCTTTGGGTTTTTACATTCCTTAATAAAAGTAAGTTTATCCTCACCGTATTTTTTTTCTTCAACTACTCCTGCATATCCTAGATCACTACTGATTAAATCGTCAAGATTAGCTACAATCTTTGCACCAGTTGCCTTACTAAGTTTTTCCATATCACTATCTTTAGCGCTTCTAATAGCAAATATTTTTTCTTTTGCAAGAAAATACTGTGCTATATCATCAATTCCTTTCTCAGAAATCAGAACATTTGCACCGCTTTTCTTAATTATTGAAACCATTTTTTTGATCATATTTTCTTCTTCGTCTAAAAAAGCCTGTAGTTGAGAAGGATCGTTTATCTGAATTCTAGCATCAACTTCAGTTTTTTTGATTTCAAAAGCGGCATTTACAAGTGCAATTTTTGCATTTTTTACAGATGTTGGCATTCCTTCATGGACTCTTTCTTTATCAAGGATGATACCTTTGATAATTTTTGTATCATCAATACTTCCGCCGTGTTGTTTTTGTATTTGAATATTATCAAGATCTGCAATATTTTTCCCATTGCTTTTTTCAGAAATAGTACTAACTGCATCAACTACAATATCTGCAAGTATCTCTTTAGACACACTTGAACCCTTACTTGCCATAGATGTCATAGCTATATTTTTAAGCATTTTTTTATCATTTGATTTAATTGGCACAGATATACTATTTAAAATCTCAATTGCTTTTTCAGAAGCTAATTTATATCCACTTGTGATAGTAGTTGGATGGATGTTTTGATCCAATAAATCTGAAGCTGCTTTTAATAATTCACCAGTAAAAATTACAGCAGTTGTAGTTCCATCGCCACATTCTTGATCTTGTGAATTAGCCACTTCAATAATCATTTTTGCTGCAGGATGCTCTACATCAATTTCTTTTAATAGAGTTGCTCCATCGTTAGTAATTACTACATCTCCCGTGGAATCAACAAGCATCTTGTCCATTCCTTTAGGACCAAGTGTTGATTTAATTGCATCAGATATTGCAACTGCAGCCATTATATTATTTGACCTAGCTCCCTTTCCTTTCTCTCTAGTGGTTCCTTCTTTTAATATAATGATAGGTGTTTGACCAGAAAACATAATTTTCTTTTCTCCTGTGTTATGAGTTTATTACAAGATTTTCACTCTAATTATGTTTTTAATAATTGAGGTTGGTTTAATTGGAAAAAAATAGAAAAATTAGCGATAAACAAGGAAAAATTATGAAATACTAGAGTGTTTTTAGAAAAATAACTTTGTCCGCAATGGTTTTTTTAACTAATAAAAAGATGCAGGGGGAAGGGATTTGAACACGAAAATACCGGCATGATAAATGTTGAAGCGAAAATATTTAATCTTCAAATATCTTTGTTATTTCATATGGATTGTAGTTATAGGCCTCAAATTTAACACTTTCACCAACCATCATATTGTTAAATTCTTGTCTATTTGTAGAAAATTGACGTGTTTCAGAACCATCACTCAATCTTATATTTACACCATAGTATAGATGATCATAACCATAAATTTCAATTATTTCTTCCTCTATTGATTTTGTAATCACGGGAGTAGTATCATTTTTTTGGAATAAATCTCTAACATCTTCATTAAAACAACTGGTAACCCCTTCATCGATAATCATCAAAACACTTTGCGAAGTATCAGATGTTCGTGCCCCTATTACTTTATGGTCTACAACACCAGATTTTACCTCTTTATTTAATGAAGAAATGAAAAATATTGAGATCAATACAATGGATACAATAAAAATTGTTAGTATTATATACTTTAATTTATTATTTCGACCAGCAAATAAAGTTTTCTTAATTTCATTATTATTAGACGACATACAACCAGAGTAAGAATAATTTAATTCTAAAATAACTTTATTATTTAATCAATACAGGAGAAGGGATTTGAACACTTGGATTTATAAAAATCAATGGAACCAAATTTTACTAAAAAAACGATGGTGTATTTTTTACACCATCCAATAAAAATTTTAAATGATTAATAATCCTACCATTCTTCCTCTTCTTCGTCTTCTTCATCTTTCTTTTTTTTATTTCTCTTTGACGGTGCCATTGTATTACACCTCCAGAATACCGAATTTGATATATTGATTTATTAATTTTGATAGAAGAAAAGTAGTGTTTTTTAATATAAAACCAACAAAAAGAAAGGCTGTATTTTATATACAAAAAAAGGTAAAGAGAGTTTAGCTATTTTTTATTGCATTATACCCACTTTCAAATGCTTTCTTATTTATCTTTCTAAATTTCGAAGGAACATTTTCAAGTACTGTATCAAGAAGTATCTTTTTATCAAAAGGTAATATCCCTGATCCAGCAAGAGCACCCAGCATTACAACATTTTTTGTAATTATTGCCCCTGCCTTTTTTGCTAAATCTAGTGCATCTACTTTGTAGAGTTTACCATATGTCGCTATTTTTTTGTAAACCTTTTCAATATCTGGATACTCTTCATCTCCAGTAGAAACTGTGAAAGGAACAACTGGATTAATATCTGTAATAATTTTTGTATCTTTATTTGAAAAATCAATATACCTAAGTGCTTCAATTGGTTCAGTACTAAGTATCACATCAGCTGTACCAGTTTTTACAAGCGGGCCATATACATCTTCACCGATTCTAACTGTACAATTAACACTTCCACCACGCTGTGCCATACCATGTACTTCAGAGACAAACACACTAACTCCTGCTTTCACACAAGCCTTTCCAAGTATATTTGCAGCTGTAATTACTCCTTGACCGCCGACTCCAGTAAGAACTATATTTGTCTTACTCATTTTTCTTCCTCCTTTTTATATATTGCATCAAAAGGACAAATCGTCGCACAATTCCCGCATCCATTACACTGCTGCTCATCAATTAGAATTTCATCATTTTTACCATAATATAATGCAGGACAGCCAAATTTACTAATACAAAGTTTACATTGTTTACATTTCTCTTGATCAATTTGATAAACTGGTATTTTTTCACCGCGTTTTCTCTTGTCTCTATTTTCAAGTAAGATACATGGTGATTTACTTACGACTACAGCAGGTCCCTTAAAATCAAGTGCTTTTTTGAATGCTTTTGTGGTTTCTTTTATATTATTTGGATCAACAACTAATACTTCTTCAATCCCGCAGCCTTTTGCTACATTCTCGACAATAATTTTTTTAGCAGGCCTACCCATGCCATCGGTTTCAGTCCCGGGATGTGGTTGATGACCAGTCATTGCTGTTGTTCTATTATCAAGAACAGTTATTACAATATCATGGTTGTGATGTGCGGCATTCACAACAGGAGGTATCCCAGAATGAAAGAACGTTGAATCACCCATAAAAGAAATAACTTTATCTTCAACAGATACCGCAAGGCCACATGCAGTTCCAGCGTTACTACCCATACACAAAAGTAAATCAGCCATCTCAAGAGGTTTAGCACGACCGAGAGTATAGCATCCTATATCTGTTGGATAGATAACACCTCGCGGTTTTGCCATTTTTGCTGCGTAATATGTAGCTCTATGTGGACAGCCCGGGCACAAAGCTGGAGGTCTACTTGGAAGTGTTATATCTGATTTGTTTGGTTTTTTAGTTGGATTTTTGATATCTAATGCTTTACATATTCCCTCATTTACAATATCTAAATTATATTCAAAAAGTCTTGAAAAATGGCCTGTAGATTTACCATAAATCTTACAATCTGATTTCAAATCATATGTTATATTTTTAATTTGATTTTCAAGTATTGGCTCAAGTTCTTCTACAACTAAGATTTTTTTACATGATTTGATAAATTTTTCACACATCTTTTTCGGGAGAGGATTAGTCATACCAAGTTTTAAAACCCGAACGTCAAGTTCTAAATCAGAAACTATTTCTCTAACATAATTATATGCTACACCTGAAGTTATAATTCCCCACTCTTTTGGACTTCCTATACCTATTATTTCGTTAAATTCTGATTTCTCTGAAATCTCTTCAGCTTTTTCTTGCATTTCAAGAAGTTTAGGATGTCTAATTCTTGCGATTGCAGGAGTAGTAACCCACATAGGGTTTTTTTCAAATTTACCTTTCCCTTTTGTTTTTTTAATTTTTTTAAGTGTTATTGGTCCTCTGACATGATTAAGTCTAGTAGTTGTTCTAAGTAGAATTGGAGATTTTAGTTTTTCAGATATATCAAAACCAACTCTTGTCATCTCCTTTGCCTCGTTTGGAGTTGTGGGTTCAAGCATAGGTGCACCTGAAAAAAGTGCATAATAACGATTGTCTTGCTCGTTTTGCGAAGAGTGGCATGAGGGATCATCAGCAGAAACTATAACTTGTCCGCCTTTGCATCCAATATACATATATGTCATAAATGTGTCACTTGCAACATTTAGACCTACATGTTTCATACAGGTAAAAGCGCGAAGACCAGATATTGCACAAGCCCCAGCAACCTCAAGTGCTACCTTTTCATTTGTTGAATACTCAAAATAAAAACCCGGGTTTTTCTTTTGTTTTGTAAAATGTTTTGCTATATGTGAAAAGGTATCAGCTATTTCTGAGGAAGGTGTCCCCGGATAAGTTGTTGCTACATCTATTCCTGCTTCTAAGGCACCTCTAGTAATAGCTTCGTTTCCCAGTAAAAGAATTTTTTTTCCTGGTTTATCTTCTAATATCTCCATATTTTAATTCAACCCCTATAAAAGATAGATATTCTAATTTTTTCTAGCGTGACCAGTAAAATAAAAATTACTTATAAATCTAACTAATATAGTCAATACAAATTTATTTGCATCAATTAATTGTTTTATTATGTAAATACAACAAACATTGCTTACACCTTCTTTTCCATTAACAATTTTTATTAGCGAAACCTTTATAAATAACAGATTACTTCTTATGAAAATAAAAAACTAGTTAATAACAGGGAGGAAAAAGATATGCCAGAAAAAGAAGTAAACCCAGATGAAAACGTGATATATGTTGGAAACAAACCGCCAATGAGCTATGTACTTGCAGTTGTAACACAATTTAATGGCGGATCTGATGAAGTAGTAATAAAAGCGCGTGGCCGTGCTATAAGCCGTGCAGTTGATACTGCTGAGATCACAAGAAACCGATTTGTACAAGAAGCTAAAATAAAAGACATAGTAATAGGTACAGAAAGTATCACTAACGAAGAAGGTAGAAATTCCAACGTATCATCTATAGAAATATCTTTGACAACAAAAAAATAAAACTAAAAACGAAGTAATTCGAATAATTGCTATATTCTCCTCTTTTGAGAACATATAGCAGTTTAAACTTTATTTTATTTAGTTTATAAAATATCTATTTTTTTATTAATAAAACCATAAAAATTTTAAAAATGGGAAATCATTTAAACCATATAGCATATTAACCCTGCCGGTTGAAAGGGATGGCTAAATATATAATTATAACTGGCGGTGTTGTTTCTGGACTTGGTAAAGGAATAACTACTGCATCAATTGGAAAAATACTGCAGCTTCATGGATACAATGTAACAGCTATGAAAATTGACCCATATATAAATTATGATGCTGGAACTCTTAGACCAACAGAACATGGGGAAGTATGGGTCACTGAAGACGGTGGAGAAATCGACCAAGACCTTGGACATTATGAACGTTTTTTAGATATAAATATTCCAAAATATCATAATATTACAACTGGGCAAGTTTATAATGCCGTTATTGAAAAAGAAAGAAAAGGTAAATACTTAGGAAAAACCGTTCAACCAATTCCACATGTTACAGACGAAATAAAAAGAAGGATAAGACGGCCTGCAAAAGAAAAAAACTATGATTTTGTTTTAGTTGAAATTGGGGGAACTGTTGGCGACTATGAAAATATTTTATTTTTAGAAGCAGTTCGTCAAATGAAACTTGAAGGAGATAGGGTTATCTTTGTTCATGTAACTTATGTACCTGTTCTTGATGCACTTGGTGAAGCTAAAACAAAGCCTACCCAGCACTCGGTAAAACTATTACGTGAAATAGGTATTCAACCAAATTTTATTGTAACCCGTTCTGATGATCCCTTGGATCATGTAAGACGTGAAAAAATAGCGCTTTTTTGTAATATTCACGAAGATGATGTGATATCAGATTCTGATGTTGATAATGTTTATGCTGTAAGCCTTCTTTTTGAAAAACAAGATTTTTGTGAAAAAATACTTAAAAAATTAAGATTACGTAAATCACATAAAGACATAGAGGGATGGGCAAAGTTTATTAAAAAAATTCGTAGATTGAAAAAATCTGTAAAAATTGGTATTGTTGGTAAATATTTTGATATTGGAACAAGTCAACTAAGTGATTCCTATGTTAGTGTTATTGAGGCAGTAAAACATGCCTCCTGGAATAATAACTTAAAACCAGAGTTTCATTGGATTGATTCCAAAAAATTTGAAGAAGACCATAGTAAACTTTCTGAATTAAAAAAACTAGATGCAATAATTGTTCCAGGTGGTTTTGGAAAATCTGGAATTGACGGGAAAATTGAAACTATCCGTTATGCACGAGAAAATAAGATTCCGTATCTGGGGCTTTGCCTTGGTATGCAGCTAGCTGTTGTTGAGTATGCTAGAAACGTTTGTAGAATTGAGGATGCAAATACTGTTGAAGTTGATAAAAAAGCAAAGAATCCTGTGATTACTTTTATCCCTGAACAGGTCGAAATAATTCAAGAATCTAGATATGGTGCAACCATGCGTCTTGGTGCATGGCCTGCAGTTCTAAAAAAAGGAACCAAGATCCATAGGGTATATGGGGAAAATAAGGTTTCAGAAAGACATCGTCATAGATATGAGGTAAATCCTGATTATGTTCAAAGACTTGAGAAATGTGGTATTGTTTTTTCCGGGAGAAGCCCTGATGGTGTTTTAATGGAATTTATGGAGATTAAAAATCATCCTTATTTTGTGGCAACACAGGCTCATCCTGAGTTTAAATCACGGCCTTTGAATCCTGCACCTTTGTTTGATGGTTTGATTAAAGCTGCAAAAAAATCTAAATAATTTTAATTTTCATCTATTATATCTTTTTTAGGTGGAAGCGGTGGCTTTTTAATCTGCAATCTAAGTTGACACTTAAGACATCTTTCCGCTTCTTTTTTTGCGTCTTCTTCACATAGGCATTTTTCAACTTGGGCAAAACCGGGAATTCTATCTTTACACGAGATTTTTGTAACTTCTGCTCTTTTTCTATCGGCAAAACCTTCCTCACGACCTAAGTAAGGATCTGCTTTGTCATCTGGATAAAGTGTTTGATCGATTTCTCCATCTCCTCCGAGATACTTATCAATTGATTTTGCAGCAAGTCTACCCGCCTGGATTGCCCAGATTACCGTCTGTGGCCCTGTTATTAGATCTCCTCCGGCATATACTCCTTCTTCTGATGTTTCTTGAATTTCATCTTTGACGATAACTCTTCCTTTTTTATTTAATTCAACTCCAAAACCTTCAGCATCACAGCTCTGACCTATTCCAAATATAAGTCTGTCAAGATCTAAAAGAAATTCTGATCCTTTTATTGGTACTGGTCTTCTCCTACCACTAGCATCCGGATCACCTAATTCCATTTTTATACATTCTACTTTGAGTTTATCTTTGTCTTTAATGATTTTTGTTGGGTTTGTAAGAAATAATATTTCTACTCCTTCATCAAGAGCGTCCTCTATTTCATGAGCGTATGCTGGCATTTCTTTTTTGGTTCTTCTATAAATAATTTTTACAGATTTAGCTCCTTTCCTAAGTGAAGATCTAGCAATATCAACTGCTACGTTTCCTCCACCTACAACACCGATATCTCCTTTCAAATCTACATCTTCACCAAAGTTGATTTTTCTAAGAGTCTCAATTCCATCAAGCACTCTTGGATCATCTTCACCTTCTATTCCCATTGACCATCCTTTTGGTGCGCCCATAGCTAGATACACTGCATCAAAATCTTTTTCAAATAATTCATCAGTAGAATTAATTTTCTTGTTACATTTGATTTTTACACCAATGTTTTCTATTTCCTTAATTTCACTTTCAAGTACGTTTGGTGGAAGTCTGTAATCAGGGATTCCTGCTTTTAACATTCCACCAGGTTTTGGTAGCATTTCAAAAACAGTAACATCATGTCCTTTTAATCTTAAAAACCATGCAGCAGTAAGACCAGATGGACCTCCCCCTACAATTGCTACTTTTTTTCCTGTGGATTTTGCTATTTTTAGTTTTTCTTTCCAGGAAGCATCATCTCTCTCTGCAACAAAACGTTTTAATTCTCTAATTGAAATTGGTTCATTTATTTCAGTTCTTGAGCACTCATCTTCACATGGATGATTACAAACAAGACCAAGCGAATATGGAAATGGAAACTTTGATCTAATAACTGATAGTGAATCCTGATATCTTCCTTCAGCTATATATCTAACATAACGTGGTATATCAGTATGAGCGGGGCATCCATGTTTACAAGGAATTAGTTTTTCTTCTCTAGTTTTTTCTTTATCTTCTTCTTTTTCTTTATCAACAAGTGCACCAGAGGGACATACCTCGACACATGCTCTACAAAATCTGCAGCCTGAGTCTTTTAAACTAGAGTCTTTAGTTGTTCCAACAAATGTGTCAATCCCGCGGTTTATTAAACCAATTGCACCAACTCCCCTTACTTCCTGGCACATTCTTACGCATCTTCCGCAAAGTATGCATTTATCAAGGTCGCGAGTAAACAAAGGATCTTCAGAATATATTGGTAAATTGCTTTCTTTAGGAGTAAAGTTTTTCAAAATTTCATTTACACCAACATAATCAACTACTTTTTTAAGATCAGACGAAGGAGGCACTTCTTTTGGATAATTTGAGAGAATAAGCCAGATCAGGTTTTTTCTTAAGTTCTGTAGTTCATCAGTTTTTGTTTTTATAATCATTCCATCAGAAACTTTTGTAGTACAAGCTGTTGGAAAACCTTTCATTTTTTCTATTTCAACAACACATAGTCTACACGCAGCAATAGGTTTAAGATTTGGATGATAGCAAAGATTTGGAATATAGATATCATTATCAATTGCTGCCTCAAGAACGGTTTGATCTTCTTTTGCATTTATCTTTTTTCCATCAATAGTTAATTTGATCATTCTATCGCCATAAATTTACATGCATTTATACAGGATTTACATTTGATACATTTATCCTTGTCAATTATTGGATATTCTTTCTTTTTAAAGGTGATTGCATCTACTGGACATGCTTTATAACACATCCCGCATTTCACACAATTTTCTTTGTTAATATCAAATTTGATTAAATTAGTACAAACTGCTGCAGGACAATGCTTGTTCTTAATATGTTCTTCATACTCATTATAATAGTATTTCATAGTAGTGAGAACCGGGTTTGGAGCAGTATTACCTAGGCCGCAAAGAGCAGTTTTTTTTATTGTATCGCTCATTTCATCTAAAAAAATAAGATGCTCTTTTTTCCCATTTCCTTCAGTGATTGTCTCAAGAATTTCATACATTCTTTTAAGACCGATTCTACATGGAACACATTTCCCACAGGACTCAGCAACAGTAAAACTCAAGAAATAGCGTGCTACATCAACCATGCAGGTCTTTTGATCCATTACAACCATTCCACCAGAACCCATTATCGCCCCGGTTTGATCTATTGATTCATAATCAATTGGCGTATCAAAGAGTTTCTCAGGAATACATCCACCAGAAGGTCCACCCAGTTGTACTGCTTTTATTGGTATTTTTTTATCAACTACTCCTCCACCAGAGCCATATAAAATATCTTTTATTGTTGTGCCCATTGGAACTTCCACTAGGCCTGTGTTTTTAATTTTCCCAGCAAGTGCAAAAACCTTTGTACCTTTTGATTTTTTATAGCCGATTGAGGAAAACCAGTCTGCGCCTTTCAAAATTATATGTCTTATATTTGCTAAAGTTTCAACATTATTGATGTTACTTGGTTTTTCCCAAAGACCTTTCTGTGCCGGGAATGGGGGCCTAGGATTTGGCATACCTCTCCTTCCCTCAATTGATGCCATAAGAGCAGTTTCTTCACCACATACAAATGCTCCTGCTCCTTCTTTTACTATCATATCAAAAGAAAAACCAGAATCAAGTATGTTTTTTCCAAGATATCCTTTCTTTCTTGCCTGCTCCATTGCAATATTTAGTCTTTTAACTGCGAGAGGATACTCAGCCCTGCAGTAAATATAGCCATGTGTTGCACCAATTGCATATGCTCCAATTACCATCCCCTCAATTACTGCATGAGGATCTCCTTCCAGGATGCTTCTATCCATAAAAGCACCTGGATCACCTTCGTCTGCATTACAGATAATATATTTTTCATCACCTTTTGCATCACGAGCGAATTTCCATTTTAAGCCAGTTGGAAAACCAGCGCCACCACGGCCTCGAAGACCTGAATTTTTCACTTCTTCTATTACTTTCTCAGCATTCATTTCAAAAGCTTTTTTTAAAGCAGAATACCCTTCTGTTTCAATGTATTCACCAATGTCCTCTGGATCTATTTCCCCGCAGTTTTTTAGAACTATTCTTTCTTGGTTTTCAAAAAACTTTTTGTAATTTTCTCCAGTTAAAAGTTTTTCAACAGGTTTTTTTCCTATTAAATGCTCTTTAACAATTTGTTCAACATCTTCAGGTTTTACAAATTCATAAGTTGTTCTTTCAGAGTCAATGATTACATCTACTAAAACATCTCTAAATAATCCTCTATCCCCTACTCGAACCAAATCAAAATCTAGATTATTTTTCTTTATTTTTCTTTCAAATTTATTAGCAACTTCTACTGCTCCTGCTGAAACGCCACTTGTACCAACACAAACTAGAATCTGATTCATCTATTGTTCCTCCTTTATGTATTTGTCTAGCATTTTGTCCATCTTCTGAATCGTACAGTTTCCATAGAAATCATCATCTACTTGTACAACTGGCGCCATACCGCAGCATCCAAGACAGGCTACTCTCTCAAGTGAAAAAAAACCGTCTTTTGTTGTTTCACCTTCATTTATTTTTAGTTTATTTGAAAGATAATCAAGAATTTCCTTTCCACCCATAACATGGCATGCAGTCCCCTGGCAAACTCTTATTGTATGTTTTCCACGAGGAGTTAAATAAAACTGAGCGTAAAAGGTGAGTACTCCATAGATTTCTACAGGAAAAATATTTAGTTCTTCTGCAACTAGTTCTACTGCCTCATGTGGAACGTATCCATATTCTTTTTGAATATCTTGTAAAAGTGGTATTAATACTCCTTTTTTTCTTCCGTGCTTCTCTATCAATTTTTTTGTTTTAGAAAGATCAACAGACATTTTAAATTCCTTCTATAAATAAAGTAATATAGTGTTTGGGCCTCGCTTAACCGTTATCTTGAAATGTTTATAAAAGTTTACTATCAAAAAAAAGGTGTTTAATTGAACGGTATATTTGTTTCAGATTTGCATGGAAATATCAAAAAATACAAAAAACTCTTTGAAATAGTTCTAAAAGAAAAACCAGATGGTGTTTTCTTTGGAGGAGATCTTCTTCCTAATGATTACTCTATGAAAGAAAAAATGAAAGATTTTTTAGAAGAGAATTTTTTTGAAAGAATTAAAAAAATAAATAAAAAAACAAAAAAGAAAATTCGTTTTTTTGTAATAATGGGAAATGATGATCCGCGTATTTTTGAAAAATATTTTTTAGAGGCTGATGAAGAAGATATTATTGACTATGTAAACGAAAAAACGGTAAAATTTGGTAATTTACAAGTTACTGGTTACTCCTATGTACCACCAACACCTTTTCAATTAAAAGATTGGGAGAAATATGATGTTTCCAGGTTTGTTGATGTAGGTACGGTTTCTCCTGAGAAAGGAAAAAGAACGGTTGAGATAGATATTGATGATATTCGTTTTTCTAAAATTTCAGATGATTTAGAAAAACTTGTTAAAAACTCCATTCCTGAAAAAACAATTTATCTATTTCATTCGCCTCCATATAATTCAGCTCTTGATAGAGCTAAGTTAGATGGTAAAAGCGTTGATCATGCACCAATGGATTTACATGTGGGAAGTATAGCAATAAAACGTTTTATAAAAAAATACAACCCATTTTTGACTTTACATGGCCATATTCATGAAACTGTTAGTTTGACTGGTAAATGGATGGAAAAAAATGAAAATACTTTTTCTTTTTCTGCATGCCATGACGGTTCTGAAATGGCCATAATTAAATTTGATACAAATGATTTAGCAAATAGTTCTAGAATTCTTGTAAAAACTAACTAATAAAAATTTATGCAGGCAAAGGGATATGAACTACACTTTAATGGTAAAAAAACAGGTGTTTTTCCTAAAAAATAAAATTAAAAAAAATCTTTGTGTATTAATTAACTAAGAAACATTTTTATATAAATAATGTTAAATAAATAACAATGAATAATCTATATCAAAAATATTAAATATATGTTTAAACATAAACATAATTATGGCTTTTAAAACATTAACAATAAAAGAAAGTGTTTACAAAAAACTACTACTGATAAAAAGAAAAAATGAAAGCTTTAGCGATTTATTTGAGAGGTTAAGCAAGTCTAATATAGAGATTTTAAAAAAAATGAGAGGATACAACACATACGAGGATAAAGAAAAATTATTAAACGAAATATACGAAAAGAGAAAAGAAAAAAGATACGGGTAATTTATATGATTATTCTTGATACAGACGTTATTATTGATATCTTTGATAAACAATCAGAGAGAGGGGATATTGCAATAAAGAAACTAGAAGACTCTGGAGAGGATATTTCTATTACTTCAATCAATCTACATGAAATACTCTATGGACATTACAAACGAAATAAAAAAGTTAAAGATATAAGTCAAATAAGTACAATCGAATTCAATAAAAAAGATGCAGAGTTATCTGCAAAAATAGAATTTGAATTAGAAAAAAAAGGAAAAACAACTTCAAGAATTGATACAATGATAGCAGCTATCGCAATAAATAGAAAAGCAAAGATTTATACTTTTAATAAAAAACATTTTAAGGTAATTAAAAAACTAAAATTGTTTGATTGAAATTTAACTTAATGAAATGCAGGGGAAAGGATCTGAACCCACTGAGATAAAAAATTCCCTTTTGCTCTACTTTTCCTTATTCTTAATATCAATTTTTCTAACTCTCATATAAGGACTTGTTATATGGGTTGCCCAGCTGGTTTTATTTTCTATATCTTTATCTGTAACTATATGTAAATCTAGTAAATCCTCTGTTTCTATACCTGTTCTTTTTTTGTTTTGTTCTGCAATTTCTTTACCTTTCTCTTCAAACCATGCAAGTAATCGGTCTTTTTGTTCTTCGGTTCCTGTGAAATGAACTATTAAATCAATATCACTTGCAGGTCCTGCTTCACCAGTTTTTGTACTACCTACTAAATATAAATCTTTAACACCATAAACCTCTGGGTCTAAATCTCTAGCTATTTCTTCTACCTTCTGCATTCTCCAACTCCAGTGATCAGGTGGATTTAAAAAACCTAATGCCTCGTTTGTCTCGCCATCCATAATAACAGAGAGGGTCCCCCCTTCAATCAAATCTGTAGTTTTTACAACTTTTACAACCTTTTCATAGTCTTTATATTTAGGAAGTTTCTCTGACAGATAGTTTTTAGTATTTAACAACTTTTTTTCATTGAATGTTATTTTTTCCTCATCTGGATAAAGCGGCAGATATTTTATGTCAGCTTCAACTAGATCCTGGAAGAAATGTGTTCCAAATGAAAGTTCTGGAGTGTATTCTCCTGTTTTTTTTGCTATTTCAATAAGAAGTGAAGTGTTATTTATATCGCCGTATTTTACAGGAACGCCAAGCTTCATATCACCACGACTTCCCCATCTACCTGGACCCATAAGTATAAATTTTCTCTTCGGAAGCTTTTGATTTAACTCGTTTACAATAGTTGCTATTTTTTGCATTTTCTCCCGAGATTCAAGGTCAGAATATCCCTCAGGAACAACATACACAATATATTCGACATTTTCAATTTGCCCGGTTGTAATATACTTATTTGCAGAGAACAGTTTTCTTTTATCAGGTATTTTTTTAGGAATTGGCTTTCTTTCAATACCTCTACTCTGGCTTTGTGGCCTGCACTGTAAGAAATAAAATTTTTCTCCATCTGAAGCAAATTCTACATCGACAGGTGTTTCTATTTTTTCTTCTAAAATTTTAAGAATTGTTTTCATTTTCTCCAGAAAATTTGTTTTTTCAAATAATTTATCAAAAGTAATAACAACATCTTCTTCTTTGATATCTGTTAAAACATTTGGCTGGGTTAACCTATCATTTTTGTATATAGAAATTAAATTATGCAGATATGGAAAATCATCTGAATGTTCTTTTAAAAACTCTATTGCATCTATTGTCTCAATAGCACCCGACTTCAGATTTATTGCATCCAAATACCTTGGAGAATACTGTACTTGTTCTCTAACTAAGGTATTTACCTCAAGCTCAGGTCTCATAGGAGAAACTAGAATCGGGTAATCGTTTCCAACTCTATCAACTGCTCTAGTTCCAAGCCCAGGAACAAGCCTCATCACTCCATCATCTCTTTTAATTCTTGGCGACCATCTAAATTCACTTCTACTGAATGCTACTCCTGCAAAAAGAGGTAAATAATAATCTCCAACTCTTTGTCCTACTACCTCCTGAATTAGTATCCCCATTTCTTCACTAAATTCAAGTAGTCCTCGTTCTTTTCTATATTCTATTGGATCTGGGCCAAAGGTAGAAGCATATACTTCTGAAACTGCATCCATGAGATTATACAATCTTTCTTCTTCTGAACCGGTATTTGCAACAAAAAGGCTTTTGTATTTACCTGAAAAAGCAGCACCAAAACTATCTTCAAGTAAACTTGAGGACCTGACAATAATTGGTTTTCCTTCTAAATCTCTTACTATTCTTCTGAAACCCTCAACTATTTCGTTTGGAAATGTTGCATTTTTAAAAACTTGTTCTAAAAAGGGCTGTTCTTTACGAATTTGATCAGACTCAAGATATTTTATGTGAAATGCCTCATCAAGATCATTATAGTTTATAAATTCGCGTAATGTATCAGAAGTTACATACCAACTTTTCGGAAAATCAACATCTTTTAACAGCTCATCTTTTTCTTTTGCTTCTTTAAGAATTTTTTCTGCAAGAAAAACACCACTTGTTTTTCCACCAAACTTCCCAGATCCTCGCATGGGGCCTATTACCCGCTTTAAAAGATTAACAAAGTCAGAGAGTTTAATGAATTTTTTTGCAACATTAACATATTCCAGACGACCCGTGAAAAATCTTCTTATAAGAGCTGTACTAATTGTTGTTTTATCTTCAGGAGAAAGTGTTTTTTCTACATCTTCTTTTTCAAAAAAACGGTTGAGCTCTTCAGTTATTTCAGAAATTGGCATTCCTGGTTTTTGTGATGTTAGAAGTAAAGGTCTTGCTTTATCTTGTTTAAGCCACTCCTGAAACATCATTGATATTTCTTCATTTGATAGTGTTTCTTTTGCCATTTCAAAAATTTGTTTTTGTACATGAACTAAGGAGTCTAAATCCTGTCGCGGATTTGGCATATTAATTCCACACCACTGGCTATTCGCTGCCTTTCTATCAACAGGACAAATTGTTCCCAAAAGATTTGTTATTTTTTCGTTTTCATGTCTGTAGAGATAATATACCATTTTTCTAGTGATTCTTAGAAGCATTCGGGGGTCTGTTTTCAATAAAAGATCAAGTATAACTTCCCAGTCTTGCTTACTTTCTTTTGCTAGTGGCTCACCAGTTAATGTTTTTTGGTAAATATCAAGTTTTTTTCTTTGTTTTTCAAGTTCTTGTTTAATAGTGCTTTCACTTATATACGTCCCCAACAAATCAGCTATAGCATCAATTAATCTTCTTTCGTCCATTAAGAAAGGACCTTCATCTATCTCTGGTCTTTCTTCTAAATAATATATTTCAAGTGAACCTAACTTTTTTTCATCTGCAATAATATTACTTACCTGACTCCATTTTGTTTCTTTGAAATTTTCTGTTTTATATTCTGTTCCATTGATAGTAATTCTTGCACAGGTAATTTTAGGATACTGCCAGGCTTGTGGTAAAAAATCTGCAATTTTTTTAATAGTATCATTAAAAGAAAGATTCTTATCTCTAACAAGGTTTGTAATACTGTACAAACAATTTAGTTCTTTAACTCTCTCGTTTAATGCATTTATCTCATGATCTTTTCTTTTTTTGTTATTCATTTCTATTCTTCCAACCTATTCAGGTTTTTCTGTTTTTTTAATTTTTTTTAATTATTACTCCTTTTCCTTTTTTACCATCTGCAACAATTTTTACGGGTTTTTTTGTCCTGATGTGTTTCAGATATTTTGTTTCTTCTATTATTTTTTGATTTTTAATAAATTCCCAGTCGATATTTTCTTTGTTTTTAGTTATTAAATATACAACCTCTGATGCTATCATATCATGAAAGAAATGTGATCCTTGAGAGGGATCTATTGGCCTATCCTTGTAAGGTGTTTCTATTATTGCTTTTGCACCAGCTATATTACTCCAGATAACAGGTATCCCAAGCCAAGGGTCAGATGACCCCCATCTACCAGGACCTATCAACATATATGGTCTTTTTTTATCTGTGAGTTTATTATTCATTTTTTTTATTTGATTAATAATTTCATTTGACTTGGATAAATCAAATTCTTCTTGATCAACATATATAACATCTTTAATATCTTCTAATACTCCATGGCCTAACACATTGTTACTGAAAAGCAGTATATCTTTTTTTGGTATTTTATCAAAATCTAAATCTATTTTTTTCTCCGGAGAAAACATATTTCTTATTTGTAATATCACTAGTTCCGATGGTTTTTTCTCATCTTTAGAAATGTTTAAAGCAAATTCAATTTCTACAGGATGGCCCAAAGCTATTTCACTTATATTTAGAAGAAGTTTTATTGCTTTAGCTAAAGGAATCTCATCATATTTTAGAATTGGTGCAAAATCTACAACTAATGATCCATCATATATTCCGGGATATAAACTGTCATCTTCAACTATATATGTTGATACTATCTTATCTAAAACATTATGTTTTTTTGCTAAATTTAAATCTAATTTATCAAGAGAGGTTTCCTCGTTATAATTAACAAACTTGTAAATTGATTGTAAATTCAATGCATAAAATTTTCTCTGTGAATACGGTATATAGCCTTTCGGTGTTCCAAATAAAGGAGCTTTTGGTTTTTCAGGACAAAAAGCAAAACTTGCTCCTCCATCAACTATTGCTTTCCCTAGGCCTAATGCTAAATACACTATGCCTTGTTCTGATTTGCATGGGCCCTGCGGATAATAGTTATATGATTTTGCAACACCAGATATAGTTGGATAAAAATAATTTCCATGTCTTTTTCCTACTATCTCCTGAATTAAAACAGCCATTTTTTCATCGCCAATATTTTTTGGCGTTGATTTTATGTAATGCCTTGCCTGCTCAAAATAGGTTGATGCATAAACATATTTTATAGAGTTGCATACTTCCTGGAATCTTAGATTTGTCTCCCAGGAGTCATTAGGGAGAAGCATGGAGGCATATATTCCTGCAAAAGGCTGCATGAGTGAATCCTCTAATAGACCTGAGGATCTAACAATGAGTGGTTTTCTACTTGCCTTAATAAAAGCTCTCAGATCACCAAGTACTGTTGCAGGAATGCTTGATTCCATAAATTTTGAGCTTATTCTTTCATCTGATAAATTATCAAAATCTAAATTTGATAGCTTGTTTTTTTCCATAAATTTGTCAAAAACATCTGTAGATAATATGATGCTTCTTGGTATTGTTATTTTTAAGCCGGGGAACATATCTTCCGTGATATATTTTGAAACTAGTTTTGCTAAAAATGCAATTCCTCTTGCTTTACCACCTAAAGCACCTTTACCTATACGAGATATTTTTACATGTGGCTCATCAATTTTTTGGGAGAAATTTGCAATGGAAGCTCGATTTATTTGATAATTGTAATCTTCCATTATCCTAAGTATTTCTTTTCTAAGTTTTTCTGGATTTGAATGTTTTATTTCTGCCTCATAACATCTTTTTGATAACTCTTTTTCACCTATTGTATTAAGCCAATTAGAAATATAATTATTTTTAGCGCATTTAAAAATAGATTTTTCATTTGAATTCTTTAATGCATATTCCAGGTCTTTCATTTTATTTACCTGGAATGATTTTCCTTTTTCATCTTTGAATTTTATTTTATAAGGGCCAAGATTTTCTTTTATAAATTCCTTAAGTGAACTAAATAGAGTATGAGAATTTTTTAAAATAATTTGTATATCTTTATTTGAAAGTTCTTTTCTATTAATTTTTTCAGAAGATTGTATTAAAATTGGGATGTTTTGTTTTTCATCATATATTTTATTTACTAGTTTTATACCAATTTCTTTTCTTTCTTTTCCATTTTCCAAAATATTATCAGAAATAACTAAAGTTAAATTTTCTTTGTATCTATCATAAATTCTTATTGTTTCTTCGTAATCCTCTGAATGTAGCATGTATGGTCTTCTTTTAAATCTCTGAATCCTCTGTTCACAGCTGAGTTCATCATCCATTATTTTCTTTAAGTGGTTACAAATTTCTTCATTTATCAAAGGTAGATAACTAGAGTAATGTTGTATTGAATCTTCAACCAAAAAGATAATATCTTTATGGATGTTGCCAGTTTCATATTCCAAATTTTTTTTATCTTCAAAATATTCTACAATACTTATTACTGATTTTCCGTCTCCATTCCAGGTAAAAAAACCATCTATTTTTGTTTTTTTGTTGTTTTTTATATTTGATAGTTCTTTTACATCGTTATACAATAAAACAACTAAAATATCTTTAGTTTCTTTTATATCTCTGGCTAGTTTTTCAACATCAGAATCCTTTGGTTTGTTAAAAATTATTATTAAATCATAAGTATCTCTTTTTATTTTTTCAAACAATTCTTTACTTGTTTCTATATGAGTAATGATTGGGGGCTGTGTTTCTTCTGTAAATGAGCACCATTCTTCAAAAAGGGCGTTTAGCCTTCCTTCCTCTTCAAGTAAAAAATAATCAAATGAAGAGCTGAGAAGAAGAATTTTATTTATCTTATATTCTCTGTAGTTTTTGACATCCTCAGAACATACTTTTTTATCTATATCTGCTGAATGCCCTGTTATATTTTGTATTATGTCTTTAATTTTTTGTTCTTTATCCTCAACAAGCATCTTCAAATACTATAATAGAATGGATATTTTAAATCCATCCTCTAAGTTTACATGCTTCAGCTACTCTCTGTATTGCAATCATATATGCAGCATCACTAATTCTTAGTTTTTTCTTTTGTGCAAGCTCCCATACTTTATAGAATGCATCTGTCATTTTGTTGTCTAGTTTTCCAAGGGCTTCTTCTTTTGTCCAGTAATAATTTTGATTTGATTGAACTTGTTCAAAATAGCTACAAACAACACCACCTGCGTTTGCTAGAAAATCAGGAATAACCGTTACTCCTTTTTTTACTAAGATATCTTCTGCTTCTGGAGTAACTGGTCCATTTGCTCCACAGATTACGATTTTTACAGTATCTTTAATTTCTTTGACATTTTCTTTTGTAATAGAGTTTTCAAGTGCCGCTGGAATTAATATGTCTACCTTGTGTGTGAGCCAGTCTTTTCCATCCCTTCTTTTATAACCTTGTTTTTCTGCTTTTGCTTTATCAATTGTTCCAAAACGATCTGTTATTTTTCTGAGTTCTTCTAAATCTATTCCTTCTTCTTTGTAGTATGAGTATGCTTTTCCATCTTTTTGATCCCAACATGATACAGTTACTACCTTTCCGCCATACTCAATAAAAAGTTCTGCTGCATGCTGTGCAACATTTCCAAATCCTTCTATTGCGGCCTTTGTTTCTGTTATATCCATATCCATTTCTTTTAATGCTTCTCTGAGTTGATATATTACCCCATAACCTGTTGCTTCAGTTCTTCCAAGTGACCCACCTAGTTCTACTGGTTTTCCTGTGATTACTCCAGGGTATTGTCCACCATGTATTGCTTGAAATTCATCCATCATCCATAGCATATGTTGGCTGTTTGTCATTACATCTGGTGCTGGTACATCCCGAACGGGACCTATATCTCGAGCAATCTGTCTTATCCATCCTCTGGATAAACGTTCTTGTTCTCTTTCTGATAAATCATGCGGATCGCATATTACTCCCCCTTTGCCGCCTCCCAATGGAATGTTTGCAACTGCGCATTTCCAGGTCATCCACATCGCTAGAGCTCTTACTGTATCTGCTGTTTCTTGGGGGTGGAATCTTATCCCTCCTTTTGATGGGCCTCTTGCATCGTTGTGTTGTACTCTAAATCCTTTAAACACTTTTGTAGTACCATCATCCATCTTAACAGGAATTGTAAAATGATATTCTCTTAATGGGTTTCTTAAAAGTTCTCGGGTAGGTTCATCTAAATCTAACATATCTGCTGTTCTATCAAACTGTTGCTGAGCCATTTTAAATGGATTGTATCCTTCTTTTGCCATTCTATTTATCCTCCAAATACAAGCAATCCGCCGATTATTGAACCCCTATATATAGTCTACTACTAAAAACTCGACGATAAGTGAAAATATTTTCATTAAAATGAAGAATATTCAATTATAACGTTTTAAAGAAAACAAGGATTAGATTAACCCTTGATCTATCATTGCATCTGCAACTTTTACAAAACCTGCAATGTTTGCACCTTTAACGTAGTTTACAAAATCTCCGTCTTTCCCGTATCTTTGACAAGAATCATGAATTGATTTCATAATGCCCTTAAGCTTTTTATCTACTTCTTCTCGTGACCAGTTTATTCGAAGGCTGTTTTGACTCATCTCAAGACCTGATGTCGCAACTCCTCCGGCATTTGCTGCTTTTCCTGGACCATAAAGAATTTTATTTTCCATAAAAATATCTATTGCCTCTGGAGTAGAAGGCATATTTGCACCCTCTGTTACACATATACATCCATTATCCATAAGAGCTTGAGCGTCTTCTTTTGAGATTTCATTTTGTGTTGCACTTGGAAAAGCTATATCACATTTTATATTCCATGGGCGTTTTCCACCTTCATAAGTTACATCCTTAAATTCTCCTGCATATTCTTTAATTCTTCCACGTTTAACATTTTTTAATTCCATGACATAAGCAAGTTTCTTTTCATCAATACCCTTTGGGTCATGAATCATTCCAGAAGAATCAGAAAGAGTGACAACTTTTCCGCCTAACTCAGTTACTTTTTCAACGGTATGTTGTGCTACATTTCCTGAACCAGAAACAGTAACAGTTTTTCCTTTTAGTGAATCTTTTTTTGTTTTCAACATATTTTGTGCAAAATAAGTAGAGCCATATCCTGTTGCCTCTGGACGAATCAAGCTTCCTCCCCAGTTAAGACCTTTACCAGTTAAAACTCCAGTGAATTCATTTTTTATTTTTCTATATTGCCCAAATAAATAACCAATCTCACGCCCGCCTACGCCTATGTCTCCAGCGGGAACATCAGTGTTTGGACCGATATGTCTGGAAAGTTCAGTCATAAAATTCTGACAGAATCTCATAACTTCATTATCGGTTTTTCCTTTTGGATTAAAATCAGATCCTCCTTTTCCACCACCCATTGGTAGTGTAGTAAGACTATTTTTAAAAATTTGTTCAAATCCTAAAAATTTTAAAATACTTAAGTTAACGCTTGGGTGAAATCTAAGTCCACCTTTGTATGGCCCAATTGCGCTATTAAATTCAACACGATACCCTCTGTTTACCTCAATTTCACCATCATCTGTCATCCAAGGCACACGAAACAGTATAACTCTTTCAGGTTCCACAATTCTTTCAAGAATCTTGTGTATTTGATATTTTGGATGTTTTTTTACAAAAGGCATAAGACTTGACACAACTTCTTCAACTGCTTGATGAAACTCTTTTTCCTCTGGGTTTTTCTGTTTTACCTTTTCCATAAAATTTTCAACGTCTTTATCCATAAAATTTACCTCCCTACTTGGGCAGATTTTGTATTATCAATATATATTAAAAGTTTACCTTGTAAAATATTTTTTTGTAAAAAAAATATATTGAAGTGTTCCATTAATACATTTTTAGGATATTAGAATAGTCTTTTTGTAAAGATTTATGATATTTAAGAATTTAATTAGTTTTTAATAACTAAAGACTATTCATATATTAGCTTTAATCCATTTTTGTTTGGAGGTTTTATTTGAAATGATGGGAGCTGTTATTGATAAAAAACAAGTTTTAAAAATAGCTAAGGAAGAAAAAATAATTTTTGTGCGCCTTCAGTTTATAGATATACTTGGTTTTCCAAAAAATATTGTTATACCAGTTAGTAGACTGGAAGAAGCATTAGATGAAGGTATAGCCTTTGATGGATCATCTATTGCAGGCTATGCAACAATTGAAGAATCAGATTATATAGCAAAACCAACACCTAGTAGTTTTGTCATTCTCCCTGAAGAAATCGAAAAACGTAAAACTGCTAAATTAAACTGTGATATATTTGAACCAAGTGGTAAGAGATTTGCTGGAGACAGTAAATACATTTTAGAAAAAATAATGAAAAAAGCAGAAAAAAAAGGATATCTTTTTAATACCGGCCCTGAGTGTGAATTCTTTCTTTTTAAAAAAAATGGAGAAGACTCAACCCTACAACCAAACGATAGAGCAGGTTATTTTGATTTGTCCCATAGAGATCTAGCAGAAGGTGTTAGAGCAGATATTTCACTTGCTTTAAGTAAAGTAGGCATTCAAACATATACCTCCCATCATGAAGTAGCAGATGGCCAACATGAAATAAACTTTCAATACGCAGATGCTTTAACTACTGCAGATCGGGTTATAACACTAAAATATATTACAAAGGTTATTGCTGCACAGCATACGTTGCATGCTTCTTTTATGCCAAAACCAATTTTTAGAAAAAATGGTTCAGGCATGCATACACATATGTCTTTATTTAATAGTAAAGAAGAAAACATATTTTTCGATAAAAAAAATAAAAAATTAAGCAGCATTGCTAATTATTTTATAGGCGGCCTATTAGAACACATAAAAGGCATGACCTGTGTTTTAAATCCAACGATTAACTCTTATAAACGACTTGTCCCAGGATATGAAGCACCAACCTATATCTGCTGGGCGAAGAGAAATAGAAGTGCTTTAATTAGAATTCCCACTAGTAGAGGTACAGGTACTAGATGCGAACTTCGCAGCCCTGATCTGTCTGGTAATCCTTATCTTCAGTTTGCTGTAATGCTTGCAGCAGGGCTTGATGGAATTGAAAATAAGATAACTCCCCCTAACTCTGTTGAAAAAAATATTTACAATTTAAATAAAAAAGAAAGAGAGAAATATGGGATAAAGGAACTCCCTGAAAGTCTTGGCCACGCAATTAACCTTATGGAAGAGGACAACTTAATTAAGCAAATTCTGGGAGAGCATATATTTAAGAATTTTTTACATGTAAAAAGAAAAGAATGGGAAAATTATAGAAAACAGGTTACTAAATGGGAAATAGAAAAATATCTGCCTGTTTATTAATCTGTTAATAGTTTAAGATAATTTTTAACACTCTAACATTTCCCATGTTAAACAAATATTATAAATAATGTTTGTATATGGTTTTTTGAGGGATTAGAAATGGGATTTGAAATGAAGGTTGTAAACAATACTCCTCTTATCGGTGAAGATGATCCGAAATTAGTTGCAAAAAAATTTTTTGAACAAATTGGATATATTTCAAAGGGATCTGACCCAGATATACCATATAAAATCTTAAATGATTTTTTCTTAACTCATCCTGAAAAAGCATGGTATGTTGAAGAAATATCAAACAACCTTAAAACTTCTAAACCAACTGTTTATAGGCATCTAAATAAACTAAAAGGATTTGACATCTTAGAAGAAGTACAAACCTTTGATGAAAACACTCAGCAAAATAAAAAGGCATATCGGCTACGTTATGGAAACCTTGAAAAGGCATGGAACTTTGTTGAGGCACATCTTAAAGTAGCAATAGAAAATTACGGGAAAACCGTAGAACATTTACAAAAACTTATTGAAAAAGAAAAAAAGGTGTAAAATTATGAAAAATGACAAAATGGAATTAACAGAAGGATCTGAATACAGGATTACTTCCCTTGGAAGTAGAGACAAGCTTATTGAAACAGAAGGTGTTTTCAAAGGTTTTATTTCTGTTGGAGTAGATGGTTCAGGTTTATTGATGGAACTAGGAAAAAAACATGAGGAGATGGAAGGTAAAACTAGGATTGTGCCATTACATGCAATTCTTTTAATAGATGTTTTTAGCGCAAAAGAAAACCATAACAAAGAAGATGATAAAGGTATGTCTCATTATGTTGGATAAAATAAATGCAAACTTTTAATTTTTTTATTTAAATATATATTTGATTAATTATTTATATAAGATAGTTTTTGTATAATAGTTAGAATATTATGACCGCAAAAAAAGAGCCCATAATTCATCTTGACAAAATTTCAAAAAAATATGATGAATACGGCGTTGTGGTAAAAGCGATTGATAATGTATCATTAAACATTTTTCCAGGCGAGTTTGTTTCTATAATTGGTCCCTCTGGCTGCGGTAAATCTACTCTTTTACATTGTATGGGGTTATTGGATCGGCCTAGCTCTGGACGGGTTTTTATTTCGGGAAAAGACACCTCAAACATCACTGGAAAAGAAATCGCGCAATTTCGCGGGAAAAAACTAGGTTTTGTCTTTCAAAACTATAATCTAATTCCAAGATTGACTGTACTTGAAAATGTAATACTACCTGGTCTAATTATGAAGAAAGATCAGGATAAACTCGAAGAAAAGGCAAATATCTTACTTAAAGAAGTAGGGATATCTCATCGAACAGACCACAAAGGCATACATCTATCCGGAGGTGAACAGCAAAGGGTTTCTATAGCAAGATCCTTGATAAATGATCCAGCACTTATTTTAGCTGATGAACCTACTGGGGCACTAGATTCAGACAGTAGTTCAGAAATCATGAATATTCTTTTAAAACTAAATAAATCAAGAAATGCAACAACTGTTTTTGTATCTCATGATATCGATATAGCTAGTTTCGGAAAGAGAACAATTGCCTTAAAAGATGGTGTTATCGTTGGAGATACGTTAGATAAAAAATATGATTTTAAAAAGGTTGTAAAAACATTTAGAAACAATTACAAAGGAGGCTAAACTTTATTGGGGATTAGTAGCAGGCTTGCATTAGGAGAATTAAAAGACCACAAACGAATATATGCGATAATTATCCTAGTGATAGCTCTAACTATGACCTCCTTTATGCTAGAAAATGCTTATCTTAACTATATGATGCAAGTTGTTGATGACACAACTAAACTTGTAACATCTGATGCTGTAATTGTCGACCCAAGTAGTAATATTCGTGATCTTTATGGTACAGAACCCGAGCTTAAAAATGCTGGGGCAATAGCTAGAGAAATTGAAAGTAAACTTCCTGGCTATGAGACAAGTATACGGGTTACTGCTCAGGGAACTTACGGTTTGGGTGCCGAAGGTGAAGTCGTGGATGGATGTACAATACAAGGAATAGACCCTGTTTCAGATGATAAAATCACAGGTATTAGTAGTAAAATTGTAAAAGGTAACTTTTTTAGAAGTGATGATCCAATACTTCGGGGGCATACGCCGTTATATATAGAAATAGAGGGCCCAGGAGATCTACCAAATTTTGTTTATGGCACAGGAGAGCGTCTTTTAGAAGAAGATAAACCTTATCCTATAATTGTTGGTGCAACTGCTGCAAAGATTCATCCCTCAATTAACATTGGTAAAACATTTGGATTAACCTTAAGTGTTTCCGGGAAAGAATCTAGTTATGCAACAGTTAACGTAAAAGTTATTGGTTTATATGAAAGTGGTACGCCTACACTTGATGCTCTAATGTGGTTTATGCATGCAGATAGCCTGCGTGAAATAAAACGATATGGTGAAATAGAAGGAAAAGACTGGACTATCCCTGGAGTAGGTACTTTCAGAGGATATAATCCAATTACAGTAAATAAAAATAGAGGAGATGTAGTAATTGTTAAATCACCTGAGCCTTTACATCAATTAAATCCTGTTTCTCATGCTCAATCTGTAACTAGAGAGATAAAAGATATTTTTCCTAATTTAGAAGTATATAATTGGCATGATTTTTTGGTATATATCGCTGGGAGCATGCAGGATGTTGTAACAATTATGCTGTGGGGAAGTATTGCTGTAACACTATTTTTGTGTGGTGCTGCAATTAAATATGTAATGGATTCAATTATTTTGAGAAAAACTAGGGAAATAGGTAGTCTCAAGGCTTTTGGAGCAAGAGATAGAGTTGTTTTTAAAATATTTTTATACCAGGGTTTAATAATCGGTCTTATTGCCGGAGTTCTTGGAATAATTTTCTCACTTATTGTAATGAATTTTGTAAACTGGTATGGTCTGAGTGTGGAGTTTATTGCAGGAACTCAACTTCAAATTGGTTTTATTGTAAATTGGCTTACAATTGTAATAGCGCTTGTGCTTCCTGTAACATTAAGTGTTCTTGCTGCTGCAATTCCTGCTAAAAAAGCAAGTATGCTTTCTCCGGTTGAAGCACTCCGCAAGGGAGAATTATCACTATAATTACCAAAGAAATATTCAATGTGCAGGGGAAGAGATTTAGGCACCAAAATACCGGTAAAATTTATGTTGTTTCCCCTATTAAATTAAAAAAGTAAGTCTTATAAGTAATCACTCTTTTTATACGATGTTTTTAGTTGGATGTGCATGATACTATGGAATGTATGGAATATAAATTAAAATCGAGAATGCGGGACTATAGTGGAGCTTAAAAATGTCGTTCAAAAGAATTCTACTAATTAAGCCATCTGGGAGACATGGTCTATCTTTTGCATTTGATATAATTCCTACTGGACTTGAGTATATTGCAGCATATGTGGAAGATATAGTTGATGAAATCAATATTATAGATTTAGAGATGGAGCCTAAGCCGATTCAAAAAACTGTTGAAAAATATTTGAACATGCTTAAGCCAGACCTCGTTGGAATTTCAATGTCTGCAACAGAACACAGCGAAGGATTACAAATTGCAAGATTTGCAAAGAATCACGGTATCACGACGGTTCTTGGCGGATATCACCCTACAGCAATCCCAGATGAATTACTCTCTCACTCGCAAGTAGACATCATAGTTCGAGGTGAAGGTGAGCACATAATGCATGAACTGATTGCAAAGGGGGATGCAAAATGTGTGAACGGTGTTTCTTATAAAGAGGGTAAAGAAATAATTCATAATCCGGATCAAGAATTCATCGAGGATTTAGATAGCCTTCCGTTTCCAGCACGACATCTCAGACGATATACGTATCAAACGACGTTAACACAGGATAGAAAACATGATGTGCTTACCACATCCCGGGGTTGCTGGGGTCGATGTAGTTTTTGCTGTGAACCCCACATGAGTAACAGCCATCAGCGATATCGCTCCCCGGAAAATGTGATGGAAGAAATTTTTGAAATAGTTAAATTTCATAATGAGAAACCTCTTAGCATAGAGGTTACAGATCCGCATTTTATGGGGAACCCTGAACTTGTTGAACAATTTTGCGACATACTCGCTGAATATAACTTAGATATAAGATTTGGCGTAAAGGTACGACCTGACTCAATAGCGAAACATCCTGAGATTGTACGAAAAATGATTGCAGTAGGGATAGAGGGCTTTGAAATGGGTATTGAAAGTCCAAATATGAAGGATATTAATTCAACTTCTAAAGGTTTAAAAACCGATGTTCACGTTAAAGCAGCTAATAATATTAGAAAATGGGGTGGATCTGCGGGTGGTACTTTTGTTATTGGTTTACCAGAACAGACTGAAGATGAAATATTAAAATTCCCTCAGTATGCTAAAAAAATCGGGCTTACAAGTTCTGCGTATGGTATTGCTACACCATATCCAGGAACAAAATTTTATGACGAGTTAAACTCACAGGGTTTGATTTTTGAAACCGACTGGAATAAATTTGATGAAATGCATTCCGTATTCAAAACCAAACATCTGTCAAGCAAACGAACTGAAGAACTAGCATCAATATGCATGGCAAAATTCTGGACAATAGATACTTTCATCGAAAAAGAACGAATACGTAAGAGAAAATACAAGACTAGAACACCCTTAACAAAATTCATTGCTGACAGATTAGCTGAACTAACATTTTCAGTTGATGCTGGCTCTCAACTTCAAGGGGGTAATTTTAGTCAGCATGCTCGAGAGTTTCTAGAAGCATCACCTGACCCTGTAATTAAAAGATACACTGAAACAGTAGGAATGCATAATGTCATAGAGATGTCCAGATTTTTAAGGTTACTTGGCGCTCAAACAATACAAGTCACCGTAAAAAATAATGGGACGCCACCTATAAGTTGGATTTTTAAAACTACAAAAGATACGGTGGAACATATTCAAGTTATCCAAGGGAAACTAAATGATAGCACAATTAATTTTAATGTAGATATGCAGGATTTCCAATTAGATGGACATCGAAACCTATCACAAATTGACAATCTTCGAATTGTTGCTAAATTACTTGCGTCAAACAACGGTATAAAACGACAGTTCAATATGATGCGGCTATTTACTGCAGGTGGTATTGAGTTTATCAAATATTTAGGTACTAAGAAACGTTTCAAATAGTATGGATTGCGGTAACTGAAAAAAGTGAATTTTTAGCGTAAAATCGTGCAGGGGAATAACTTTTAGAAATAATGTGATTTTCTCCTGTTAAAATTATTAAAAAGATGCAGGGGAAGGGATTTGAACTTCAACTTAATGGCAAAAAACAAGTTGTTTCCCCTGTTGAATACAATTTTTAGAACTGTTTGGCTTTTACCGAACGTTTTACTACTTTTTATATACTTACAAGAACAGACAATATAGTTTGAGGATTGTCATGAAAAAACCTATAATAACAGCTATATCCATTTTTATAATTGTTTTAATTTTTCATTGTTGCAATGAATATGGACTATTCCATGAGTTAAAAATGGATTTAAATTCAAGTATTGATAAAGAAAAAATTGATTCGATTATAATAGAAATAAATGTAAAAAAAAGTGAATCGTATTGTACTCTTCCAGGTTATGAACCTGAACCTATAAAATTTAATGAGTTTTTTAATTTTGAGAATAAATCTAATTATTATGATAAGCAGTATTTAATAGAAGTTCATGAAGGAGATTATTTTGGACCTTTTGGACCTAAAAATCAATCAGAGTTATTTAGATTAGTTGAGATTGTAAACAGAAGCTGTGTAAAAATATGGTTTAATGAAAGCAAATTATATAATTTTACAACTTATAGCAATGTATTCATTTCATACAACCCTAATATTCATACATATTTTGCACAACCGACATTGGTGAATACTTCAGGAATTTGCTTTACAGGCAAAGAATCAGAGATTAACCAATATATTCTTGATTCATGTTTCACATCATCCTATTATCATTTAAAAATAGTATGAGAATATTACTCTCTTAAATTTTTTGTAAAATTAAGTTAATTTAAAAAGATGCAGGGGAAGGGATTTGAACCCCTGGAGTTCAAAACAGAAATAAAAACCAATACTAATTTTTAATAATGGCATTTTAACACGTTATTTTTAAATATTATAACTGTAAAACTGTAGCACGTTAGAGAATAACATCTAAAGGATGAACAGTAAATATGATAAAAAAGAAGTTTATTACACCCTTTACAATGAAATTCCAAAAAACAAAGAAAACCGGCCGCTTCATTGAACTAGATTTCTTGAGAGGATTTGCTATAACACATATGATTCTTTTACATTTACTTTGGGATTTAGACTACTATAATATCTTTCCAACAAACGCATTCATTCAAAAAACAAACATAATCGTACAAATCACATTCTTTACAATAGTAGGAATATGCCTTGCGATAACTTTCAACAAAAAAAGAAATGACCCAAAAGAATACTACTTACATCTAATAAAAAGAGGTGCATGGATATTTTCACTTGGATTAGCTCTAACAATAGTAACACTGATATTTATGCCAGATAGACCAATCCTGTTTGGGGTTTTACACTGCATAGGTCTATGCATAATTCTAAGTATTCCATTTTTAAAACTATCAAAATACAATTTTCCAATAGCTATTTCAATGATAGTTTTGGGATTAATATTAGGTTCATTTACAATACAAAATGCAAATATTTTACAATTAATTGTAGGCTTGCATCCTGCAGATATATGGACCTACACAATTGATTATTTTCCGATATTTCCCTGGCTAGGTGTAACACTACTTGGTGTGGGTATAGGAAATGTTTTATATAAGGATAACAAGAGGAGATTTTACATACCAGATATATCAAAATATTTACCAGTTAAAGTGCTATCATGGCTTGGAAAAAGATCATTAGCAATTTATTTAGTACATCAGCCTGCAATTGTTGGAGCTATAACATTATATACACTTTTATAAAAATAATAGTTTTTAAATAATTTTTTTTGAAAAATTGTAAAACTTTATTATAGAGTGTTATATTCTTTTTTTGGGGGAATTTGGTGGACCAATAAATTCTGGGTAAAGGATGGGTCTTCCATTACCGATTCCTCGATGTTTGATGTGTTTGGAACATGAGGGGAACCAAATACGATTTACATCACATTAATATAAAAATAATAAAAAATCGCCTGATTCCCCCATTTACTATTACTTTTTTAAAAAAGCTAAATTAAATGAGCCTTGTTTGACCGCGTATTTTATAATTTGAAAGTTCTTCAAAAACATCGTCTTCCTTTAAAATATTAAGAATTTCGTCTGCAGATGAAGATATTCTAATATCACGTGTCCTACCATATCTTCCTTTTGAAATAACCCTTGCAGTGATTATTCCAAGCATATCAAGTTCTGAAATAAGATCTGCAACGCGCCTTTGAGTTAGAGCATCAGATCTTGTTTTTTTAGATAGACTCTTATAAATTTCATAAACCTCACCAGTAGTAATAGCACCAGATGTTCCATTATTTTTGTTATATTTATCCTGCAAAAGAATTGCAAGAAGAATGAGTTTTGACTGAGTGGGAAGTGTTCTTACAACCTCAATAATTCTGTCTATTTCTATTTTATTTTGGGCCTGACGAACATATTTTTTAGTAATACGCGGTGATTTGGATCTTTCTGCAAGTTCTGCACTCATTCTCAAAAGATCAAGAGCTCTTCTTGCATCTCCATGTTCTTGGGCGGCAAGTGCAGCACAAAGTGGTACAACCTCTCCATCAATTGAGCCTTCTCTCAATGCTATCTCAACCCTTTGATGCAAGATATCTCTAAGCTCACCTGCATCATAAGGAGGAAAAATCATATTTTCCTCGCCAAGACTAGATTTTACACGAGGGTCTAAAAACTCTGTAAATTTAAGGTCGTTAGATAACCCTACAATAGATACCTTTGAATTTTTCAGATCACTATTGATACGAGAAAGATTGTACAGTGCTTCGTCACCCTTCAACTTGTCAACTTCATCAAGAATAATAACAGTAACCCCACCGATTTTATCGATCATCTGTTTTAGCTTTGCAAACACTTCATCTGTAGGCCATCCGGTAAAAGGAATTCGCTCACTCCAGTCATCAATAAAATGATTTGCAATATTTTGAAGAAGTCTATATTGTGTGTCAACAACTTCACAGTTTATGTAGATAAAATTAACTTTTTTACCAGTTTCTTTTCCTTTTTTTAATAATTCTCTTCCTACAAATTTTGTAACAGCAGTTTTACCGGTTCCAGTTTTCCCATAGATAAAAACATTTGAGGGGGTTTCTTCTTTAAGTGCTGGTACAAAAATTGATGCTAAATTGTTTATCTCATTTTCCCTGTGCGGGAGCATTTCAGGCATATAAGTAGGCCTCATTGCCTCACGGTTTACAAAAAGTCCTTTGATCTTTAAAAGATTCCCGAATATATCACTATTAACAGTCTTTTTTGACACGAAATTTAATCCTCCCACAAAGAAATAAGGACCTATGTAATCAGCGACTATATATTAAAAATTTTTGAAATTTTTTAATTAAATTATTTTGAAATTACTCCTTATACAACACTGTTAGATAAATACAAGGGGAAGGCCTTTGTTTCCACTGGAAAGTAAAAACTTCAGCATTTTCATAATAAAATTTTTTTAATAATATATTTTTAAAAATCCTAATATTCAAATACTAAGAAATTTATAACTATCTGGATATACTCACGTCTTTTAATTTTTTCTAAAAATTACTCACTCAAAGTTTTCTTTTCCACACGAAATAAAGGGGTCCGTCTTGGAAAAATAAACCCACGGATAAATTCTTATAATACCTTTCTTTGTAACAAACAAAAAAATGAGAAATTATTATGAGTTTAATTGGAAAAAAATTAACTATAAATAAAACACATTTATTTGATATAAACAGAAGAGTTACAGCATTTGCAACACAAGACTCTTGGAAAAATGCGCCACATGCGACCTATCTATATGAACCGGATATCACAGAATTTCATAATTATTATTTAAAAATACGTAAAAAAATTGAAAAAAATTCATTTATTACTTTTACTGTAGTAATGCTTAAAGCAATAGCGGAAGCCTTAAAAGAAGCACCTAAATTAAATTCTCTTCTCAGCTATAATCATCGCACTGCAATCGGTAAACACCATCATCTAAAAGAAATCAGCATAGCAACACCATGGCTTTTACCTGATTATAGATTGATTTCTCCAGTTATTCATGATGTTGGAAATAAAAATCTGCAAGACATAGCAGACGAAATCAAAAATGCAAGGAGAAAAATTTTAAACACAAATATAGAAGTTATGCAATATTTTATGGCAAAAGAGCAATTAATCTATAATCTAAAGAAACTAAAATTAGGAGTAATACGTCAATTATTCAGTTCTTTTATTGGAAAAAATAAAATTAAAATATCAAGAAAAGGAAAAAAGAAGTATTTAAAAATCCCAGATAAGGATAAAATAACCACAGGGGATATCTTTGATACTAGTGTTCTTGTGTCAAATCTTGGAAGTGTATTTAAACATCAAAGAGGAGCAATAACGCTACTTGATTTAATTTCTCCTCAAGTTTTTGCAATAGCAATAAATGCAGTACAAGATCGCCCAGGAATTTTTAAAAATAAATCTGGCAAGAAAAAAATAGGTATTAGAAAAATACTGCCACTTACATTAACTATAGACCACAGGGCATTAGATGGAGCTGATTTTGTTTCATTTCAAGATGCTCTTGATAGAATTTTTAAAAACCCAAAAATACTAGACAGCTGGTAATTTTTTAAAAAAATAAATAGTTATGTGGGTTTACTGCCCACCAATAATTATTACGTCTTTTACAGATCTTATAGATTGAAATGGAAAAACCAAATGCCCTTGATTATCTTGATGATAAAGGCGAGGATCAACATCATCTGACGGCTCTACAAGAAGGCTTGTGAGGTTACCAGTTGTAGTATCAACAATAGAATTTCTCATAATTCCAAGATACAAACCCTCTTCGCTCATTACTGTTTTTCCCCTAAGTTCATCTTCAGTTAACTTCATATATTTTTTTCCTCCTTTTATTATTTAATTAATTAAATTACATATATTGTATATCTTTTTCTCTTTTATCTTTTTTGGCAATACCGCTGCCTAGTTTTTCAGAAACAGCGCGGTAGAACTTGCCAATTTCAGGTGTAATCGAAGCTCTAACACTTTCCATAGCTTTATCAAAATGTACTTTTTTGACTTTATCTGATTTCTCATTTTCTCTAATGGCAATCATCGCTGCTTCTCTGCATAAAGACTCAATATCTGCACCAGAATAATTTTCTGTACTTTTTGCAAGACTGGAAAGTTTAACATCTTTATCAAGAGGCATATTTTGGGTATGAATTTTAAAAATCTCAAGCCTAGTCTCTTTATCAGGAGATTCAATTAATACAAGCCTATCAAACCTACCCGGTCTTAAAAGACTCTGATCAATAATATCAGGACGGTTTGTAGCACCAATTACAACAACACCTTCCATACTCTCAAGACCATCAATACTTGTGAGAAGTTGGTTGACAACACTATCTGTAACATGGCTTCCTGTATCAGTACCGCGCATAGGGGCAATGCTATCAAGCTCGTCAAGAAATACAATTGTTGGAGCAACCTGACGTGCTTTTTTAAATAATTCTCTTACCGCTTTTTCTGATTCGCCGACCCATTTACTCATGACTTCAGGGCCTTTTATACTAATAAAATTAGCTTTAGACTCATGGGCGACAGCTTTTGCAAGAAGAGTTTTACCTGTTCCAGGTGGACCATATAATAATATTCCACGAGGGGGAGTAATACCCATACGATCAAAAACCTCTGGTTTTGTAAGAGGCCATTCAACTGCCTCTATTAATTGCTGTTTTGGTTTACTTAAACCACCTACATCATCCCAGGAAACCTTTGGAACTTCAACAAGGAACTCTCTCATAGCTGAAGGCTCAATTCCACGGTGAGCGTTTTTGAAATCATCCATTGTAACCTCCATTTTTTCAAGAACTTTTGTTGGAATAGGTTCTTCTAAATTTATTTCTGGCAGGTACCGTCTTAAAGCATTCATCGCAGCTTCTCTTGCAAGAGACGCAAGATCTGCACCAACATAACCATAGGTTATCTCAGATAAACCCTCAAGATCAAAACTTTCACCGAGAGGCATGCCGCGGGTGTGGATTTGGAGTATTTCATTTCTGCCGTCACGATCAGGGGCATCTATTTTTATTTCCCTATCAAATCTACCAGGCCTTCTAAGTGCAGGATCAAGGACCTCTGGAAGATTTGTAGCACCAATAACAATTAATTTACCTCTGCCTTTCAAACCATCCATGAGAGTTAGCATCTGTGATACAACACGACGTTCAACTTCACCATGCACTTCACTTCTTTTAGGTGCAATTGCATCTATTTCATCAATAAAAATAATACTTGGTGCATTTTTTTCTGCTTCTTCAAAGATTTTTCTAAGGTTTTCTTCGCTTTGACCGTAGAATTTGGAGTTGTGCAAAAAGAAATACGGGCCACCAATAAAACTGTCATTATCAACAGTAAAGTCGTATAGCACCTGGTCACCAATATATTCTATGTTTCTAATTTTATCCCACTTAATTAATGCATTTGCATTTTTTTTATTATTGATTATTTTTAAATCCTCATTTTTTAAGTTGTCGATATCTAATTTAGCGACAGAATCTCCTTTTTTGAGATTTGCAACTCTCTTCCAAGTATAGCTTCCGTCTTCTTCTATCAAAAAAGGTTGGTTGTAAGATACTTTTATCTTAGTATTTTCACCTATAGTAAGTTTAAAGGTTGGTGCTGTTAGTTTTGTTACATGTGTGATTTTTCCTTTAACTATTCTCTCGTTTTTATAAGAGTAAGTACTTACTGGCTCATTTAGTTCAATAGTTTTAGCTCCTTTATCCTTAAGGATAGTGCCCTCTTTTTCAAAAAGTTCTTTTGCCTTAACGTGTCCCTTTGGATTTGTAAATATTTTGGTATTTCCATCAACGCACATTACTTCAGGACCATTTATCGTATAAAAATTGGCACCAGATTCATTAGCTACAGCCTTTGCAATTAGTGTTTTACCAGTACCTGGTGGACCGTGTAACAAAACTCCTTTCGGTGGATCAATTCCTAATCTATTAAAAACCTCAGGATGTTTTAAAGGAAGCTCAATCATTTCTCTTACTTTTGATATTTCCTCATGAAGTCCACCTATGTCTTCATAGCTTACCCTTGGTCCTTCTTCTTCAACTGCTTTTGCAGCTTCTTCTTTAACTTTAATGGATGTCGCTTCACTAATTGATACAATACCACTAGGATTTGTATTAATAATTACAAATGGTAGAGAACTACCAAAAAGAGCAATACCTGGAATTATTACATTATCTCCTTTTGTTATTGGTCTTTTTAAAAGACCTTTTTTTATTAGGTTATCAATTCCACTTCCAAATTGTATTTGTTGTCCCTTTGAAATCAAAGGCGCAAGATTTATTGTCTTTGCTTCTTTTACTTCAGCGGGTCTTATTTTCACTCGGTCTCCTAGACCTGCGCCACAGTTTTTTCTTGTTAGATTATCTATTCTAATTATGCCTTTTCCTTCATCGGTTGGGTGTGCTCTCCATACTACAGATGCGGTTTTTTTTGTTCCTTCGATTTCTATTACGTCACCTATTGATAAATCTAGATTCATCCTTGTCTGATGATCTATTCTTGCTCTTCCGTATCCTACGTCTTGTTGAAATGCTTCTGATATTTTAAGTACTATTTCTTTTCCTGTCATTTATCCTCCACCAGAGAATTTATTTGATTATTTTATCTGTTAATAAAGAGGTTATTATTATAAGTTTTCCGCAAAAATTATTTTTAACAAAAAACAATTAAAAACAGCATATTTATAACATTAGATTTATATTAAAAAGTCCTTAATATACTTTTATGAGAAATACAAAACTTAACCTAAAACATTTTTCTATAATATTTTCTATCGCTGGAATAATTCTTCTTTATTTTATTGCTAGTATATCAAAACCTGCTCAAATAAAATTATCAGAAATAAAGGATTTTGAAGGTAAGAAAATAATAACTAAAGGTTATGTTAACGAAATAACTGAAACAAAATACAAAAATCAAATAATTACAATTCAGAATAACAATTCATCAGTTCTTGTTTTTTCTGAAGAGAAAAAAGATTTGGAATATGGGGATTTTATAAAGGTAAAAGGGGAAGTACAAAAGTACAAGGATGATTTTGAAATAATTGTAGAAAATGTAGAAGATATAAACTTACTTAAAAAATGGGACAACAAAACACTTCCTATTTGGCAAATTGCGATAGAGCCATCAAGATACATTGGTTTAAATGTTAAAGTTAAAGGATATATTGATAATCTTTTTAACTCTTTTTTTCACTTAAAAGATAGCGAGAAAAACTATACAATACTTGTATCCTATTTTGGAGGTAGCGATATTTATTTAAAAACAGGAAAAGAGGTTATTGTAAAAGGTGTTCTTACATATGATGATGCAAACTGTAGATACATGATTAAATTGTTCAATGAAACTCATGGTGTTTATTTAAGAGGTTGATTTATTGCTTGATTTATGTTTGGTATTATTTTTTTGTTTATTAGGTGTTATAACTGGTATTGGTACAGGCCTTATCCCTGGCTTTCATGTAAATAATGTTGCACTTATTCTTTTATCTATTTCATCTGTTTTTATAACCTCTTTTAGTTTTTTAACATCTTATGGTTTTCCTTCAAATTTTGTATTGCTTTTGGTTGGTATTTTCATAATTAGCACAAGCATCTCCCATACCTTTCTCGACTGTATCCCATCCACATTTTTGGGCGCTCCCGATCCGGATACTGCACTGTCAGTTTTACCTGCTCATACCTTATTTGTTGAGGGTAAAGGATATGAGGCTGTTTCTTTTTCTGCAATGGGCAGCTTTGGCGCTATTGTTTTTTGTTTTGTTCTGCTAATTCCTGTAAGATTTTTTATTGGTGAACCATTTTTTTTCTATGAAATCCTTAAAAATATTATGTTTTTTGTTCTTCTTGCAATTTCAATTCTTATGATTTGTACTGAGAAAGGAAAAATTGAGATAAATAAAAAAAAAGGAATTTATTCTTCTTTTCTAGGTATGTTTTTTGCTTTTTTTGTTTTTTTATTATCTGGATTGTTTGGCATTATTATTTTTGAAGTGCCTGTTACTTCTTTTGTAGGCAATAGTTCACCTGTTTTGTTTCCTGCTCTTGCTGGTCTTTTTGGAACTTCTACGTTAATTCATTCACTTATGACCAATCCTTATATTCCTAAGCAAAAAATTGAATGCGTTCAACTTTCTATTAAAGATAAAAAATCATCTATTCTCTCTGTTATTACAGGTAGCCTGGGCGGTATTTTAGTTTCAATTATTCCTGGTATTACTAGTGCCACAGGAACAGTTATTTCTCTTAATGCTAGAGGGGAATCCTCAAAAAGACAAACTATTGTGACACTTAGTGCTGTTAACACTGCCTGTGCTTTTTTTGTAGTTATTATGATGTTTGTTATACTGCGTGCTCGTAGTGGGGCTGCTCTTGCCGTAATGGACCTGATTTCAGTTTCTGAATGGTCAAATGTTTTTATTCCTCTTTATTTAGTTTATTTTTTAATTGCTCTTGTTTTTGCTGGCAGTCTTTCTTATCTTTTTACTTTGTTTTTTGGTAAGGTTTTTGCAAAGAAATTTGCTAATGTTTCATATACCTTACTTGTAAAAATTACAATTAGTTTTGTTGTTATTATGGTCTTTTTGTTTACTAGTTTAGTTGGGTTACTTGTATTACTTGTTGCAACATTGATTGGTCTTTTACCTGTTTTGTGGGGCGTTAGACGTAGTCATTGTATGGGTGTTCTTTTGATACCAATTCTTCTTTATTTTGTATAATTTTTTTGTTACCAACGCTATTTAGAAAAAACCATTTTTTCAAAGCTACTTGTGTAATTAATGCCTCAAAGCAGGTCGTATATATTTATGATATATTGTTTAGGATTTGATAAGTTCTTTTTCTTCTTCTGTCATGATGCTTTCTGATATTTGTCCGAATCTAATAGATAACTCTTCTAAATCAGAATAATTTTTATTTGACAAAAGTTTTGAAATATCTTTTATCAACATAAATACCGCAAGTTTATGTTGTCTCTTAGATTTATAAATGTCATGTGGCATAATATTTAGTTTGTGATAAGAGTTAAAATCAAAGCGATGGTTATTATCAACTAGGTTTTCTAAATGGTTTTTTAATTGTAATAAAAACATGTGAAATTGAATTAGCTCATCTTTTTGCAATTTTTCACTTCCTATTTAAAATACATATTTTCTCTTTTCTATCACATTTATAAAAGAGCGTCTCCACCGCAAAAAGATGTATGAATTAACAAAACTTAAATTTATCGTATGGAACTAATTAATGGAACATATTAAACAAATAAATTTAGAACAAATCAAAAGGTTACAATAAAATATTTTTAAGGAATTATCTTAAATTAGTAAAGCAATTATGTAAATAAGAAGAGTAGAACTTTAATTTATTTTGAATAGACGGGCGGGGCCTGGGTTATATATTAGTTCCAACCCTGTTGGTACATAATTATCTGCCCATAATTGGAATATCGTTGTTTGTTTTGCTTTTTCAGTCAAAGAATTATTTACAAGATATTCAGTATTGTTTTTACCAAAATATCTAAAGAATATAGGCGCTATATCTCTGTCATAGTGATGTGTTAATATATAGCTAACGTTGTATTTTTCCAGGAGGTCTTTTGTATTATTTATAGAGAATGATGTAAAAAAATATGCTATATCTTCCAGGATTTCGTTTGGAGTCCAATAATCTATCTCTTGAATTTTTTTATTTCTTTCATCTTCCTCTAAGTTATTAAAATCAGCTATTGTATCAATAAGATTAATAGATGCATATGTTGCAAGGGCGTTTCTTTCTGCATACCCTTCGACCATATGACCATAATCCCACCAGCAGAGTATTGTACAATTTTCACTTGTGTTTTTTTTAATCCAGTTGAGCAAATCCTCCATCTCAGATCTATATGAACCAGTATAAGTCTCTCCATCTTTTGTATATTCTATCTCTGTAAAATTATACCATTTTCCATCATAGTAACTTTGTTTTTGTAATAAACTTACATTGTATTTTCCATCTATAGATTCTGTTGAAACTTTTCTTATATCTCCATTTTGAAAGGTTTGTTCATCCTCTTCGTTTTCTTGATTTGTTTTATCTGTACATCCTGATAATGTTGTTATGATTATCATTAAAACTATTAAAATTGCTAGTATCTCTCTCATTATTTTTTACTCCCTATGGTTTTTATTTTGTAACAAACGATCTTTTATAAGTTTCTGCTTAACGATCGTTAAAACAATAAGAAGCAGTTATAAAAATTATTCTTTTTATTCTTTTGTTTGTTTTTTTATTCACTTATTAATCGTTCTAATGCATTGTATCCTTTTATCGCATCTTTTTTTTCAAGAATAAATGTTATTTCGTAATCAACTGAGATTATGTCTATAATGTTTATGTTTTCCCATGCTAGCGTTCTTGTTACTTTGAATAATACTCCTGGTCTGTCTATTCTTTTTTTCCCAACTGTAAATGATAGTGCTACTAAATCTTCTTTTAATTTCTTTATTTTTTGGTATTGTAAGAGATTTAAAATTTTTTCTTTGTTTCTTTCGTTTGTTACAATTGCTACATGTGTTTTTCCATAAATTACATGGAGTATATCTCCACGTTCGTAGTTTATTATATCATAAAATCTTTTGAGTTTATCAAATAGATCATGAGTTTTTAGTATGTTAATATCTATAATGTTTGTTTTTAAGGTGACTTCGGCGTACTTTGACTTAAAACTTATGTTGTTGGCTCTTTTGTTAATCTTTTTTGCGTATCTTCTTAGGGCGGTTATTACTGCTGAGGTTTTTACTTCTTCTCCTAGTTCTTTTTCAATTTCCGGCTTTAGTCTTTTTGCAACTGAGCCATATGAAGCTATTTTTTTATCAAGTGCTTCATAAAGATATATTTTTTCGTTCACAAGCTTAGTTACAACATGACTTATTGTTACCATGACAAAAGAAAGAGGATTGACACATATAAAACCTTATGGTTCTATAAATGTCAAAATTTTATTAAAAAGGAGTTATTCGCGTCAAAATGTTATTTTCCCAATCTATATGATATCACTAAATATCTTTGTTAGTTCTCTTAATTTCTTAAAATCATCTAAAAATTTCTTTTTCTATTTTAGGAATTAAACTATCAAAATTAATATCAAACTCTTTACCCACAATCAAAGCAGAAACATATGTATTAAGATTTTTTTCTTTTTCAATTTTTTTAATTCTATCATATATTTCTTTTTTATCTAAGTTTTTTTCTTCTATAATCCTATTAAGTATTTCATCCAAAACTGAAACCTCTTCTTTTTTGAGATCTTCTTGTTTTCCAAATAAACCCCCATCTGGACTAAAACCAAGAGGAATATTTATTTCTGAAACATCAAACGAGGGTCTAATTTGTTTATTTTTTTTAGTAAGTAATTTACTATCTATTGCTTTATTTACAAAATCTTTAGCATCATCAGGAGTGAACCAATTCAACTCCATAGAAAGAGTAAGATAGATATCTGAAAAAGACAGCTCAGTTTTACCGCTTCTTTTGAAAATAAATGCAATAATTTTTTTGGCCTGCCCATTCATTTATTTAAACCTCTTAATTTTTTCAACATCTACTAAAAGACCTTTTATTTCTTTATTATTCCAAAAAGAAATATTTGCTGGGTTTTCTTCATAGTTGTAAAGTTTTTTCCCTACTTCATTTACAACTCCAAGATATTTGAAATTATTTTCAATTTCTTCTCTATTCATAAGGCTTACAAAACCATCAATTTTTTCATTATAGCTATCTGAAATTTTTATATCACTGAAATTAGTAATATTTAAAAAAATCTTATTCTCTGAAATATCTTTTATGCTAACCGGATTAAATTTAGGATACTTATCAAGTCGTATAACAATTGATTTAGCACCTGACATAAAAGAATCCACTACATCTCCAAGGTTTTTAACTGAATTATCAACCCAGAGTTCAAAATGCTTGGAAAGCTTTTGATAAATACAAATATTTGGTTTATTATGTTCTATACCATCATAATCAAGTAAATAGAGCGGTTTTTCTTTTTCAAGATTTTTGTTAGTTAATATTTTTTCTATACTATGGTTTAGAATTTTTCTATTGCGCAATTTTATTAAAGGTATTATATCCATTGTGAGAGAAAAGAAAAATATAGTGTTAATAAATGTTTTTGAGAAAAATTAAGTTGTTACTTTTTTCTTTTGAGCTTTTAATCTTTGTTCCACTTCAGATACATGTATTCTTGTTTTTAAAACAGTATCAGGATTTAAAGAAATACTGTCTATTCCACATTCTACAAGAAACTCTGCAAACTCTGGAAAATCACTTGGTGCTTGACCACATATACCTACCTTTTTTCTTGGATTGTGTTTATGTGCAGTATCAATCACTTGGCTTACAAGACGCTTTACAGCATCGTTTCTCTCATCAAAAATATGAGCAACAAGATCTGAATCACGATCAAGGCCGAGTGTGAGCTGGGTTAAATCATTACTACCGATACTGAAACCATCAAAAATATCAGCGAACTGATCAGCAACTATTACATTACTAGGTATTTCACACATAACATATATCTCTAGATTGTTTTCACCTTGTGTAAGCCCGAATTCTTTCATTGTATCAATTACTTTTTTCCCTTCCTTAGGCGTCCTACAGAAAGGAATCATTGGTTTAACATTATCAAGACCCATTTCATCTCTAACTTTTTTAATGGCTCTACATTCAAGTCCAAATGCTGGTTTATATTTTTCATCATAATATCTACTTGCACCACGCCAACCAATCATAGGATTGTGCTCTTCTGGTTCATATAAAAATCCGCCAACAAGATTTGCATATTCGTTTGTCTTAAAATCACTCATACGTACTATTACATCATTTGGATAAAAACCAGCTGCTATCTTTGATATACCCTGGGCAAGAGTATCTACAAAAAACTCTACTTTATCTTTGTAGCTTGCGCTTTTCTTATCTATTTCATTTATTACTTTTGCAATTTTTGGATTTTCATTAGATATCTTTCGTAATTTTTCATATTCCATTAAAGCAAGTGGATGAATGCCGATATGTGAATTAATAATAAATTCTTCACGTGCAAGACCTACACCATCATTTGGAATTTGACCCTGGATAAATGCTTTCTCAGGAATTGCTGCATTCATCATAATCTGTGTTTTAGTATCAGGTATATTATCTAGTTTCATCTTGTCAACTTTAAACTTTAATTCTCCTTCGTAAATACGGCCAAAACCTTCAGAACAATCAACAGTTACTTTATCACCTGATTTTAAAATATCTGTACCGTTGCCAGTACCAATCACACAAGGTATTCCAAGCTCTCTTGAAATAATTGCAGCATGACAATTTTCAACAAGAATTGGGGTGTATCTACTACTAAAGACTATATAGTTGTGATGATCTTCTACAGTAATATTGTAAACTTCTTTTTTTCCAAGATCATTTTCTTTTTTCACCCTATGCATTCTAGTATCTGAGTTTAAAATCTTTTCAATTTCTTCAAATTCTTTAGTGCCACACATTGGCAGAATATTTTTCTTAATCTTTTCAGAATCTATCAGTAAATTGTTATTCACATATGATTTAATTCTACCTCTAAAATTGACTGAGTTAGCAATATCATCAAGTAATTGTTTTGCAGAAAAAAATCTCGTACCTGTGCTTTTTCTTTTGTTTTTGCCCTTAACTCTTTTTGTATAACTAAGTATTTTTTCTGTTTTCTCTACGAGTTGCACGTTATATATATCTCTATTGTTTGATATTTGTGGAAGAGTGCCTAGTCTCATACAGCTTACAACTATAGATTGAAGCAAGTTTTCATTTGAACAGTATATATTTATCCTGTTGGATTCATGATTATACGATCCATCTCCATCTATTACACCTGCTAGAAAACTTAGTATCATTTTTTCATCTGCAACAAGCATTGTTTGTAGCATGGTATTCTTATAATTCATAACCTCTTTTGCAATTTGTTTACTGTAACATCTATATGCATTAGCGCTGCCATTAACAGGACCACCTCTGATAATTGTATTTGATGGTTTTTTCTCAGATTCAGAAAATGTCTTTTGGAAAACTTCTTGCAAGTAGCTTTGTACTGTATCTATAAAATCTCTCTTTTCAGAGGTTGGCTTTTGTATAAATTGTACTTCACCATGTCTTTTTGTTAAATAGATATGGCCGTCAGTCATTATTGCTCCCATTAGATATGCAAGTTTCTGCTCGTTTATAGTTGAATTTGTTAGGGCAGGTATTTTTTGTGCAAGTAACACCATTTTATTTTCATTTATAATAGATCTTATCTCTTTTGATATGATGTCTCTATTATCATAAGTTATAAATTTATGGTCCGGTGTTACCTTCAATGTATTATTCTTCATTCTTCCTGTTTGAGAAAAACCTACCTCTATTGCAGGTGCTTCTCTTTTCATTGAAGCAAGTATTTTTTTCCATTCTGTCTTTTGTGTTACTTTATTAAACGAAGGAACAAAAAGATTTTCTTTCTCTCTTATTTTTGAATAAATTTCACTCATTTCATAAAATCCTTTGTTTGTAAGGATTTTTGTGTCACCTGTAAAACAGGTCCTACCTCCACTATTTGTAATAATAGCTCCTGCTATCTTCATGACGGGTTCCCAGTCAGGATCGGTCATATCGGTAACTAAAACTTGACCTTTCTGAAACTGTTCAATGTTTGCAGCTTTTTCTATAACATTTACTTCTCCTTGACCAATTTTGCTTCCTACTGCTTCTCCTTCAACAAGAACATTTCCTTTTTCTTCTAAAACAAATGTTTCCATAGTTGCCATGTCTTTTTGAGAGTGTACTGTTTCAGGCCTTGCCTGAACTATAAATAACTCACCAGTTTCACCATCTTTTGCCCATTCTATATCCATTGGTTTATCGTAATGGTCTTCAATTATACATGCCCATTTTGCAAGTTTAATTATTTCGTCTTCGTTTATTACAAATTTATTTTGATCTTCAGTTGATACTTTTTCTTGAGTGGTTCCATTTTCTGAATAAATCATTCTTTTCTCTTTACTTCCTAGTTTTTTCTCAAGAATTGGTTTAAAACCTTTTTTAAGAGTTGGTTTGAAAACATAAAATTGATCAGGATTAACTGTTCCCTGTACAACGTTTTCTCCTAGGCCCCATGCTCCAGTTACATAAACTGCGTCTTTAAAGCCACTTTCAGTATCTATTGAAAACATCACACCAGAAGATGCAAGATCTGATCTAACCATTTTTTGAATGCCTGCTGAGAGATATACATCTAAGTGGCCAAAACCTTTGTCTACCCTATATGATATTGCACGATTAGTAAATAGTGAGGCAAAACAGTCTCTTACTTTTTCTATGACTTCATCTTCGCCTTTTACGTTTAAATATGTCTCCTGTTGACCTGCAAATGACGCCGAGGGTAAATCCTCTGCCGTGGCACTACTTCTCACAGCTACATCACAGTTTTCTCCATATCGTTCTTCCATTTCTTTGTATCTTTTTTTTATATCTTCTTCAAGTTCAGATGGTAAGGGAGCATTTTTTATTATATTTCTAATTTTTTCACCGCGTTCAGCTAGATTTTTAACATCATGGGTGTCAAGGTCTCCAAGTATTTCTTTGATTTTTTTATCTATCCCTTCTTTTTCTATCATATATTTATAGGCATAAGCTGTTACTGCAAAACCAGAGGGAACATTTACTCCTTTTTCTTTAAGTGTCTTTATCATTTCACCAAGAGATGCATTTTTTCCACCTACTGATGGTACATCATCTATTCCTAACTCTTCAAACCATTTTGTAAATTCTTCAATCATGAGTTTGTCTCTCCCTTATAATAAATTTGTTAACAAAAGAAAGCATATAAAACCTTTTTTTTGAATTTAAAAAATTAAAGACTCTTTTTATTATTTTTCTATAAATACCGCTGCAGCAATAACTGTTGTCCATAAACCTGTTTTTTCTCCTCTTGCAGTTTGTGTTATGCTTTGAGTTCTTACAAATTGTCCACTCATTTTGTATTCTTGTTTTCTTTCATCCCATGCTTTGTCTGGATCAAATTCAAGACCAAGTGTTGTTGCAAGCATGGTTGCAGCAAGATCTTCAGCATGATCCCCTACGGTTTGTGCTTTTTTTCCGAAAGTATGGTGTTCTGAAATGTATCCATAGGTATCTTTTTCTTTTGGAATAGCTACTCCTATTGATGAACCTATTAATCTGTTTGGCTCCTCTGTTTTGTTTTTACTCATCACGCAATATGTGATTTCTCCAGGGTTTAGCATTTTTACTCCTTTTTCTCTTGAAATTATCTTACAGTTTGGTGGTACGATGCTTGATACTTTTACTAGGTTGCATTTTTCTATTCCTGCATTTCTTAGAGCTAGTTCAAATGATTGAAGTTCGTGTTTGTGTATGCCTACGCCTTTTGTAAAGAATACTTTTTTTGGTACCATATTTTCACTGCATACTATTTTATTTTATAAAACTATTTCTATATGTTTTTCATTTCTTTTGCAAATCAGGTGATAAATATTTCAGGAAAATCTCTTAACAATCAAAATTTTAATGTTGCTGAGCCAGCTGCTTTAGGTCTTCTTGGTCTTGCTGTTGCCGCATTTGTTCTTGGCGCAAGTGACCTAGGGTTAACACAAGGTTCAAAATCTCTTATGATTCCTTGGGTTCTTATGTTTGGTGCTACTTCTCAACTTATTGCTTGTTTTATGGAGTTTAAGCGCGATAATATTTTTGGGGCAACTGTTTTTGGTACTTATTCTATGACTATGTATGCTATTGCTCTTACTCTTTTGATTATTCTTTTTGGTGGAGAAAGTTTTGTAATTGAGCATTATGGTTTTGGTCTTATTGCTATACTATTTTTTAGTTTGATTGCAACTATTGCTTCTCTTATGACTAATAAAGCACTTTTTTCAATTCTAATTGCTGTTGATCTAGCAGTGATTTTCTTGATACCTCATTATTTCATTGGAACTTCTGCATTTTTTGCAGGAATATTTCTTATGTTAACCTCTGTTTTATCGTTTTATACAGCAGCTGCAGTGATATTAAATACAATGGCTAAAAAAGTAATTCTTCGCCTAGGAGAACCTATCTGGAAGAATGAATAAAAGGATATTTTTTTTAATTTTCTTCCTTTTTTTCTGAATCATTGTTTTTAGGTTCTTCCTGTGATTTCAATAGATCTCTCATTTGTTTTTGGATATCTACTTGTTCTTTCTGAAAGGCTACTTGTTCTTGTTGGTATGGTGTAACAACACTATCCTGCACCATGTTTTCAACTATTTTTTTTATTTCTTTGTATGGATAAACACCATGTAATTCATAGTATGTTCTTGTTCTTGGGGTTTGCACTTCTTTTCCACCGCCAAATATCCCAAGTAATCCTACTTTTTTACTTCCTACTTCTACTCCACCTGCGGCAAATGATTGGTCGCTTCCAAGTCCGAAACCCGATTGTGATATAGGTATAATTGTTCCAAAACCAAAGATTTGGCCAAGTATCCCTTGTTTTGAGTTTATATCTGATATTTTGTCATATCTAAGTGTTCTTTCTTCTTTAGTGACAATTCCTCCTTTAAATACGATTCTTTGGTTGGATATTATATATTTATGACTACGTCTGTACCATTCTACTAAAAGAAAGCCTAGTATAGATATTGAAATGGTGTATACTGGTATAAATATCTGAGCAGAGCTTTGCCAGTTCTGCCAGAACATAAGTCCTATTCCACCTAAAACAATTAATAGATACATGAAAAAAATACTCCATCGAACAGTAGTTAATGCGGCTATTACTCCTGCTATTAATAGCACAAGGGCCCATACTACAATCATCATGACATAACTGTTTGCATCTCCTATTGCTCCCCACCCCCAGTTTATATCTGAAGCATTTGCAAGCCATCCATGTACTGCGCCCCATACCATGAGAAAAATTGCTAGTGATTGATATCTCATAAAGGACAAGGGGTGCGGGGATAGTATTTTCTCTAGTCTTTCGTTTTTAAGGGTTTCTTCCTCAGCCATCTTCTTCCTCCTTAGTTTTTTTCTTACGTAATTTTATGCTTAAAATGGTTTTAAATTTATCGCCCTTTCCAATTAACAGCATTGTTACTAGAAAAGTCATGAGTAACATAAATAGTAATGAAATACTATTTTGATATTCATATGGATAAAAATAAAATAGTATTTTTATCAAAATATAGGAGACAGGCAGTATTAGATAGGGAATATATTTTTTTCTTCCATCTATTTTATCGGTTGCTCTAATGAGAAATATCAGCAGGTGTGCAATAATTATTGCTATAATCGAAATTACTGAAAGAAATCCAAATATTGTAAAAACAAGTGTATACCAATTAGCATCAAAAAGAATAGAAATATAAAAGAAATTATATGAGAGAAGCACCAGCAACAGTATATATAGTGGTTTGTGGGTTATCAAATTCCATACGTTTTTTAGATCATATATCATGTCTACTCTATCTATTTTTTTTTCTCCAATATAGCTTGGTCTAATTCCAAGGCCCAGAAAGATTAATAATAGAAAAAAACCAAGGTGCCCTGGATTTAATAGATCTAAATCTCTTGCCATGAACACAAAAAATTTTTGTGTGAAAATATAGAGATTAGTTCCAAAAGAGATGAGATGTGCTCCAAACGTGTATTTAATATTTACAATTTCAACAGGAATTTGAATGTGTAATAGATCTGGTATTAAAATCATCAAACAGAGCAATATTAAAAAAGCAGGTATAAAAAAAGGACCTATAAACAAAAAGGCGTTTGAAACCCATTCAAAAAGACCTTTTTTTTCTTTTTTAGGTGCAACTCTTCCATAGTTGATACTTAGATATACATCTGAAATGCCGCTTTTTGTAATAGTATATCCAAGAGCATGGCATATTGTTTGAAAGAATATTCCTAGAAAATTTGTAAATCTGCATAGTGGTTCATGTTTTGATCTAATTTTATCTAAGAAATATTTTTGAGCTTCTATGAATAAAAGTTTTATAAACCAAAATAATAGAACACCAAGGATTGGTGCAAGTGGTGCAAATATTACTATGTCGATTGGTGAGCCTTCCATCCTCTCTCATTTTAATGATTATTATTTTGTTTATAAATGCTTACATTTGACTAATTTTAAAAAGTAATATGTTTATAATTTATCTTAACATAGAATATATGAATGTTTCTTATTGAAATTTTAAGTAACTAAGTTAACAAATAGATGGTTTTTGTTATTATTATAACATTATCTTTATATATTAAAACTTTCAATAGATTATAATAAGAAATATAAAGGTATTTTTATGAAAAGGAAAAAAATTGTAATAATATCAATATTTGTTTTGATATTGGTTTTTGCAAATAATATAACTTTAACGTCATCTGAAAAAAATTGTAATGAAATTGAGGATTTTCTTAGTATTGAAACAAAAATCAAACTCACAATGAAGTTATTACATATACCTTCTATTACTGCTTGTGTCATCAAAGACAACAATATAATTTATCAAAAGGCATTTGGTAAATCGCATTTTTATTTTAATAAAAAAGCAAATGTCAATACAATCTATGATATTGGATCCATTTCAAAGACTGTTACAGCCACTGCTGTACTTCAGCTTGTTGAGCAAAATAAAATCGGTCTTGATGAAAATATCAGTCACTTTTTTCCATATGATATAAAAAACCCAATTTTTCCAAATGTAAATATCACTCTTCGTATGCTTCTAGCACACCAGTCTAGTATTAATTTTGATATGGATTTGATTTTTTCTTTTTACACTTTTAGTGATAATTCTACACAGTGGGTTAAAGATAGAATTATTCCAGGTGGTAAATATTACAAACAAGATCATTGGCGCGAGTATAAACCAGGTGATAATTTAGCATATTCAAATACAGGTTTTATAATCGTTGGAGCGATTATTGAAAAAATTACAGGCAAAAAATTTGATGAATATTGTAAAGAAAACATTTTCGATCCTTTAGGTATGAAAAATACAAGTTTTAATGTTAATAAGCTTGATAAAAATAGGATAGCTCGACCGTATTATCATATAGGTGGTCCTTTGTATATGCCACTTTTTCACTATGATCTAAAAAGTCAATCACCATTTGCAGGTCTAAGAACTACTGTTATTGATTTGTCAAAATATCTTTTGATTCACATAAATAATGGAACCTATGATAATGTTACAATTTTAAATGAAACCACAATTAAAGAAATGCATAGAATTCAGTATAAAGATTGCGTTATGCCTTTTTATGGTCATAATTTGTCACATGGTCTTGGATGGATAACTTTGACTGTAGATGATGAGATTTATGAAGGCTATAATGGAGGAGCCCTTGGATATTGTTGTGATATGATGATACGCAGATCTGATAAAGCTGCAATAATAATGTTTTCAAATTTTCATTTCAAAAGAGTTGCACCGAGAATATTTACAGATTTCAAATTTAGAGTTTATAATGACATTTCAAATTTGTTATTTGAAAAAGCAAATTAAACAATTTTAATTTTTATTTCTTCGCCTTTTTGATTATATGTTTTAAACGAAGAAGAATTGTATGGTGATGCGGATATGATATGTATTTTCCCGTGTTTACTAAAAAGAGCCAAGTCTGCTTTTGAGGGATTTGCCGAAGGTCCGGGGTGGCTATGAATAGTTCCTACAACTGAAAAATCAACTGGCATCATATGGAGTCTGAATATTGCATGTGAATCTCCATGTATTGTCCCCGGGAGCATCATGAGTTCAGTTATAGTGTCTTTTAAGGTATCATCAACTCGTAATAGACCACCAAATTCGTTAGGGTGAACGTCTTTAGAACAGGCAAAGATCAAATCAAGGCAATCATTAGTAATCTTCCATTCTTTCTGTTTTGGATATTTTTTTTTCTTTTTTCTAAAAAAACCCATTAGTTTACCTTACCAGTTTTAATCTTACCATCTGATAAAAACTTTCACCAAAACGAATAAATTTTGCCTTTTTTTCTGAACCAGTAATAGTAATTTTACTTTCTGGTGATACCGGCTGAGGGGATTCTCCATCTATTACAATATGTGCTTCTTTACTTTTGTATAATAATTTTATACCAATTTTTTTATCAATTGGTATAACCCACGGTCTTGCACTTAGTTTAAATGGTGCAATTGGTGCTATTACCATAGCGTTAACCGCTGGATCTAATATTGGTCCACCTGCGCTAAGTGCATAACTAGTACTCCCGGTTGGTGTTGCAACTATTACTCCATCTGCTCCATATGTTTCAAGCAGTTCATCTTCTACAAAAATTTGTAGATACATTATTTTTGCAATGCGTGCTGTTTGAACTGTTATTTCATTTGCAGCATCAGGAAGTCTTTTTCCATCTACTGTTACTTTTAGTTTCGCTCTTTCTTCTATGTTATATCTACCATCGATTACCCGTTGCAAACCTTCTTTTGCATATTTTGATTCGCCTTCGCATAAAAAACCCATTCCGCCTGAGTTTATTGCAAAAATAGGTTTTTCAATCTTCTCAAGGGCGCGTAATACTGTTCCGTCTCCTCCAATTGTTACTACAACATCTGCTTTTTTATTTATTTCTTCTAAGGTAAAACCTTTTGTATCTACTTTTTTTGCACATTTTTTATCTACAAATGTTTCTCCATTTTCTGATATAAAAGAGTATACCTCTTCAGCTACAGAACATGCTTTTTTCACTTGGTAATTACATACTAGACCCCATTTCATTCTTCTTTAGTCTCCTTAAGTTTTTTTCTATATTTCAGTAGCGGAAGTAGTTTCATCATAAGAGTTGGATGTTTTTTCGCTATTTCTTTTATAAGGCCATGTGTACTTATCTCATCAAATTCTACATCTTTTAATGAATCTGCAATTTTATTTAGTGTTTTATCCTTCATATCTAGCATTATTTCTTTTACTAAATAATTACGTTTTAGTTTTTGTCCAAATGCATTTTTCCATCCTTCTTCATATTTAGTTAAGAATTCTTTACTGTAATCTTCTCTTTTTATTGCTTCTGCTATAGTTTGTCCTGCTATTTTCCCTCCCTCTAGACAATGTGTTAGACCTCCGCCGGTTATGGGATCGACATGTCTTGCAGCATCACCAACTAAAACTATGTTATCTCTTACTGTTTCTATCGGTTTTGCAACTGGTACTGCTCCTGCAAGAAAACGTATGGGTGAACCATTTTTAAATCGAGGATCTTTTGAGATAAATTCATCTAATAATTCTTTAGCAAGGCCCCCCTCTGAAAGACTTGCTAGGATTCCTATTCCTACATTTGCAATGTTTTTTCCTTTTGGAAAAACCCATATATAGCCTCCTGGAGAGATTTCTTTTCCAAGATAAAAATCGCAGTATTCGTCTTTAACATCTACATTTGTAAGAGTGTATTGGCAGCAGGTTTCCAAGTCTTTAGGATCAAGTTTTGTTTCTATTCCTGCCCATTGGCCGATTTTTGATTCTACTCCATCAGCACCAACAATGATATCTGCTTTTATTTCGAGTTCTTCATCAAATCTTTTAGCACGTATTCCTTTTATTTTATCTCCTTCTTTGATAAGCCCTTCTGCTCTAGTATTCATCATAAAAGTAGCTCCAGCTTTAATGGCACTACGTGCTAGTTCTTGATCAAAAATATCTCGATAAATAACATATCCTGTTTCGTTTCCAGCTTGTTCAGAGCCAATTTCGACGCATGTTTTATCAGGCGAATATATTCGCGCTCCATCCATTTTTCCTGCTATCCATCTATTTCCTTTGATAATATTCCATTCATCAATTTTTCTACTAATACCTTCCCCACAAAGTACTGGTACACCTACTTCTGCACGCCTCTCGATTACGAGAACTTTTGCTCCTCCTTCTGCTGCAAATCTTGCTGTAACACTACCTGCAGGCCCCGATCCAACAATTACTACATCATATTTCATTATAAACCATCTCCTTTTATTGCTCCAACAGGACATGTTCTAATACATATCGCGCAGCTTATGCATTTCTCAGGATCGACTTCTGCTTTGTTTGCTATCCAGGATATAGCATCTTGTGGGCAAACTGATATACATCCGCCACAGGCAAGACACTTTTTCTTATCAACTTTTGCTTTAGGCTTTCCCATATGATTCACCCCTTGTTATTCCAGATGCTATTATATGTGCTACTCTTATCGGCTCTGGGATAACACCCCTAATTGTTGATATCTTTATTATTTCTTTTGCCTCATCTGCACTAATACCTGCACATTTAATATGGATTGGATTGTGTTTTGTAATTATTTTTATCATATTTCCTTTTTCTATTAGATATAATCTTTTTTCCCAATCTGAAAAATGTTTTTTTAGGGCATCTTTTATTTTTTGATTATCTGGTTTGTCTCTGGTAATAGTTATTACAGGAATGTCAGTTTTAGAATATAATTTTTCAATGTCAACAATGTTGAAACCGCCTAATGCTATTCCATCAAGAAGTATTGCTTTAATTTGGGTTTTATGCCTCGTTTTATTTACCATCTCTATACATTTATCAGTTGAATCTAATCCGTCTGTTGTAACTTCTTTTTTTAGTACTCCTTCTATATACTTTCCTCCTCTCATTACTACTCCTATTATTGTAACTTTCTTATCTTTAAACTTGAAAGGAACATCATCTATCCCAAGAAGTCTAATTTCTTTTTTCATTTAGACTCATAAAGAAAAACTAGTTTAGAAATTTTTTCAACAAGTTTATATAAAAAATACATATTTTCGGAGATTCGAGGATAAGATATGAAATTTGGAAAAAAAACTTTTTTATTTTTTGCAGTATTTATTGCATTAATTTTCTTTTGCAGTAATGTTTCTGCAGTAAACGTAAGTGACGGTCAAGGGGATGTTTGGAAACAAAAACTAACTGCATCGGGGTATTCATGGAATCAAGCTAGTTCAAGAGACAATGTTGATATAACAAGCATTAGCTATGATCTCTCTGGTTCTCAGTTAACTGCAACTTTAGTTGTTAAAGGCGAGATACAATCTGATGCTAATCACGTGTATTATATTTATCTAGAGAGCTCATCTGGAAAATATATGATATATTATGCCAGTGGTACTGGAGGATGGGCCGGAGAAAATGGATATTTAGGTGAAGGCGGGTCTTTAACAAATCCTGTTTCAGGAAATACTTTTACTGCAACAATTGAAATTAATCATGGTGATGACTCTTTTGATGTTCATGGTTATGCTATGGAAACTGTTGATGGAACTGAAGCATATTGGGATTATGCTCCTAACACCTATGCGCCATACTATGAAGAAGAGTCAACTGAAGACTCAGGAGATGATGAAGGAACAAACTCCAATGATTCAGACGACACACCAGATGGAGAAGATACTTCGGATGAAACAGGAGATGGAGAAACAAATACAGATTCTGAAAACACTGAAAATACAGGGGATTCAGGCGGCGAGTCTGGCAGTGGGACCCCTGGATTTGAAATATTAACTCTAATAGCAGCGTTAGCTATTGCACTAATCCTAATAAATAAAAGGAAATAATTTTTCTTTGGAAAATATCCTTTTTTTCTTTTTTTTATAAAATTTTTAAATTGCCGGTTACTTGATCTATGATATTACTTGGCGCTGGACCGATTCCAAGAACAGTTTTTGTTCCTGCAGGTATTTCAGTGTGCCCTGCATCTTCAATTAGAGATGTAGACATCTTAAAACCCTCTGCTTTTTCTTTTAAAATAAAAAAATCATCGGCAGATTCTACCTTTGTAACTACTTTTTTCCCCCCTTCATTTTGCCATTTATTAAACCACTGAGAATTATTCTTTTTAGTTGAAATTGCACAATTTACTGCGGCATGTGCAACCTGTGCAGCTAGTTTTCCAGGTGAAAGCTTTAAATCGTTTCTTGTAACAATTACCATTTTATAATCAAAATTTGTCATTTTATTCCTCATCAAAATCATGAGATATTTCTTTAAAGCTTTCCTCTCGCCATTTTTCACCCATTTTTTGTGCTTTTACATCGTTTACAAGTCCTTTTACAAGTAATGTTTTTCCCTCTTCCTCAATATGTTTCATAGGTACACCAAGATATTTTTTTCCTTTTTTTATTATTAAAAGATCTTCATCAACTGCGACACTTTCTCCTATAGTGCGTCCTATTCCATCTAAAACAAATCTGCATAATAAGTTATTTTCATGCTCGATTTTTTCTTCTTTTTCAGTTTTTTCATTTTTGTTTGAAAAAATCCAGAATATAGCTCCGATATATAACGATATAAAACTTGCATCCATCAACTGTACCTCTGGCTGTGAATTCGCAATTATTTTATAAATCTTTGGGATTACATAACCTCTGAAATAAAATATGAACGAATACGATACAATTGTTGTTGGAGGAGGACCCATTGGCGGGTATATTGCAGGAAACCTTGCAAAAGAAAAATATAATGTAGCAGTTTTTGAAAAAAATAAGGAGATAGGAACACCCATAAGTTGCGCAGGTCTTGTTACAGAACGTGTTTTTGATTTTGTTGATAGTTCATGTAAGGATTCAATTCAAAATAATATTAGAGGTGCAAACATACATTCTCCTTCAAACAATATTCTAAAAATTGGTGGAAATAAAACCCATGCTCTTGTAATAGATCGGCAGATTTTTGATCGATGTATATTAAAAGATGCAAATAAAAAAGGCGCAGAAATTTTTATGAATAACAATGTTTTATCTGCATCTAAAAACAAAAACAAGATTGAAATTAAAACATCAACAGGTCTTGAGGCCAAAACTTCTCTTTTGGTTGGAGCAGATGGGCCGTTTTCAAAAATACGAGATCGATTTATTGATTATAAACCAAAGGAATATATAAGAGGTATTGGTGCAGAAATTAAAAATGTAAATTGCGATCCAAATTTTGTTGAAATCTTTGTTGGAAATAATCTAGCCCCTGGTTTTTTTGCTTGGATTATTCCTACAAACAAAAAGGCAACTACTGCTAGAATAGGGCTTTGTACAAGTCAAAATATAGAGAAATCGCCAAAATTCTATTTTGATAAATTTTTAAAAAATAAATTTACACAGGATTTTTTAAAGGATGCAGAAATTAAAAAATATATTAGTGGAATAATACCTCTTGGTTTTTTAAAAAAAACATATAATTCAAATGTTATGGTTGTAGGTGATGCTGCAGCACAGATAAAACCAACCTCTGGCGGGGGAATATTCACAGGCCTTCTTTGTGCTAAGTATTGTGTTTCCACTTCTAGTGATTGTCTTAAAAAAGGAGTTTTTTCTGAAAAACAAATTAAGACATATCATAAAGATTGGACTAAAAAGATCGGTAAAGAACTGAGCAGAGGTATGAAGTTCAGATCCTTATTTTGTAATTTATCTGATAAAAAAATGGATAAATACATAGAGGAATTTGGCAATTCTAAAATAATTAAGATTATAGATGAACATGGGGATATAGATTTCCCTTCTAAACTTGTTAAACCTTTATTGAAAAATAAACCCTCTCTAATTAAGTTTTTACCAGATATCTTAAGAGAATAAGTTAAGAAATATATTTTTTATTTTGATCCAGGTGGAGGGGGCATATAGTATTCTTCATTCTCATATCCTTGGTTTTCTTCTGGTTCTCTATATGCAGGAGTTGCTTTTTTGTATCTTCTGTTCCTTCTTATCAAAAGTATTACTATTATTAGAACTATAGTGATAAAGAAGCTTATAATGCAGGGCGTAAATAAACCTATAATATATAGTGGGGAAGGAATTAGTTTACATGAAACAATGGATGTTAAGTTGTATTCATTTTCACTAAATGATATTTCTATATAGTATCGATTGTCTTTTGTTTGTTTTATTTTGGCTTTATTTTGAGTATCTGTTATATCTATATCTATTCCATTTGGAAATAATATTTTATATGTAACAGATTGATTTTTTATTCCATTAAAAGTAAATTTTTGACTGGGTATATTAAAAGAAGGAGGTATAAAAGAAAAGTTATATTTAACTGGATAAATTGTATTGGCATATACATCTGTTTCTATAGGGGGTTCTTTATTCATATCTGATATATTTATGTCTTGATTTATACTTTCATCAAATGTTTCTCTATTTGTTTTTCCTTTTACTTCTAGATTTGATATTATTTCGTTTACTTTTTGGTTAAATAAGCTTTTCTTATTTTCTAAGAAATTATTTATTTGCTCTTCTGTAAAAACGCCTTCTTGTACACATAATCTTATCGAGTCAGAGTTAATATAATCTATCTTTATTTCTTCTGGAATAATAAATTTCTCTGGTTTCCTTGTAACGTTTATTCTTTGTTTTTGGTCTACATCTAAATTAAAGTCTAATTTAGGATTACTTGTAAAAAACCCTAGAATATTTAAATCACTACCTTTGAAATCTATTTCTATTGTAGTGTGTTTTTCTTCTTTTTTGTAGTCTGGATTTTTAGAAGATTTCATTATTCCTTCAAACTTTATTGTATCATTCCATGTGAATCTGTTTTGTTGTTTTTCGTCTAAAAAGATCTTTTCTGGGAAAATAATTGTGATTGTATATGGATATCCAATATTTCCAAGGTCTTTTCCAAAATTTATGTCTTCTTCTGATGTATTTGCAATTCCTCCTGTGTTTAAAAGACCATACGCAGCTCTTGATGATATGTCAAATAATCTTATTTGTATATCATTATCAACTAGAGAAGAGGTTACTGGGGGATTTGTATCCATTTTTTTTATATCAAATAAACTTTCGTTTTTTGTTGAAGTATCAGAATCCCATTTAAATTCAAGATTTAACGTCTGATTAAAAACTGATGTTTCAATTGTTTCTTTTATATTATCTTGAATGGGCTTTAATGTTTTTTCATAGATTGTTTCATTCCAGCTAATCATTTTGTTTTTTACAAATAACCTTATACCATCTGAAGATACATGTGTTAAATTAGATATAAACCCAGGTAAAAAATCATATTCTCTAATATCAATTATTCTTGCTTTTATGTCTGCTTTTAATTTGTCTTGGGTTTGTCTAGTATCAAGATTGAATTCAATAAGTATGTCTTCTTTGTTTGCATCAACAGTTGGTTTTGTCTTTTTTAGTTTGATAAAACCCTCTTTTGTTGGATATTCTCCGTTCCAGTTATTTATAGTCCAACTGAATTTATTTTCATCTAATCTTTTACCACCTACTACTTCTTTTTTAGAAAGTTTCCCTCCAACTATTAAAGTATAAGTATTATTCCAACCATTGTTTGCCTGAAAATTAAAGGTGTAGTTAACCCAACCACCCATATCTAGAATTCCGTTTATCATTTCATTAGAATCTATAGTGTTATTAATACCAAAAAAATTGGATGTTAATTCTACTTGAAAATTATCATAAAATAAACCATTTTCATATGAAGGTAATTCTTCTTTTGGTGTTGTTTCTGCATTTTTAAAGGTTTCTTTTATCTGATTAAGTATTTCAGATCTTAAAGCGTATTTTACTGCCCCCATTGTTTCTGTTCCACTTACAATGTTTTTAATTTGTTCCCCTGTATAAGTTATGTCACTTGCCTTTAGAGTAAATTTTGAAATGCTTATTTCAGCTGTGATATTAAAATTAGCACCATCATCAATATTAACTGTAATATCTGCATTTACTATATCTTTAGTATCCTCTGCAGATACAGTATTTAATGATACGATTATGTTTGTAAGAAATACTAATGATATGAAAATATTTATCAGAACTTTTACATTTTTCATTTACATCCTCATCATAATTTCTTTTTGGAATTAAACATATTGTCATTATAAAAACTTTCTCACAAATTTTTACGAAATCACTAAAAACATGTTTCTCATTTGGAAAAAAGGATTACTATGTATATAATATCTGGTACTGCCTCTGAATCAATTGCAAAAGACTTGTCAAAAATTCTTAACGAACCTATTGCAAAAACAATTACTAAACGTTTTCCAGATAAAGAGCTATATGTAAGAATATTAGATGATTTAGAAGATGAAGAAGTAGTAATTGTTCAGACAACATATCCTGATCCAAATATAATTGAGCTTTTTTTAATCCAAAATGCAGTAGTAGAAGCAGGTGCAAATACAATTACAACTGTTATACCGTATTATGGATATGCAAGGCAAGATACAATGTTTAAAAAAGGTGAAGCAATAAGTGCAAAGGCCTTAGCTGAACTTATAAGCCTTAATTCTGATAGGATAATTACAGTTGATCCACATAAAGAATATATACTTGATTTTTTTACTACTGAAGCTTACAGTTGTAGTGCTGTTTCAGATATAGCAAAATATTTTAAACAAAAAAAACTAGATTTGATTTTAGCTCCAGATAAAGGGGCACTTGAGAGAGCAAAAAAAGCAGCAGACATAATCAATTGTGATTTTGATTATATGGAGAAAACAAGAATTGATGGAGAAACAGTTGAAATAAAACCAAAAAGTCTTGATGCTAAAAATAAGAATGTAGGAGTAATAGATGATATAATATCAACTGGTGGGACTATGGCAAAATCTATAAAAGAACTAAAAAAACAAGGGGCAAAAAAAATATTTGTATCATGTACACATGGTCTCTTTGCTGGTGATGCATTAAAAAAACTAAATTCTGCAGGTTGTGATGAAATAATTTCTACAGACACAATTGAAAATGATTATAGTAAAGTAAAAACCGCGTCAACTATTGCAGAATTTATAGTTTAAATTTTGAGAACCTTTGATAAGATATATATAAGACTATAGTTTTACCGGTTGTGTTCATTTAAAAGGTGAGTAAAATGAGAAAACGCGCACAAAGAAAAACTAAACCTTCTATTGAAAAACCCAAACATATAACAAAAAAGAAACCTGAACAAAAAGAAAAAAAATTTAGTTTTAAAAAAAAGGGATGGGTAGCTATTGCTCTTATTTCGATTTTTTTTATTGTTCTATTTTTTAACACCTTTTTTAATGTAACTAGTGATGTTGCCATAAATTCTGATGGGGAAGGTTTTGAAAAGTACTATCTTTCTGGCCCTGATCCTTATTATAATATGCGCTTAGTTAAAGTAATACATGAAACAGGAGAATATCCATTTTATTCAGACTCAGATCCTTTACTAAATTATCCCTTGGGCAGAAGCGGTGGCAGAGCACCTCTTTTTATTATGAGCTCTTTTGGTTTTAGTAGTTTACTTAATCCAGTTATGGATGAAGTTGATGCAATAGGGCGATCTATGCAGTTTGTACCTGCGTTATTTGGTGCTCTAATAATATTTCCTGTTTATTTTATTGGAAAACATGTTTTCAATAAAAAAGCAGGTTTAATCGCTGCTTTTTTTATAGCAATTATTCCTATTCATATAGGTTCAGGTCATGGATCTGCTTATTCTCTTTTTGATCATGACTCGTTTAACTTGTTAATGTTTTTCTTAACGTTTTTGTTTTTAATCTTAAGTATTAAAGAAAAAAATTCAAAAAAATCTGTACTTTACGCTATCTTAGGGGGTATTCCTCTCGCGGGTCTTACTATGACATGGGTTTCTGCCCAGTTTTTGTATGTAGTTATTGCAGTGTATGCATTTGTTCAAATGCTTTTTGACATATTCTTAAATAAAATTGAATTAAAGTCTTTTAGAACAACTTCTATTATTTTATTTACCGGTTTCTTGGTATCCTTACCTGTTCTTTTTGCAAAAAGCGGTAGCTTTCCTTTTAATATACCATTTTATTTATGTGTTGCAGTCACTGCTTTTGGACTTGTTTATTATATTTTTGGAATGAAGCGTATTCCTTGGACTCTTTCTCTTCCAGCAATTTTTGTTATTGCGGCCGGAGGTCTTGGCTTTTTATATGCTATAAATATTGGGGCTATTAGAATAAATATTTTAAATCGTCTTGGGAAACTTGCTGATGTAATTTTCGGCTCAGGTATTTATGGTAAAAAGGTATCTTTAACTATTGCAGAGGCAAATACTTATCAAATTAGTAACACTGTTATGAGTTTTGGCCCTGCTCTTTATTGGGTTGGTTGGGCTGGTCTTTTGATGCTATTTTACTACTATTATAAAGATAAAATGCGTAGGGAATATTTGTTTTTGATAACATTATTTATCATAAATCTTTGGCTGACTGGTGTAGCTGGTCGTTTTCTTAACGATATGGTTCCTTTAATTGCTATTCTATCTGGAGCTATTGTTTGGTTTCTAATTGAAAAAATCGATTATAACCAGATGATTAGAAATATTAAGAGAGCTGGTGGTGGATTACACGGTATTAGAAGAGGAGTTAAGTTTCTTCATGTTTTTGGAATTATTTTTATAGCATTTATTGTGGTCCTTCCAAATGTTTTTTTAGCACTTGATGCTGCAGTCCCTAGTAAAGCCTATCAAAAAGAAGACGGAAATTGGACTAATCTAAAGTTTGAGGTATTCGGTGAAGAACATGCTAGTGCTTTTGGTCTTGGTGTCGGTAAAGAAAGATATTGGATTGATGCATTTGAATGGCTGAGTCAGCAGGATAAATATGATTCAGAAGGAAACGAATTAGCAGATGTTGATAAACCTGCCTTTATCTCCTGGTGGGACTATGGATTTTATGAAGTTGCCTCTGGCGCTCATCCTACTGTTGCTGATAACTTCCAGGATGGTATACCGCCTGCATCTAACTTTCATACTGCTACTGGTGAACGTGAAGCAGTAACTATTTGGATAGTTAGATTGCTTGAAGGGGTTAGAAGAGATTATGGAGAAATGCCAGACGAGGTTATAACTATTTTTAATAAATATCTTGACGCAAACACTACAAATGAATTAGCTGGCTGGGTTGAAGATCCTCAAACATGTCCTTCTTATCAGGAGCCTATAGATGAAGAGTATCACAAATATTTCAAAGAGGATATTAACACAGCAAATCTTTTTGTTGGTGCTCAATGGGCTGAAAATGCTCTTTATCACGATGTTGTAGATTTACTAGTTGAAAGTAATGAAACATCGTTAACTGATGATGAGATTACTTGGCTTTATCATGATATTCAAGATTTTAGCAAGTATAGTATTCGTTATTATGGTGTTGAAGGATATGATAAACAGATTTTCAATATTTTTGCATTTTTATCAGATAAAAGCCTCATTCTTCTAGGTGCACCTGAGGATGAGTTTGTAACTGTTACGTTTAACGGTCAGAAATATAGAGCAGGCGGAACTATTGAAAAAACTTATACTGATGAACCTTTGGAAACATATTTAGAGATGTCTGATAGTGAAAAAAGATATGTTCAAGTATCAAAAACCAATCAAAATTATAAGGACGAATATTACGAAACCATGTTTTATAAGACTTATATTGGTCCCTATGATATTGATCAAAATACTGGACAAAAAAAGGAATGGCAAAGAGTTCAATATCCTTGTGTTCAGATGAAGCATTTTTATCCTGAGTTTATTTCTGATGTTTCTGATCCTATGCTTCAGTATCAGAATAGTGGTCGAGCTGCTGTTGTTATTGCAAAATATTATGAAGGGGCTATTGTTGATGGAACTATTTCTTTTGACAATGAGTCTAAAAGTGATCTAGATGTTGTTGTACTAAAGAATCTTAGTTACTATGAAGACTTCGAGCTGCCAATTAATCATGACCAGGATTCAACAGATTTAAATGGTAATTTTAGTGTTCTTGCTGGTGCGGGCAGTTATCTTCAAATTAGAAGAAATCTTGGCCAGTCTAACATTGTTTTAAGAAATCTTACTTTTAATGGAGCGTTGGGTACTAGTTTTGCACCTATTTCTGATGAAGATGCTATGCGTCAAAGCTCAAATTATGAAAGGTTTTTAAATATCTCTATTGAAGAAGCAGTTCTTTCTGGATATGTATATGATGATTTAGATGATGATGGTGTGTTTAATGAGTCAGTTGATGATCCTTTAAAGAATATTAATGTAACTATTGCTGAAATCACTAATATAAAACAGGATAATAGTTTTGATACCGGTGCTACTTATCAGATAACTACTGATGAAAACGGTTTTTATAATCAATCTGGTCTTTATCCTGGTATTTATCGTATAGTTTTTTCTGATAAAGATAACTATATTCTTGATTTGGCAGACAAAGAGTTGCGCGAGGGAAAGACTGTTTATAATGTTCCAAAACCAAAACCTGCTGATGTCGAAGGTGTTGTTTATTATGATGAAAACTTAGATGAGAACTACGATTCTGGTGAAGAAATTTCTGATGCTGAGTTAGAACTTTATCATAATAATGAAAAAATAAAGGAGACTATCTCTGATGAAGAAGGTTTCTATAAGTTTGAGTCATTAATGGCTGGTAAAGTAAACGATCAGGATTTAAATGAATACAAAATTAAAGTGAAAAAATTACCTGATTACGAAAAAGAGATTTCTATTTATCCATTGGAAAATGAAACTACTGAACAAAATATTTCACTTGATTTAGTGTCTGTTGAAGTAGCTGGAGTGGCAAAATATAATGGACAACCGATAAACAATGTAACCATTGATTTCAGCAAAAATGAATCTGTTGATTTAAATACAGCTGAACAAAAAACGATTACTACAGATGAGTTGGGTACTTATTCTGTAGAACTTAAACCTGGTTCATATAATATAAGTATCTCAAAGAGTGTAACACAAGGTGGAGAACAAGATACTGTAGTTTATACTTCACCTGTGGAAACATTAACTCTTATCAAAGGTCAGGGCTCAGAAACCAAGGATTTCTTAAATCTTGTAAAAAACACTGTAACTATTGAAGGTGAAGTAACATATAATGATGAGCCTCAAAGCGGTGTTAATGTTTTGTTTAATCCTTCAGATGATGGCATGTTTTTAAGCCCAGCTCTTGTTACTACTACTAATAATGGAATTTATACTGCAGAGGTATACCCTGGTGATTACAATATAACCGCATCTGCTAGTAATCTAACTGGAAATGAATATGGTTATTCATGGTCTGGATCAGTAAGTGTTACTGAAGGAGATATTGGAATCGGTTTAACACAAAATATAATGTTATCTAGAGAGGAAGATTAATAAAATCTTTCTTTTACCAAATTTTTTATTTAATACATTATAGATACTGCCTTTGACATGTTTACAATAGAGCAAGGAAAAAAAGCAGTTATTTATGCTAGAAATGTTGTTGAAGGAAACGTTAAAAATAAAATAACACCTAAAGTTGATTTAAAAGGTGTTTTTAAAAAAAAATATGGTGCATTTGTAACTCTTAACACTTACCCGGATCGTAATCTTCGAGGGTGTATTGGCATACCACTGCCTGTTATGACCCTAAAAGAAGCTATCGCTGAGGGTGCGCGCTCTGCAACACATGATCCTCGTTTTCCACATTTAGCAGAGTATGAACTTGATGATATCATTGTTGAGGTGACTATACTTGGTGTTCCAGAGGAAATAAAGGTGGATGATCCTAAAGATTATTTATCTGAAATCAAGATAGGCAGAGATGGTCTTATTGTTGAACAGGGTTTTAACAAAGGTCTTTTACTTCCACAGGTGCCTATTGAGCATAATTGGGATGTTGAAAGTTTTCTTGCAAATACTTGTATGAAAGCAGGGATTCCGCCTGATGCATGGGTTGATAAAAAAACAAAAATTTCAAAATTTACCGGCCAAGTTTTTTATGAAATAAAACCAAGAGGAGAGATAAGGGAGAAAAAATTAGATGGATCTTTCAGTTGAAGGAAAATTTTTTGTTAATAATTCTTTTCAGGATTTATGTATTGGAATTAAAGATGGTAAAATAGAATCAATTAAAAAAATCTTGAAATCTGATAATCATTTTATTTTTAAAAATAAGGTTATTTTTCCCAGTGGAATAGATCTTCATACACATTTCCGCGATCCTGGTTTTACATATAAAGAGGATTTTACTACTGGTTCTAAATCTGCTTTGTTTGGCGGTATAACTTGTGTTTTTGATATGCCTAATACAAAACCTCAGACTACCACCGCCCAATCATTAAATGATAAGATTTCCAGCTTTAAAAATAAGTCTTTTGTTGATTATGGATTGTATGCTGGTGTTAATGATAATAATATAAATAATATTGTTTATTTATCTAAAAAATGTAATGGCTTTAAGTTTTATCTTGGAAGTTCTACTAATTCTCTTTTGTTTAATAAAAACAATCTTAGGCGTGCTTTAGTAGAAGTTTCTAAAACTAATAAACCTGCTTTTTTTCATGCAGAAGATGAAAAATGTCTAATGAAAAATAAAGGTGTTGAAAAAAATTTGATGGATCATCTGAGGATGCGTCCTTCTATTTGCGAGGAAACAGCTATTAGAAATATTTTTGAGGCATCTAAAAATCTTAATGTTAAATCTCATATCTGCCATCTTTCTTCTATTGAGGGATTTGAACTTGTTAAAAATAGAACTTTTAATATTAGCTGTGGGGTAACTCCTCATCATTCTCTATTGGATGTTGAAAATATTAAAGGTTCACCTGGTTTTTATAAAGTTAATCCTCCTATCCGTAGTAGTTTTGATAGAGAGGCTTTGTTTAATTCTTTAAAAAATGGTGTTGTTGATATTTTAGAATCTGACCATGCACCTCATACTAAAGATGAAAAAGATAATAGTTTTAATGACATTCCTTCTGGTGTACCAGGTGTTGAAACCATGTATCCACTGTTTTTGTATCTGGCTAAAAAAGGACTGATTAGTTTTTCACGTTTGGTTTCTCTTCTTTGTTTTAGGCCAGCTGATATAATTGGTATAAATAAGGGCAGGGTTAAACCTGGTTTTGACGCTGATTTTATTGTTGTTGATTTGAAAAATATTAGTAGAATCAAATCAGATTTACTTCATAGTAGATGTGGTTGGTCTCCTTTTGAGGATTGGCCTGCTATTTTTCCTGAAACTGTTTTTGTTCGCGGGGAAAAACTTATAGATGAAAATGAAATCCAGGTGAGTCAAGGATTTGGAAGATTTGTTGGTGTGTAGATTATGCTTGAGTTTTTACCAGAATGGTTTAGAATTTTCTTTTTTTCTATGATTCCTTGGTTTGAATCTAGATATGTTATTCCTTTTGCAATTAATCCAGTTGATATGGGTGGTCTTGGCTGGGAATGGTGGCAGGCGTTTCCACTTGCTGTTCTTGGTAATATTTTACCTGTTCCTTTTGTTTTATTGTTTTTTCATTATGTTGAGGATTTTCTTAGAAAATTTAGTTTTTGGGATGATTTCTTGGATAGAATGTTTGCTCACACGAGACTTCGTGCTAATTCTAAAATAACTCGTTATGAGCATCTCGGTCTTCTTGTTTTTGTTGCATTCCCAGTTCCTTTTACTGGTGCATGGACTGGGTCTTTGATTGCTTATCTTTTTGATTTAAAATTAGGTAGGTCTGTTTTTACAATTTTTATTGGTGTTTTGATTGCAGCTAGTGTTATGACTGTGATTACTCTCATGGGTATTAGCCTTTTGTATATTTTTATTGGTGTCATTATCATTGGGATTGTAATGGCTTTGTTTTTTTATTTTGGCTTGAAAAATTCAAAAAAAGGGGATGTAAAATAAGATATGGATGAAAAATTAAAATTGTTTGCAAAAGAAATCGTTGATGATATTTGTAAAAAAGTAAAGGATTCTTCTCTTACTAGTTTTCATAGGTTTGGTTCAAATGTTGGCCTTGGTGCTGATGGAACTATTACTAAATATATTGATAAAATAGCTGAGAATGTTGCAGTTGAAAAGCTTAATAAATCAAAGATTAAAGTTAATCTTTTAAGTGAAGAGATTGGTTTTATTGATAATAATTCTGAGTATACTTTTGTTTTAGATCCTGTTGATGGCACGCGTAATGCATATAGGGGCATTCCTTTTTATGCTGTTTCTCTAGCTATAGGTAAAAAAAGAATTTCTGATGTTGAATATGGTATTGTTAAAAATATTCCTACAGGTAGTGTTTATTCAGCTGAAAAAAAGGTGGGTGCTTTTCTTGATAACAAAAAACTTGTTGTACCAGATGTTCCTGACAAGGAAATTCTTTCCAGCTTAACACTTGGTAAAAACTATCATCCTGTAGCTATTGATTTAGCTAAAAAAGAAAAAGTCCGAAGCCTTGGCTCAGCATCACTTGAGATGTGTATGGTTGCAAAGGGCGCTCTTGATTTTTTTATTGTTGGAAAAGAAGACATCCGTGTTTTTGATATTGCTGCCTCAACTCTTATTTTAAGGGAAGCAGGTGGAGTTGTTACAAATATTTTTGGTAAAAAACTTGATATGGGGTTTAATCTTGATGATAGAAGTAGTGTTGTTGCTGCGTGTAATATAGATATTATAAAAAAGATTATTTCCTAAATCTTTTAATTATTTAAGTTTTTTAAAATGGTTTAACGTTCTTTTTACATCCATTATATCTCGGCATTTTCCACAGTATCCATTGTTTAATTCATAGTCGAATTTGTTCATTTTTGTACCGCAGTATTTACACTTGTATTCTTTCTTATCTTTGTTCACAAAAAAAACCTTATACTTTTTTTAGTGAAGCCGGGGGTATGCAGAATCGTATGGGATGGAATTATCCTCATGATTTTATAACCCAGACCTTTTTATTTCTGTAATATTTTATTTGTTAAAAAAAGTATTGAATTTTAGAATTCTTTTAGTGTTTTCTGGTTATCATCGGGAAGTATAATTTTTCTTTCTACTTCCTGCCATTCAAGATTATAATCAGTTAAAAGATTTTTCACCATATCTGGAATTCTTGGCGCACATAATATTCCTCTTACATCTGCTTCATCTACATCTTTTTTTATATCGTTTACATACATTCTTAGTTGATGTACAGCACTTATATTTGCGAGGCTTCTTTTTACTTCTATAACAATGGGTGTATGGTTTTTGTCATATCCGAAAAGATCTATCATACCTGATTTAACCTGTTTTTCTCTTTTGCATATTCTAAGTCCTTCTTCTACTATGGAGGGGTTTTTCATAATATTATTTACAACATCCTCTTCCATTCCTGATAGTTCTAAGTTTGCTTTGTCTTTGAGACGTGTAATTGTTATAAATTTAATTTTTTTGAAAGTTATCTTCATTTTTTCAGGAGGTTTGTTATGATGACTTTTTAGAACTAATCGGTCTTTTTTAATTTTAAATTCTGTTTTGCTATCTGCTGGCTGCCAGTTTACAGGCTCACGCATTTCTGGTCTGTGAACAAGAACTGTATTGTCTTGTTTTATCATAATTATTCTACCGCCCCAGTCGAGAAAACTTCTGGCACGTCCCCTGTAGTCAACATTACAGATACCAGCGATTAGTAGGGTTGTTTTATCTGGTGTTGATAGATGATGTTTTTTTATGAATTTATATGCATTTTTTGTATCTGGATTTAGAATATTTTCTGTCATACCTTCCCCAAGAACTTTATATTTTATAGATAGTAAATATTTTTAAATACTTTGTTTTAATTGCGTGGTTCAATGTCAATTACAAATGATCTATTAAAGAAATGCAAAAATAGGAAACTACATTTCTCTCTTCTTGATCCAGAAGATCAGGCACCATCAGAAGCAGGAAAACTTGCTAGCATTGCTGAAAACTTAGGTACCTCTGCGATGATGGTAGGTGGATCTACACTTGCTTCAAGTGAACAAGTTGATGAAACAGTTAAATCAATTAAAAAAGAATCAAATTTACCAGTAATCTTATTTCCATCAGGTGCAAAATTCTTAAGTAAATATGCTGACGCCATATTTTTTATGAGTCTATTAAACTCACGTAATGTTGATTTTGTAGTTCGCGAACATGTTCAAGGTTCTCCTTTTATAAAACATGTTGGGATTGAACCAATACCGATGGGATATTTAATCGTCGAACCTGGTATGACTGCAGGAAAAATGGGTCAGGTAGATCTAGTTAAGCGAAATGATATTAAAACTGCTGTTGGTTATGCTCTATCTACACAGTTTTTTGGTATGAAGTTTTTTTATTTAGAAGCAGGATCAGGTGCTCCTGAACCAGTTTCTAATGAAATGATAGCTGCTGTAAAAAAGAATACAGATATTCCTATAGTTGTCGGCGGAGGTATTCGTGATGCTAAAACAGCTAAAGAAAAGGTAAAAGCTGGTGCTGATATAATTGTCACTGGTACTGCTTTTGAAAAAGAAAAAAACCTTGAAAAGACATTAAGCGAAATTATAAAAGCAATAGAAGAATAAATATTTTTGATTATTATGAAAGTTTTACTTTCTATTGGGGGAGCATCTGGTAGCATCTATGGTATCAGATTAATTGAAGAATTAAAAAAAACAGGTGTTGAAACACATCTTATAGTCTCATCTGGTGCTAAAAAAATAGTTAAACATGAAACAGGAAAAAATATTTCTGATTTGAAAAAAAAATCTGATTTTTATTATGAAGATAATGATATGTTTGCAGGACCAGCCAGTGGTAGTTTTAAACTTGATGCGATGGTAATTTGCCCATCTAGTATGAAAACGCTTTCAGCTGTTGCAAATGGATATGGAAATACTCTTACTAGCCGGTCTGCTATTTGTACACTAAAAGAGGAAAGAAGACTTATAATAGTTCCACGTGAAACACCTCTTGATCTTGCTGGTATTAAAAATATGGAAAAGGCAAAACTTGCAGGAGCTACAATTTTACCTGCGATGCCTGGTTTTTATCATAAACCAAAAAAAATAGATGATATAGTTGATTTTATTGTTGGTAAAATTCTAGATCAACTTAATATAAAACACTCTCTTTTTAAAAGATGGAAATAGATTTATTTTAGAATTTCTTCTCTATGCCACCTAGTCTTAAAACTATAAATGCTATTATTGTTGCAAGTATTGGTAATACATAATTCCCTAGGCCTAGAATTAAACCTATTGCGGATACAACCCATAAACTGGCAGCTGTAGTAAGGCCTTTTACGTCTCCTTTTAATGCAATTATACTTCCTGCACCTATAAAACTAATACCAGCTACAACACCTGCGGCTATACGTGTTACATCATATGATCCTTCAATATTTCCAGGTAGCAAATAAAAAGAGGCAATAGTAAATAAGCATGCTCCCATGCTTACAAAAATATGTGTTCTAAGACCAGCTGGTTTCTTGCTTTTTTCCCGCTCGTAACCAACTATTCCACCAAGTAGCACGGCAACTAGTATTCTAATGATAATTTCTATGTCAAACAAAGTAATTGTTAAACCAAATGGAAGTTCAATTGCCATCAAAGCCTAATTGTTTTATCTTTTTATAAAAATTTTCTTAATTCTTACATATTTCTATAAAGTTTTTAAACATAGTTTCACCATATTCAGTGTTTTCAACTTCTGGATGAAACTGCAATCCATAAAATGGTTTATTTTTGTGTTTTATAGCTTGCACTTTGCAGTTTTCGCTAGATGCAAGTAAATCAAAATTTTTTGGTATTTTTGTTACTTCATCATTATGCGATTCCCATACAATTGATTTTTTTGGTATATTTCTAAAAATCAGATTTTCTTTAATTATTTCAAGTTCAACTTTTCCAAATTCAGGTGTTTTAGCTGGCTCAGCTTTTCCACCAAAAAACCTTGCCATATATTGATGACCTGCACATATCCCAAGAATAGGAAAACTAGCTTTTTTAAGATATTCATCTATATTTCCAAGTGTATCAGATAAACCAATACGTGGTGCTCCGCCTGATAGAACAAGACCATCTATATTTTCCTTAGTTAATTCTTCAAAAGAAACAGTGTTTGGAATAATCTTTGTTTCACAATCAAGATATTTAAGGCTTCTCCATTCTCTATGAGTCCACTGCCCGCCGTTATCAACAACAAAAATTTTTACCATATTTTATTCCCATTCTATTGTCCCAGGTGGCTTGTTTGTAACATCATATACTACTCTATTTATCTTATCTCCAAGTAGATTTGTAATTCTTGTTGATATTCTATCAATAACACTATTTGGTATATCACTAAATGAACAAGTCATAGCATCAATACTTTTAACTGCACGAACTGCAATAATATCACCATATACTCTTCTGTCACCATGAACACCTACTGTTTTAGAAGGAATTAAAACAGCAAAATACTGCCAGGGTTTTTCCATTAAATCTTTTTCTACAGCTTTAACTATTTCTTTTTCAACTATATCACATGCTTCTCTAACAATTTCTGTGCGCTCAGGTGTTGCTTCACCAAGTATTCTAATAGCAAGACCCGGGCCGGGGAAGGGTTGTCTTTCAGCTACAGATAAATTAAGTTCTCTAGCTACTTTTCTTACTTCGTCTTTATAAAGATCTCTAAGGGGTTCAACAAGTTTAAGTTTCATTTTTTTTGGAAGGCCGCCTACATTATGATGTGATTTTATGGTATCACGGAGTTCTCCACCTGATTCAATCCAATCAGGTGCAATAGTCCCCTGAACAAGATACTCGATATTTTCTTTTTCAGCAACTTTCTCAAATATCTCGATAAATTTTTCACCAATAATTTTACGTTTTTTCTCAGGATCAATAATACCTTTCAAAGAATCATAAAAATCTTTGCTAGAATCAACAAAACGATAATTTAACCTGATTTCCCCCATCATTTTTTTAACGTTTTTTGATTCATATTTACGCATGTAACCAGTATCAACATGAACCGCTATCAAATCTTTTCCTATTGCTTTGTTTACAAGTGCTGCACATACTGTACTATCTACCCCTCCAGAAAAAGCAATTAACGCTTTACCGTCTATTTCTTTTTTTATTTTAGATACAGCTTCATCTATGAATTTATCTGCTTTAAACATCTTTTTCATCTAACCATTTATTATTTTATCTCTTCTTTTTTGCCTGTATTTTTCCATTTCATCTGATAGTTTTTTGTCTTTAACAGATAAAATTTCAATAGCAAGAAGAGCAGCATTATCCCCTCTGTCAAGACCTACTGCAGCAACTGGTATACCTGGCGGCATTTGAATAATTGATAAAATCGAATCAAAGTTTACTTTACCAGATACCGGGACACCTATTACTGGTTTTGTTGTATGTGCTGCTATACTTCCAGGTAAGGCTGCTGAAAGGCCTGCTATTGCAATAAAAACATCTGCATCGCTTTTTTCAACGATTTCTTTAAGATAATCTGGTGTTCTATGTGCTGATGCAACCTTTATTTTATAATCGACACTAAAATCCTTTAATATTTTTTCTGCTTTCTCACAAACTGGCGTATCAGATTTACTTCCCATTATTATCTGAATTTTCATCTTTATCAGATGTGGGTATATACAAAGATTAGTTAATATTTTCGACTAAACAAAAGATTGATTGTTATTTTTATTTCATCGTAAACTAATTATATGGATTATCTATGTTGACTGCAAAATAGAGCTTGTTGTAAATGAAACTTGTAATCTGTGAAAAAAACATTTCTGCAAATAGAATAGCATATATTCTTTCAGGTGGTAAAACAAAGAGAAGTAGCTATGGGAAAATCCCTGTTTATGAGTTTAATAAAAACGGTGAAGATTGGAAAGTAATTGGTCTTAGAGGCCATATTATAAACCTTGATTTTCCAAGTGGATATAACAATTGGAATAAGATATCTCCTAAAAATCTTATAACTATTGAACCAGTTAAAAAAGTTAGTAATAAAAGCATTGGTGATGCATTAAAAAAATTAGTTGATAAAAATCCTTATCTTATTGTTGCAACTGATTATGATCGTGAAGGAGAACTAATTGGTGTTGAAGTAATTGATCTTTTAAAGAAATATAATGAAAAACTAACTGATGTTAAAAGAGCAAAATTTAGTGCGATAACGGGATATGAAATAAATAATGCATTTGATAAACTCGCCGAAGTTGATTATAATCTTTCTAGTGCAGGTGAAACAAGGCAGATTATTGATCTTATTTGGGGTGCAGTTCTAACTCGATTTATTTCTCTTACCGCAAAAAGACTAGGTAGAGATTTTTTATCTATTGGAAGAGTACAATCTCCTACTCTTGCAATTCTAGTTGAACGTGAAAAGGAAATTAAAAATTTTGTTCCAAAGCCTTATTGGAAAATAATTGCAGATTTAAAAAAAGATGAAAAATTTAAAGCTGAGCATATTGAAGGCCAGTTCTGGGAAGAAAATAAAGTAAAAGAAATATATGATAAAGTTAAAAATAGTAAAATTGCAAAGGTTTTAAAAGTAGATAAAAAAGAAAACAAGGAATTTCCACCTTCTCCTTTTAATACTACTACTTTTCTTCAATCTGCTTCATATCTTGGAATTTCTGCATCTCGAGCGATGAGTATTGCTGAAGAGCTTTATATGTCTGGTCTTCTCTCTTATCCTCGTACTGATAATACAGTCTATCCTGGTTCACTTAACATTAAAAAAATCTTAAACAAACTATCTAATTCTGATTTTTCAAAAGAAACAAAATTTACACTTGAGAATAAAAGAAGTTATCCGACACGTGGCAAAAAAAAGACTACTGATCATCCACCTATTCATCCTGTTGGTGTTCCAAAAAAGAGTTTTAAATCAACTAGTCATAAAAAAATATATGAACTTGTGGTAAGGCGTTTTCTTGCAACTCTTACAAAAGATGCAATTTCTGAAACAGTTGAAGCAAGTTTTGATATTTCTTCTGAAACTTTTAAAAGTAAAGGTTATCGCTTGATTGAAGCAAACTGGCGTAAGATCTATCCTTATTTTAAAGAAAGAAGAAAACCTATTCCAGATCTTTCTAAAGGTGAAGAAATAGATATTTCAAAAATAATTCTTAAAAAAGATGAGACAAAACCCCCTAAACGATACAACCAGGGAAGCCTTATTGCTAAAATGGAGTCATTACAGCTTGGTACTAAATCTACAAGGCATGAAATAATTAACAAACTTAGATACAGGCGTTATATCACCCTTTCTCCATTTGCTCCTACGCCTATGGGTATTGCAGTAATTGAAGCGATTTCTGATTGTGAAGTGGTAAGGCCTCGTATGACTGCTACTTTGGAAGAAGATATGGATAAAATATCTGAAGGTAAAAAAACTCTTAATGATACAGTTAAAGAATCAAGAAAGATGCTTACTGAAGTAGTAACAGACCTTGAAAAAGAAAAAGAAAAGATCAAGGAAAACATTCAAAGTGCACATAAAGAACAAAGCACTATTGGTAAATGCTCTAAGTGCGGCAAAGAGCTATTGATAAGACGCTCTAAACGTGGTAAGCGTTTTGTTGGTTGTTCTGGTTATCCTGATTGTAAGAATACTTATTCTTTACCTCAGAGGGGAAAGGTTGTTTCTACAGATAAAACCTGTGGGAAGTGTAATTCTCCTGTTGTAAAAATTATTTCTAAGGGTAAACGACCATGGGTTCTTTGTTTGAATTCTGAGTGTAGTGGTAAAAAATAACATTTTTATTTTGGCTTTTCTTTAGCATATTTCATCTCATATTTGCACAAAATATTTATATTAGTTAAATTAATATTAAATAAAAATAAAAATGAGGCTATATTATGAAAAAAATCCAATTAAATAGGGTATTACTTACTCTTATTATGTCAATAACCTTATTATTAAGTGTTATCCCTCCTGTTCATTCTTTTTCAAAAAATATTATTTCTGAAGATTCTAATGAAAATAATACAATAAGCGCAACCAATATTAGAAAAATAAAACCTTTGATTATATCTCAAAATAAAAATCCAATATCATCAACAAGTTATAGCCAAGAAAGAGAGGGAAATCTTCAAGTAACTGATAGAGTAGGTAATGAAAAGTCCCCTTCAATTGCTTATAAAGAAGATAAAGCAATAGTAGCCTACGAATATAAAAATCAAAATGAATATAACGTAGGAGTTACAAGGTCTAATGATTATGGAGAAACTTGGAAGGAGTTTGGATTATTTGATGATTCTTTTTCACCTAGCTTTACAGAATTAGATCGCAATGGAGATTTTTTCGGTGCTTTTTTATCTACAGAAAGTTCCAGTATTGTTTATGAACTTACTTTTCCGTCTGCTTCTACTGATTTTGGATGGGATTATACAAATATTACGCCCGGCGGATCTGAAGAACCAATCGGTGATTTTTTTAATTTTGAAACACTTGACGTTCACAAATATCCTGATTCTACTGTGAACTGGGTTATAGGTACTATTGGAGATGGTGAGTTCATCGAGGACTTAGATTTTCTTGATTGTAAGGATACACCTGTTTTCTTATTTAAAGATGAAAAAGACCCTGATAATTCTAGAACAATAGTTTTCTTTCCTGGAGTAACTGGTTGCAGTAATATTTCACTTAGCATTGGTGAAAATAATGGAATTGAAACACCTATATATGGCGTATCTGAAATACAAAACGGTAGTAGAACTGATATCCTTTTTTTCCATGGAGATCATAAATTATGGACGAATGAAACAACATCAGATAAGCCCTTACTTAATCAGAGTATAAATTTATCCGGAAATCTAAAACACCCAAGGATATATACTGGTGAAAACAATATATATATTACAGCAGAAACAGATTCGCGGGGAAAGCAAGAACTTGTATTATTTAACTCTTCAGATCTTGGTAAAACCTGGTCTGATCCAAAATATATTGTGGAAAATCAAAAACCAATATCAAATTTTTCATATGCTGCAGAGCATTTAGATGTAGAGTTCAAAGATGAGTCATATGATATGGATGGATATATTACAAATTGGTTTTGGAATTTTGGAGATAATAAGAATTCCACAGCAAGAAATCCAACACATTCATATTCATCTCCTGGAGATTATACAGTCACCTTAAAAGTATGGGATGATGACGGTGTAAATAATACTTTTTCAAAAGAAATTACAGTTCCAAATACAAAACCTATTGCTGATTTTACATACAAACTACTTAAACCAAAGGAAAATAGAACTTTTGTTTTCAATAGTACTTCTGGAGTATATCCCGGTCGTAAAATCGAAAATTATACTTGGTATTTTGGTGATGGAACTGGTCCAAAATATACAGAAAATGTGACACATAAATATGGTAGTAATGGAACATATACTGTAAATCTAACAGTAATAGATAATAAATCTGAAGCAGGCTATGTTGAAAAGACAATATATTTAGGTGTTCTTGTAGCTGATTTTACTTTTGATGATAGACTATATACACCTACTGAAACAATAACATTTACTAACGCTTCATTTGTTCCAACAAATCATACTATTACAGAATATGTCTGGGATTTTGGAGACGGAACAAATAATACAGGTGAAATTATAGATCATAACTATACAACTCCTGGGTATTACAAGGTAACACTTACAATAAAAGATAATCATGATATTACAGATACAGTATCCAAGATAGTAATAGTAAGACCAAGCGTTTTTATTCCAAAAAAACCAGATCTTTATGTTGAAGATAATGGTGTATATATAACTTATAATATAGGTAATAATTTGTTACTTACTAGTTCTAGTGACAACGGAGAAAATTGGGTTAATTGTAAAATGTTAAACGATAAAATATACTCTGTTAGTCCAGGTTATAAAAACCATGATATGCTTGATAATGAACGAGTTGTATGGACCGATCATAGAAATGGAAATCAAGATCTCTATATGTACTATGAATTTATTCCAAACATAGACTTAGAATTATTAGAGATACATCTCACTAGAGACAGACCTATATTAAAAACAAATAATTATATTTCATTTGTTGTAACAAATATTGGAGATACTAGAACGCCAATTGATAGAATCCCGATAAGCGTTAGCTACAAATGTGAAGGAGATGAAAATGCAACAGAAATAGATAATACATTTCTTATAACAGAAAAAATTTCACCGGGTGATGAATTAAATATCACACGTGTTTTATTTGCTTTTTCTTTTTCAGAATACTTTGAATATATGGTTGATTTTGCAGGTATTAAAAGTATAACAGTACATGTTGATCCAGAAAATAAAGTAGGAGATAGCGATACTTCAAACAACATTAAAACAATCAATGTTGATTATAGCGATATTTTTCCAAGACTTGGTAAAAGAAAGAATCTAGAAAATATCTTAGAAATTATTTCAAAAATCTTAGATTTTTTCGGAAAATAAAAATCTATAATTTTTTTATACCTTCTTCTGTTATATAACCTGATACATATCTCTTAGGTGTTACATCAAAAGCAGGGTTTTTAACTTTAGTATAATCAGGCATAATCATACAATTATTTATCATAGATAGTTCTTTTCTGTCTCTTTCTTCTATTTCTATTTCTGAACCAGATTTAATTTTTTTATCAAATGTACTAATAGGTGCTGCAACATAAAAAGGAATATTATTTTCTTTAGCAAGTACTGCTTTTTCATATGTACCAATTTTATTTGCAAAATCACCGTTACTTGCAATTCTATCAGCACCAGTAATAACCATATCTATTTCTCCTTTGTTCATAAAATATCCTGCTGCATTGTCAGCTATCACTGCGTGATCTATTCCTTCTTGTTCTAATTCCCAATCTGTAAGATAACCTTGACAACGAGGACGTGTTTCATCTGCATAAACAAAAAATTTTTTACCCTTGCGATGTGCAACATAAAAAGGTGCAAGAGCAGTACCCCAGTCAACTGTTGCAAGGCCGCCAGCATTACAATGAGTTAAAATTTTCATACCGTTTTTAATTAATTTTTCACCGTGAAGGCCGATTTTATGACATCTTTTAATTATATCTTCTACATACTTGTCAGCTGATCCAACAGGATCTTTATTCTTTTTAATTTCATCAATCATGTAATTTATAGCATAAAAAAGATCATATGCAGTGGGACGTGTCTTGCGAAGAAGATCTGCTGTTTTAATAGGGTTATTTTTTCCTAAAACCATGCCATATACAGCAGCAGCACCAATTGCTGGTGCACCACGAACTACCATATCTTTTATAGCAAACGCACATTCTTCAACTGTTTTTGCAGTAAAATATTCTAGTTTATATGGTAGTTTTCTTTGATCGATAAATATAATTTTATCTTCTTCAAACCAAAGAGCCCTTTTATCTTCTCCATTTACTTTCATAATAATTCCTCAATATGTTTTTTTATCTCATCAAGGTTTTTCCCAACAAAAAGTATGCCTGTTTTTTTAATACCAACTATTCTATTATCTCGAAGTGTTTTTAAAACTAGTTTCATAAAATCGATACTGTTTATAGGGTAGTTTTTTTCAATTATTGGTATTTTTTCTTTTAAATTATCACATATTTTTTGATTATTTATTTGTACGATAATTTTCACATCATCTCTTGCATGATGAATCATAAAATGTAGAGTAGTCTCTATTTTAGGATCAGATTTCCCCATAACAAGTAAATTATTTTTTATTGGATCATAATCAACTATTTCTAAAAGCTCTTCTTTTTTAATATTTGATAAATCCTGAATAAAACTATTTATAAGCATTCTTTTAGCATATGTAAAGCTTATTATTACATCAGAATCCTCTTTGATTTTTTCTCTATTTTTAAGAATTTTAATTATTCTATATAGATCAGCAACTAAAGGACAATTTGTTTCTTCTTTAGATGTATAGAATACTTGCATTGGTAGATTTTTAATTTTTTTCCCGTTCATTTTAGTCTGTAAAACTCTAGGTACTTTTTTAGTTTTTCTTATGTGCCTTTAATTGAGATATATTTCTTTTTGTTAAAAATAGTTATTAAAATAGAATAAAAACGCCGAGGAGGAGATTTGAACTCCTGAGGGGTCGAAACCCCACGAGCTTTCCAGGCTCGCGCCTTACCAGGCTGGGCCACCTCGGCAATAAAAACAAAGTTTGGAAACAATAAACCTCTTTTAAGGTTTTTTCCAGATTGAAGGATAAACACCTGTTTTCATAATTACTTTTTCGAGTCTTGCACATTCGCCTTTTTCTTTTTGAATAATATCTTCTGTAGAAAAAACTGTTTTTGCAACTGCTACTGCTTCGCCTTTAAATGTTTCTAATAAAACTAAATCATGTCTTTTAATATCTGAATCTAACTCTACAATACCAGGTATCATTAAATTAGCACCATGACAAATAGCATCTACCGCACTATCGGCTATAACAATTTTTGGAAGATAATTGAGCATGTATTCAACTGGCTTTAATATATTTTTTAAAAATCTTTCATCCTTGTCTTTTCTATAAAAAACAATTGCGTCTTTTAGATCCTGCAAATAAATACTGTTTTCTTCTTTAATGTGTCCAACTCTACTCCGACGAAGATCAGCAAGATGTGCACCTGTTTTTAATTTTTTCCCAATGCTTGTTGCAAGAGTTCTAATGTATGTACCTGATTCACAACCAACTTTTAGTAATATATCTCTATCTTTAATATCTAAAATATTAAGATAATATATTGCTCTACTTCGTTTAACTCTTTTAACAGCAGATCTAACAGGAGGGGTTTGTCTTATTTTTCCAACATAACTCTTACATACCTCTTTTATTTTTGTCTTATCGCAATCCTTATGTAATTTCACTAAAGCAATATATTCTTTTCCAGCAGGAAGTAAATACTGTAAAACTTTTGTAGCATTACCAATTCCAAGAGGGAGAACACCTGTTGCATTAGGATCAAGTGTCCCACTATGACCAACTTTATCTGTTTTAAGTATCTTTTTAACCCAGGAATCAACCTGATGAGAAGTAGGTCCTTTAGGTTTATCGAGATTTATCATACAAGAACTAAGCAGCTCTTCGACTTTTCTTTCCCCTGGTTTTTTCCCATATTTAAAACTAATCTTATTTTTTTTTAGAATAATTCTTTTATGTTTTTTATCAGATGGAAGTAATTCTTTGTTCTCTTTCATTTTTATATTTTCCTTAATTAAAAAACTGTTACTAAAAACCTTTTAGAAACTAAAAGTTTGAAACTATTTTTTCTACAATTTCATCTGGTTTATTATTACCTGTATCAATAACCATATCATATATTGATGTATCATCAAGATCTATATCATAGTATTTTTTGTATCTAGTTTTTTCACTTTTTTCACGTTTAATTATTTCTTTTTTCTTTTCTATAAAATCTCCGTTTTCTCTTTTCATAATTCTTTTAGTTCTAATATCAATATCTGCATCTAAAAAAATTTTAAAAGAAGAAATATTGTTTTTATATGCAAGCCATCCAGCAAGTCTTCCTTCTAAAATTATATCCTTTTTTTCTTTTAATATTTCAACTTGTTTTTTATCAAGTTCTTTATCAATTTTACTATTTTTTTCACAATATTTACCAAACTCTTCAAGGGTCATATTATATTTTTTAGCCTGTTTTCTAAAAAGTTCACCTGAGTAAATATATTCTAGGTTTAGTTTTTCTTTTAGTTTTTCTGCGATTGTTGATTTACCACTACCAGGTGTTCCACTTATTGTTATCGTGGTCATAAAAAACCTTTTACTTTAGGCTTGGAATAATTCTTTTTTTGATATTTTTCCAGTAATCTGTCCAGCTTATAAATTTAAAGCCATTGCGTAATACTTGTCCGATTACCATGGAAAATAGTAGATATATCCATAACCAGGCTTGACCAAAATTAAATGGATAGCTGAAAAATGATACCTGTTGTGCCCATGGGACTGTAAAATAATAATGCGGAGTCGTTGGAAGAAAAGTTCTAAGCCATATAAAGATAGGAAGAATAAAAATAAAAAGTATAAACATTGATTTCATAGAACCACTAGAGGCCTCTTGTTGTTTTTTCATAATCTCCGGTTGCATCTTCATTAGTTTGTTTAACCTATTTTGGTTTCCCTCTTTTCTTGCCTTCTGCATTTCTTTTGAAAACTCTTTTTGTACCTGTTGGGATTCACCCATTTTTTCCCAGTCTGTAAAGAAATTTGTGAGAAGGCTTGATATTGTTACAACAACAAGACCTGCTAGAACAATTGTTAAAAGAGGATATTCTCCATTGAAACCTATGGCAGGGGTTAGAACAAGTCCGAAATAGTATGCAACAGCATTACCTAACCCTGTGGTTGTAAAAAGAATTAAAATTAGCATAAAGAGCATCATATAAATTAGCATGCTCCCCTGTGCTTTATCATCGACTTTTTTAAACATTTTTTATACCTACAATTTTTTAATAAAGAAGTACTATATTTAGTTTAATACTGGACCCGCCTGTTTTACTGCTTCTTTAAGTTTATCGTCATGATTGAAAACGATTTTTACAGTAGCACCAGAAAGAGATGCATACGACATTGCAGCAGCACGATTTATCATTTGGTGCTCATTTATTTTTTCAAGGCTATCTGGATCACGATTTCTTGATATATCTTTTTTACGTCTGTTAAATATCTCTTCAGGATCTGCTTCAACTAGAACTATTGTATCAGGTTTTAATTTATTTATAACCCATTCAGGAAGACCTGGCATATATCCTTTTGGTGTTTTTATAGTACAATGTGTATCAAGTATCACATCACCCATAGAAGCTACTTTTTCAGCTGATTTAATCTGCAGTTCTTTTTGTTGTTTAAGAGTTAGTTTTCTCATTTCATCTCTGTCTTTTACATATTCTAGTTCTTTTGCGATATCAACCATAACTGTCCCAAAGGTTACAAATTCTATATCCCTTCCCTCAGCTGCTTTTTTCATAACAGTAGTTTTACCTACACCTGGAATACCTGTTACAACAATAACTCCCATGCTTTTTTTCACCATAAAATGTTTTTATTCATTTCCAAAGAAACCACGCAGTACTGGATGCATCTCCATGGCTTGTTCTTTACCAATTTGTTCATAAAGTTGAATAAAAATACTTACTGCCAATAATACACCGGTCCCACTTACATTACCAACGGTCCCTATCATATCTGCAAAACCAGCTAATGATCCTACTGCAAAACCGCCGATAACCGTTATTACAGGTATGTAACGCTGCAATACCTTTTTTAACACACGTGGGTCACGCCTGAAACCTGGTATTTGCATACCGCTGCTTTGGATCTGTCTCGCTACGTCAGATGGCCCCATATTTGTAGTTTCAATCCAGAATTTAGCAAACAAAATAGATCCAATAATTAAAACAGACATATATATTACTACCTTTAGGGCATATTGTATAGCACCGTGTACACCATCTCCTCCTGCTAGAATTGGCATAAGCCAGTTATTTATTCCCCCGGGGCTACTTAGATACCACGCACCACCGCCAATAGCTTGAGTGTTTGCTTGTAAATCATATGTACCAATCCACCACTGGCCACCTAATAAAGGTATATTCTTAGCTCTCCATAAAAGCATTGCAAACATGTTAATATTTGCAAGTAAAGCAGAAACTAAAATGACAGGAATAACTGAAGCATAAATCAAACGAATCGGGTATCTACCACGTGCACCACGTACCTTTCCATGGGCAAGAGGAAGCTCTATTCTACTAGATTCAGCATATACAACAACTAAAAATATAGCAATAGTGCCAATTAATGGCACGATGGCATTTTGATAATTTCCACCCCCTAAGAATATTTGCTGATAACCACCACCTACTAGCTGCTGCAGATTATACTCCATACCAAGATATACAGTGCCAGGAATTACTCCTGCAGGTGGAGCACTAGTGGTCCATTCACCCCATGCACCACCTCCAACAGGTAACCAGTTGAACATACCAGTAAAAATAGCCTGAGAAACACCTGCTGCGATAAATAAGGATATACCTGATCCGATACCCCATTTAGATATCAGTTCATCCATGAAAAACACTAAAAGAGCACCTATCACTAATTGAATCACAATAAGAAAACCTGCCCATTCACTACCAACTAGCCCAACAAAGGCTTCACTTGGTTCAAGGTATCCAAAAATCTGAGGGATTGATTCAACAAAAATCATTACAACAACTAGAACTTTTTGAGTACCCTGATATATTGCTTTATCTTCTTTTTTCTGAAGATCAAGATTGATAATTTTTGCACCAACAAACAACTGCAAAATAATAGATGCAGTAACAATAGGTCCGATACCCAGATGCATAATAGATCCAGAAGCCCCAGCCATAATAAAACGATACTGGGAAAATAAATCAATTACATCGGTACTAAGACCATAAATCATAACATTTGTAAGAACAAAATAAATAATTAAACAAAACAGAGTCCAAAGTATTTTAGTTCTAAAATTAACATGCCCTTCTGGTTTTGTAACTGCAGGCCATCTCTCAATAAGAGGTTTGAGTGCATATAACCTACTTTTTTTCTCCTCTGCCATTGTTCAAACCCTAAATATTTTTTATTCTTGTTTATCCTGTTTTTTTACCTCTGATTTTTCTTCTTTCTTAGGGAGATCTACCTCTCCACCTTTCTCTTTTATTTTTTCAATAGCTTTCTTCGAAGCATGGTTAACAGTAATTTTAACTTTACTATTTATATAACCGCTACCAAGGAGTTTGTCAATTCCTTCTTTTGTAAGGGCAATATTTTTTTTATTAGGGTAGCGCTCTTCTAAATCTCCAATGTTTATAGTTTTTACTTCTTTTAAAACACTCTGCGGTCTTTTAAATCCGTGTTTTCCAAAATGGTTAGGCATATTTTTCTGCATATAGATAACTCTATGTTTCCCTAATCCTGCATTTCCACGGCCGCCTTTTAATCCAGCGCCACGGCCAGCTTTTTTTCCTCGGCCATGAGTCATTGATCCTCGGAATTTTTTGGTTTTTTTCTTTGACACTTTTGATCACTTTCCAATCATTATTTTACGTTATAGGTCGAAAGCACATAATGTACTCTATTATTATACTTTCGGCTTAAAACTAAATATAAACTCATTCATTTGGGTCAATATAGCCAACTGTTTTCATGATAAATACAGTTTTTTTATTTTTTTTGGATGTTTCTTCAGCTATTTTTTTCGCTTCTTTTAGTTTGCAGTTGCCGAGATCGTTTATATTTTCACCGTCGTCTAATACATATTCTTCTTGAGATGTTTTTATGTATTTCATATTTATTTCACCTGCAATATTTTCTTTTAAAGTTACTTTTTTTGTTTATGATATGCAAATGGGTATGTGTTTTATTTGTTTTTTCCTAATAGGTATTTTTTGTTTTTTCCTAAATCAACAAAATAATCAGCAACTTCAATAAGCCTATGTGAAGTAGTTTTTTTAAATGCGAGTACCTCTGTTCTACAACCAAGACTTTTGGAGTGTTCTAAAAGATCTGAGAAATCTCCATCTCCACTTACTAATACTATGGTATCAAGTTTTGGCGCAAGACGCATAACATCCATTGCAATTCCTACATCCCAGTCTCCTTTTTTAGCTCCGCCATAGAATACTTGTAGCTTTTTTGATTTTATTTCAAATCCCATATCTTCAAGTGCCTCGTAAAATGTGTTTTCATCTTTTTCATCTGCTTTTATTACATATGCTATTGCTCGAATTATTTTTCTATTTGCAACAGCCTCTCTAAGTATTGTTTTAAAATTTACCTTTGATTTAAATAAATTCTTTGCTGAGTAATACATATTTTGTACATCTACAAATACGCCTATTCGCTGGTTTTTCTGTCTTGATTTTGACATTTTTTCCTCCTTTTTTATTTTACTTGATAAAAAAGAGGTATTTAATTATTTGTTGGTATCTATCCTAAAAAGTGTAACATTATATTTTTTGTATCTTTTTTCATGGAATTTGTAGGTTGATTTTATAGGGAAAACATATTTTTTCTGATGGGTAATATTTCCTTTTAGTGATCTAACCATTTTTTCAATAAAATCTGTTGTATTTGTAAGATGTAGAGTATATATAATATTTGAAATTTCAAAACCTTTTTCTATAAATTTTCTATCTGCTTTTTTATTTGTTTTTTGTGCACCAAAAGGCGGGTTCATAATGGTTGTATCTGCTTGTATCTTTACATCTGATATTTCTTTTTTATAAAAATTAATATCTAGATTTTCTTTTTTTGCATATTTTTTAGCAATTTTTATTGCTTTTTTATCAATATCTATGCCTGTTACTTTTTTTGCACCAAGAATACAAGATCCAACTGAAAAAATACCTGTACCGCATCCTAAATCTATTACATGTTTGTTTTTTATATCTCCAAATTGGTATACTATAAAAAGTATATCTGATACTATATTCGCAGGTGTTATATATTGTTCAAGTAATGGTGTTGGTTTATCAAATTCAGGTGTTTTTTGTAAAAATATTTCCAATTGTTTCTTTTTCATATTATATATTAAGTACTTATTATAGTAATTTAAACTTTTTTTAGTCGTAAATTTTATTTGCTATACTTTGTTTTACAGTTTCTCAGTTGGGCTGGTAGATCAGCTCGGAAGATCGCTTCCTTGGCATGGAAGAGGCCTCGGGTTCAAATCCCGACCAGTCCATACTACTTTCTCGAAGGGATTTGCCTATAAGAGTGCCTATAAAACCCAACTCTTGAATCCCTCCTTTATCAGTGTTTTCTAAGTGCATGTAAAAACCAGTCCTTAGGTTCCTGCCTATAGTACTCTTCTGCAAACTCAATATATGTATCTGTTGTAGAAGATTGCTCATGTCCTAGATACTTTTGAACACGTCTTGTGTCCCATGTTTTACACTCTAGCTTCGTTCTTATATTTGCAGGAAACTTTGCTCTAAAATCATGTTCTTCAGTTTCTCCTGAAGATGCTTTATAATCTTTAGATTTTTTATCTTGTTCATTTTTAAAGATTATCCAACATTCATAGCATCGATCACCTGGATTTTTATTCCATTTTCCACAGTCGACACATTTTGATATTTTCCCTTCTTCCTTTAATTTATTGCAGTCTTTGCATAAAGGATAATATCCTGCTTTTTTACCGCAAATTTGGCATGCCATTATATTGTGATATATAACCAAATAATAAAAAACTTATTAGAAACCATATTGGTGATTTTTTACAACTCTTTAAATACATAAGCACCTCTAGATTTAAACTCAACGATGCCCCTGTCTCTTAAAATTTGTAATTGTTGTCTAATCTTTGGTTTTATATGCTGATTTTTTGGGTGTAGCTTTGATAGATAATCTTTAAAATCATACATATCTGATAGTGTAAACTCTTTTTTGTTCAATTTTTGTATACAATACAAGATATCAGATAGCCATGCTCTACGTCCAGGATGCTCATCTTCCATAAAAGATAATTTCTTCCATGTTTTTTGCACATCTTTCTTGTGAATGGGTTTGCCGTTATCAATAACTCGGATTTTACCTAATTCAGGTAGTTTTGACAATAATATATTACAACCTATCCAACCTGCTCGACGTGCATTTTGAGATAATGGCTTTCTTTTTTCTATGATGGATGGTGAAAAAAAGAATTTTGGAACCATTATGAGGTTTTGAATTTTCCAATTTTGGAAAGAATATTTCATAAATGAAAAATTTGGATTTGTCTTATGTTGAACAGAATTAATCATAGGATAGAATGCACCATCAACTACTTTTGAGTAAAATGGTTTAGATTGAGCCTTAAGCTGAAATTCATTAATACAATTATTGCAAACGAAATCTACTACCTTTGTATTATCTGGATTTTTCAAAAGATCATAATTCAAACAATTAGGACAATACATTTCTTCTTTAAACCAACTCTCAGTTAGAACTCGTGCTATCTGGGATTTACTATGGTATTTGTTCAAAACATTCTCATTATAGAGTGTAGTATCCATTATGTATCTTCCCTGAATTATAGTAAAGATAGATAATACGTTTATAAAGATTGATCAAATACAATCAAAAAGATTTTTTAATTCAGGAAATTCCTCTAAAAATTCGTTTAATTCTTCATATTTATCAGTCCAATCAACGATGGGGACAGGAATCCAATTTATACTATGTGGCGATTTATACCAAAGCATTGCATCTGTAAAATATCCATAATTTGGATGCTGCCAGTCTATTGCAACAACATTAAACGAACCCACTCTAGCCTTGCTAGCAGTTAATAAATAACCATCCCCTAAATCAATAGTTGTCATATTTTTTACGTCCTTCTTTGTTTAATGAATATATACATTTGTTTTAGAATCAAATATTAGTGATCTACTAATGGTTTAAAAAATGATCATTGTCAATATAAGGTGTGAAGAAATTGTTGAAAAACGAGAAAAATCTGATTAAATTATAATTTAACTACTAAAACTGTTTTTTTATTTTTTCGGAAGCTTTTTGAACCCGAGATATAAACCAAGCATACAAAAAATTGCGATAATTGCTGGTATTATATACGGATTATCAAAGATTGAAGAAGATTTGTAAACAAAGCTGTAATACTGCTGAGATTCATTTTCCCAAAAAAACTTTACTTCAGTTTCAACAGCACCAATATCTCCATTTTTTTGGAAAGAAAAATGATAGCGACCACCACCTATTTTGAATGTGCATTGGCCAACCTCATTTGTTTTTTTATCTATCCCTATTGAACTTACCCAATTAGGGCGATTGTGAGAAAATATTTTGACAACTGCATCATTAAGTGGCTTTCCATTAGAATCGATTACATTTATAGTAAGATTAAAAGTATCCGTATAGTGATCCGTAACATCATATTCTGTATTGTCATTTGGATAGTTGCAAAACACATAGGAAATATCCCCTTCTTTCGGGTATTCTTTTAAAGCTCTCCAATCTCCGGATACTTTTTTCTGCATAAAATCAGAAGACATAAATCCAGTAGAACTAGGTAATTTAACTGCGGTAGCATCAATAATCACTGTCTCATTACCATTTAGATAAACTTCATTCCACGCATGATTTTCTCCATAACAATTAACAGCACTCACATTTAGTCCAGCAACCCGCCCATTTCAGCAAATAAATGCGAATATTCTCCACATCTGCCACTTCCCGACCAGTCCATACTAATTTCTCGAACTAATCCTCTAAGTTTATATGTTAGTTTTTTAAACTTGCAAATGATATTCTTTTTTATGTCAACTGATGAGGAACTTAGGAAAAAAGCCAGGAAAATTGCAAAAGAAAAATCAGATTTTTACATTCATTTTGTAATATATTTAGCAGTAAATGCTTTTCTCTTTGCACAATGGTGGTTAATAACTGGAGGAGACGTTGCCCCTTGGCCTATCTTTGTTTTATTTGGTTGGGGAATAGGAGTTGCAGCACATGGAATATCAGCATTCCGGGGCGAAGGATATATTGAGCATCAAACTGAAAAGGAATACCAAAAACTAAAAAATAAATAATTTTTTAGAATAATTATTTTGTTTTAAATTTAGATTACTTAGATTTTGCCGATATTATAATAATAAAATTTAAATAAAAAAGCCTCTTATATTTATCTTATAACAATATAGCTGAGAATAAAAATGGTAAGAACAATAGAAAAAATCAAATCATTAATATTAATCACCAGGCCAGAAGTAAATCTACTTGCTTTTTTTACTGTATACATAGGAGCTTTATCAGCAGATTCAACGTTCATATCAACACCAATTCTTCTATCTATGTTTGCTGTATTTTTTATTGCAGTTGGTGCTTCACCATTTAATGATTATTTCGACTATGAAATAGATAAAATAATTCATCCCAACAGACCTCTGCCGTCAGGTTTAGTCAAACGAAAAACAGCACTTTTAATGGGAATAACTTTTTTTTCAATGGGGCTGATTATATCCTTATTTATTAATTTACAAGTTTTCTTTTTATCAATATTTGGAGTAACTTTGATATTTTTGTATGAACTTGTCTCAAAAAAAACTGGCCTTCTTGGAAATTTTGTAGTAGCATTTACTATTTCTGTATCTTTTTTATATGGTGGTGCTGCTGTTGGAGATATATTTGCACCACTATTTTATGCAAGTATATCATTTTTTATACTATTTGGAAGAGAAATATTGTTAGATGTTAAAGATTATGAAGGCGATAAAACATTTAGACGAACATTACCTGTTAGAATAGGTAGAAAAAATGCGGCCATCGTAGGTGTATTTTATTTATTTGTAGGTATCTTTTTATTTTTTTATCCTGGTCTTTTTATTTTTGATAGTATTTGGTATATAATATTGATTATACCTATTTTACTAACAACTATCTATTCTGCTATTCTTCCGATCTTTGATGTAGAAAATTCAGCAAGAACAGGAGATATACTTCGTTTTACAATGGTAGAAGTAATAGTGGTTTTTATTATACTGCTTTTATTGTAAAGCTCTCTTTTAAAATGAACCCACAATAACATTTAAATATATAACATTGATATTATTATATATCACTGATTTATAAAAATTATAATAAACATAGGTAGATAAAGATGATGCGTACAAAAGTTGTAAACGACTCAACAGATTTAGTCCCTCTTTTAAGGGCTTTTAACAATCAGACAAAAAAAGAAGTATTTAGAGAACTCTTGAACAGTTGGAAACCATTAAGTGAGATAAAAGAAAAATATGGTGAAGAAGGAGAAGACGCTCTGGATTTTTTTGATAAAATGAAACTTGTTGAAACAAAATGGACCACTCCAGAAGATGGAATAGAGGGTAAACCACAAAAAAAATATAGATCGTATTACTCTGCTTTTAACATAAATATTTCTTGTCCGGTAAATGAGATAAGCGAGATTTTTACTGTCGCCTCTTTAAACTCTAAGCAATTTGAAAATCTTGAAGATGAAATATATGAGTTTATAGGTGAAAACGGTAAATTTGGAAATATGGTTGCTGAAAACTTTAGCCTGTCAAACCTAGCACTAAAGGGGCTAGTAAAAAGAAGTAACAAGTTTTGTTACAAAGGTTTAAAACTTAGTAGAAAAGAACCACAATAAATTATTTTTTTCAAATATAATTTAAACAAGTTCTGTTATTTAGTTATTCTATTATACTATGAGTTGGGAAATTATCGCACAGGCATTCTGGATTATTCTTCCAGCATACATTGCCAATGCAAGCGCAAAACTTTTTGGCGGTGGAGCACCAATTGATTCTAATAAAAAATATAAAGACGGTAAAAGGATTCTTGGTAATGGTAAAACCTGGAATGGATTAATAATAGGAGGCCTCATTGGAACAATTGGGGGTTTTTCCTTAGCAATAGCAGCACCAATTATCAATCAAATACTTTTAGATAATAATGTTAACACACTTACCTTAACAAATTTTAATGGGTTTCCCTATATGATTCTAATAGTTGCAAGTATTTCATATGGTGCATTATTTGGAGATATCATTGAAAGTTTTTTTAAAAGACGCAGAGGGATAAATAGAGGAAAAGATTGGATTTTCTTTGATCAGCTTGATTTTATTTTAGGTGTATTGTTTTTTAGTTTTCTTGTCTCAGGTTTACTTTCTATTACTGGTTTTACAAAAAGTAACTGGTTTTTTGAAAATATAGGTATGTGGCATGTTTTGTTTTTACTATTTGTAACACCTATAATTCACATTCTTTCTAATTTTATTCATAAGCAAATTGAGTTGAAAGCAAACAAGAAATAAGGTTTTTAAACTAGTAATATTTTTTATATATTGAGAATAAATGAACAAAACAGATATGAACAAGGAATTAAAAGAATGGCTTAAAGAATCTAAAGACAAAATAAAAAAAGAAAAAAAAGAGGATTTTTCTAATAAAAAACCAAAAGGCATGTGTCAGATATGTGGTGAAAGAAAGGCTAAGGCTGTTTGTATTAAATGCGGTAGATCTGTTTGCAAGTCTTGCTATTTTAAATTAATAAGTGTCTGTAAGAAATGTGTCCCTCCTGAGATCTCTAGTAAATGGGAAGGATCCCGCCCTAATTGGGAAGAGGAACTAGGTGTTGATTGGGTAGGATGATAGACTCATTTAAATTTGGTAAAATTGTAGTTGATGATAAAACCTATACTTCTGATCTTATTATTTTTCCAGGTAAAATTAAAGAAAATTGGATTAGAAAAAAAGGACATATTTTGTATCCTGGCGATTTAAAAGATGTTGTTGAGTATAAACCAGATCTTTTAATAATTGGAAAAGGCGCATATGGTTTTATGAAAATTCCAAATGAAACAAAGGAATTTTTAAAATCAAAATATATTGATTTTATGTTTTTTAAAACAAAAAAGGCATGTGAAAAATATAATGAAATTAGTAAAGAAAAAGATGTGGTTTTTGCTATGCATCTTACTTGCTAACTTTTAATGTTTCCTCTTTTTGTATCATTTAATATATTAATATTTATAAAAAAATATATATATTATTAAAACAATATTATTTTAGAAAGTTGATAAAATCAATGGATGAATTAAAAATGAAGAAAAAAATTGGAATTACTCTTGTTATTATTTTTTTGTTAATCAGTTGTTATTGTTCAACGATAAATGCAACAGTAGTTAAAGAAAACCCTAATTCTAAAAATAATATCAAAGATATTGGTCTAAATTCTTTTAATACCGCTACATTTTACCCTCCTTATTCTAGTCATGGTGGAAATGACAACACAATTGGAATAGCAAGAGCGGCTCATAATTCAAACAACGAATGGGGTGATTTAAGAGTTTTTGTAGAATCAGTTTGTGCTGGAAAAGCGGAGGCAAAGGCATATAACACTCTTGATTTTTATGTGGGGAGTAAAAAAAATCTACACGTGAAAGCAGAATTTATTGGAATACACGGAAGAAACAGTCTCTCACTATCTGCAGGAGGAGCTAACAGTTTCATATATAAAATTGATAATAAAGGATATAATGAGGTAGAGATTGATGGATTATTGGATTGGGATATCTTATTATCAAAATATATTCAACTTGCTGCAAAATTATCGATAGGTATTAATTTTGCCGCTGAAATTCTATTTTTTATTATGCATAGCGTTGCTGCTGGTTATCTTACAACTTATATAAATACATTAGAAGATGAGGGAGAAAAACTTTTTTTAGAATTTGATTTACCAGTAGATCCAGGTGAACATAGTATTAAACTTGGCGTTCAATCTTATACTCTAGCTTTACCAGTATATCCTGAATCACATGCTTATGGAACAATTGCAGGTTATATGCCAAAAATAACTATTGAAGGATTAGAGGCACCTGGAAAGCCATCTGTTGACATTAATGTTGATAAAGACTATGGCGTTTTAGTTTTTGGTGATCTAGAAGTTGATGCCATGGCTTCTGTTCTATCTAATGATAATAAAATAAAAAAAGTTGAATACTACCTTAACAATAAACGTATGGGAGTATATGATACCAAACATTCAAAATGGACATTTAATCAAGAATTTATAGGTTGGGCAGATATTAAAGTCAAAGCATATGATTTTTATGGAAACATTGATACAGACACAGAGGATGTCTTTTTATTTAATCCGTTTGGGTCTTCTGTAAAGCTGTCCAGTATTAACGGAAATATTGATTCAACAGCCAAACAGATGAGAACTTTTACTGCAACAGTTCCAGTTGAAAAAAGTGAATTAGATAAAGCCGAGGCTCAAGGGATAGATGTTACATTTACATATACTTTTGACTTTGGAGATGGAATAAAAAAAACTGTTGAAAAGATAAAAGAAACAACATGCGCGATTGATCATACTTACCAAAAAAATGGTAGATACGATGCAGAGGTAAAAATAACGGCAAACATAAATGTCGATGGGAAACATTTTTCAATTAGTCAAATCGCTGATATTACAGAACATGAGGGACAGGGAAAAATTACGTTTCAATCTATCCTTAATAATATTATTTTTAAACTCAAAGATAACTTTCCAATTTTAAAACTATTGTGCAATTCTAAAAGTTTCTAATTTTTTTTTTAAGATTCTTTAATTTAATTATTTTGTTTTTTTATTCCTTTTCCCTTCAAGATATAGTGAAAGCATTGATCTAGCAGTACGCCAGCTGGATGGATAAATAGGGACACCTGCTGATTTTAAATCAAGTACAAGATCTTCGTATTCACGTCCTCCAACCCATGTTGCAAGAATCGGCTTTTTATATGTTTCATGATATTTTCTTTCCCGTACCATTTTTAAAATAGCGCCAGTAAACTCTTCAGGACGTGCATAGCCGCCGTGTACCGAGGCAACAATTACTGCATCAATATTTGGATCTTCAAGCATATAACGTGTTGCTGCTTCATATCTATAAAAACCAGCATCTGCAACTAAATCTACTGGATTATTTGGTTTTACTAGTTCTGGGAGAATCTTATCAATTTTTTTATATGTCTTTTTTGAAAGTTTTGGGATCTTAAGTCCATTAGCTTCACAGGCATCAGTAAGAAGAATACCTAGACCTCCGCCGTTTGTAATAATACCTACTCTATTTCCCATAGCAGGAGGCTGGCCGGCAAGAGCCTTTGCCATATCAAATAGTTCTACTACATCCCGGCATCTTATGCCACCAGCTTGTTTGATAGCGGCGCTATAAATTTTATCAGATCCAGCCATACTACCAGTATGTGATTCAGTAGCTCTTGCGCCAGCACTACTTCTTCCTGCTTTAACAACAAGAACTGGTTTGTCACAATCATAAATAGAATTCATAAATTCTCTTCCATCTTTTACTGCTTCAATGTAAAGTCCTATTACTTTTGTATCAGGGTCTTTTGCAAAATAATCAATCAAGTCATCATCATCGATGTCAATTTTATTTCCAACACCAATAATCTTTGATACGCCCATATATTCGTTGTTAGCGAGATATATCATCCCGATACCAAGGGCTCCACTCTGACTTATAAGGGATACACTACCTTTTTTAGGGTTACCATATACAAAAGATGCATCAAGTCCGATTGATGCGTTTTTATAGCCCATAACATTTGGGCCAAGAACATTCATATTTGTATCTTTAATGATTTCTTTTAACTCTTCTTCAAGTTCTTTGTTTCCAATTTCACTAAAACCAGAAGAAATAATTATAACATTTTTTACATTTTTTTCTTTACAATCCTTTAAAACCTTAGGAACAATTTTAGCAGGTACAGATATTAAAACTAGATCTATATCTTCTGGTACTTTTGTTACCTTTTTATAGCATTTTAAACCCAGTATTTCTTTTTCATTTGGGTTAATTGGAAAAATTTTACATTCATAATCTGAAATAAGAATATTTTTTAGTGCCGAGTGACCTATTTTTCTGGAATCCTTTGACGCACCGACAACTGCTATACTTTTTGGTTTGAAAAATGTATTAAGCTTAGACATATTTTCTGACAAATAGATATTATTACTTAAATATAGTGTATATATTTCATACGTATTCTCTTATGATTTCGATTATTTCAGAGCTATTTTTTGCTTTTCTATATCTTTCAAGAGGTTCTTTATTCATCTCAAGAAAATGAGGGCTCCATTTGTATATTTTTAATAATTCTTTTGCGTGATCTACTTCATCTAAAATATAAAGAGCTGCTGCAAATGCTTCAAGAGTTGTAAGTTTGAATGCCTTACCATAGTTTACAGGGTTTACTGCAACGACAAAGGGAAGTGCGCGAGAATGATTTTTTTTATCAAGATAATCAAAACTTTTTTCAGCATTTTTCCAGGAGCAGTCAACAGATAACATACCATTTTTGATAGCTATATTTTTATCTTCAGGTGAAAGACTTTTTTCAGCGAAAGGATTCAAAAGAATTGTATCACGTGGTGTTTTTCTAATATGTGTTTCAAGTTTACAATAATTAAATTTAGCAAGCTTTCTAGCACTACATTTTTTAGGATCATCTTCAGATGCATGATAGACATATAGTTTTATTTTTTCATTCATATTATTTCACAGTCTAAAACAAAATGGCTAATTTTTGGCGCAAAGGATTTAACTGTTCTTACATCAAAAACTTTTATTTTTCTATTAAATTTTTCAGTTTTACTTTCAAGGTTTTTAATAATTTCATCTAAAACAATTTTTTCAGGATATTTTTCATGGAAATGTATTGTTCCCTTATTTTCTTTAAGACATTTAACAGCTTTAGAAAAAAACTTCTCTGTTCCACCGATATATCCCATGATTATTCTATCAGCTGTATTTTCTGGTGCGATTTCTCTATTATCTCCTTTTAAAGGCTTGATTATATTAGTTACATGATTTAAAGAAATATTTTCTTTAAGATATTTATAGGAATCAGGATTTTTTTCACAGGCATAAATCTTTTTAGGATTACTATAAACAGCTAAGGGCAATGTAAAATAACCTATACCTGCAAACATATCTATTATTATTTCATTTTCACAGGAAAGTTTTGACATATATATTCTTTCACTCATATTGCCTGAAGAAAACATAACTTTTTTCGGATCAAGTTTAAAACGAATGCCGTTTTCCTTGTGAATTGTTTCAGTTTCATATGATCCATAAATTACTTCTACATTTGGTGTTCTCAAACTACCAGTTATTCCACCTATATCATTTAAAACTGTTTTAGCTTTAATAATTTCAGCATAACTTTGTCCAATAATAGTTTTATAATCCTCTAATTTTTCATCTAATTTAATAATTAAAATATCTCCAATTTTTTCCCATTTATAAGGAATTTTATTTAGTAAACCTATTGGAAGTTTATATTTTAGATCTTTTTTAACCTGTTTTATTGGTTTTAATACCATTTATTTATCTATAAACATTAATAGTTTAAATAATGTCTCCAACAACTCTTTTTATACGGTTTTATATATCGATTAAAAACCATGAGTCTTTTTCCATACACTCCTCGAAAAAACCAGATTGCAATAATGAAAACCATAGGTAGAATACTAAATGAAAGAAAAGACATAGTTTTTGAATCAGGGACAGGCTCTGGAAAAACAGTTTGCACACTTTCATCAACCCTTGAGCATGCTATACATAGAAACAAAAAAATTGTTTATACCACTAGAACTAACGCTCAACAAAGGCAGGTAATAGTTGAGCTTAGAGCTATAAAAAATAAAAACAAAAAATATAAAGATCAGGTATTTGGAGTTGGGATGCAGGGCAGATCAAATATGTGCATTCTTGCTAAAAATAATTCTGATTTATCATATGGCTCTGCTGAAGAATTATCTAAATATTGCTCAAGTCAAAAGAAGAAAGCAAAAAATAATTCTAACAAGGGATGTAAATTTTATAAAGGATTTCTTGATGAAAAAAGAAACAAAGAAACAATAGAATATTTCAAAGAAAAGCTTCCTACTGCTGAAGAGTTTATTGACTATTGTGGTGATAAACAGATTTGTCCATATGAACTTAATAAACAGCTTTTAAAAGAGGCAAATGTAGTTGTAGTTCCATATATCTATGTCTTTGATCAAAACATTCGAAACATGCTATTTGATACAATGAGTTGTCCAGAAGAAGATATGATCCTTGTAGTTGATGAAGCACATAATCTACCTGATTATGTTAGAGATCTTTATTCAGCTGAACTAAGCATGTATATGCTTAATAGCTGTATTATTGAAGCAGAAAAATATGGAGATCCTTCCATGCTTGATGGAAGATGTAGTGTGAGTGGTTTTTGTAAAACACTTGTGGAGATATTAAGGGATCTTCGTGATACATATGTTTATTGTATTCTTGAAGATGGTATTAGGAAAGGAGCTGTTAAACAAAAAGATGCGTTTATTCCAAGTCATGAATTTGAAACAGAGATATTATCTCGATTAAATATTACTAGTAGAAAATTACATGATATAGTAGGTGATCTTGTAGCATATGGGGAAAAAATACAGGAATATAGGGAAAAAGAAAACAAACTACCTCGTTCTTTTCTTCATAAACTTGGTCTTTTTTTGGATTTCTGGATAAGCTTGGATCTTGATCAATATGCAAAGCTTATAGTTGATGCTAAACAGGGTAAAAACCCACGAATTGAAGCATATTTACTTGATCCATCTATTGGTGCAAATATCATTCATGATTTTTATGCATCTATTCATATGAGTGGAACATTAGAGCCACTTGAAGAATATAGAGACTCTATGGGTTTATCTGATTTAACAGAGCTTGTATCTTATCCTTCTCCTTTTTCAAAAAATAATAGAAAGGTTTTATTTGTAAAAGATGTCACAACCAAATATTCTGATATCATTAAAGATGATAATATTATTGATAGAATGTCAGGATATGTAAAAGACATTTGCAATTCATTTCCCCATAACGCCATGGTTTTTTTCCCAAGTTTTAATGTTATGTCAATGTTTAGAAGAAATGATAATTTATTGAATTTAAATAGATGTATTTATTTTGAAGAACAAAAAATGTCTCAATCTGCTCTTATGGATCTTGTATCAGATTTTAAAGAACACGGAAACAGTAAACTTGATGGAGCTGCACTTTTTAGTGTGATGGGGGGTAGGATTTCTGAGGGTATGGATTTTCCTGCTCAGGAACTTGAGATAGCAGTAATTGTTGGTATTCCCTATCCTAAACCTTGTGCAAGACAAAGAGCGCTCCAAAGATATTATGATATAAAATTTCATAAAGGTTGGGAATATATTGTAGAAGCACCAACTGCAAGAAAATTACTTCAATCCATTGGGCGGTTAATTAGAGATGAAAAAGATAGAGGGGTTGCAGTGATACTTGATAAAAGAGCAGCACGGTTTAAAAGATATATAAGAGATTTAAATGAATCAAAAGAAATAATTGAAGAAATAAAGGATTTTATGAATTGATTTTTCCAAATATTTCTTTTAATAGCCCTAATCTCTCAAATATTTGATTGAAAATTATATTTTTTTGAAGTACGTTATTTTCGCCCCATCCTTCTTCATAAAAAATAAAGATTATTGCTGCAGCACCGTTAACTTTGTATGTTCCTGAATTATCATTTGTTATTCCATGGAAGCAAAGTGTATGTCCGCTATGGTCTCCTTTGTATTCAACTTCATCTCTTTTACCTATCGTAGTTTTTGCCTGATTCAAAATGTTTTTTCTTCCGTTCCAGCTAGCTGGTACTGAATCTGACGGTGAAATACTTATATGATTCCAAGGCCAGCAACTACCAGGTCCGCTACTATCAATAGTTTTCCCGAAATGTAGTGCCATTTTACTTTTACCAAAAGTGTATTTACTTACAATCTGAAAGACATCTTCATCTGTTAGAAACTCTTTTTTTCCAAGAGCATCTATCAAATCAGAAATGATTTCCCCTATATGATAATCTTCATATGTGTCTTTTTCTTCAATTAACATCTCGAGATGTTCTTCTCTTGTCAAATATAGATCAGGATCAACATAGATATTTTCTGCTTGAGATTGTCCTTTCACTATCTGTTCATTTTCACTTGTTTTTAGTTTTTGTATACTGGCACCGTTAACTGTCGATAATAATAAAATTCCTATAATGACGGCACCTAAAAATATTACAGTCTTTTTATTCATATTTTTCACACCTTTTTACAATAGATTTATCTATCTATAAAAAGAAAATACCTATATTATATATAAACTTTATTATAATATACAACCTATACTATTGTTTTGGTAGTAAATTAGGGATACCCTCTTTTATAGGATATTCTTTTTTGCATTTACTACAGATAAATTTTCCACTTATTATTTCATTGTTTTCTTCTTTTTCAATTTCAAGTTTTAAATCAGATTTACAAGTAGGACAACACAAAATTTCAATTATATCTTTTTTCATGAAACATTATTCCTCTCCTACATACATTGGTCTTTTCTGTCCTTTATCAGAATCCCAAATAAAAGCCCAATCTTCTTTACATTCTTCCCTGCCTGTTTCAATAGTTTGTTTAAAGTTTTTAACCTGGGAATCCATTAAATCAGCAGAGTGAACTATCATTGCCTCAACCGTTTTCGGCATCCGTGGGCTTCCAAATTCATATTTACCATGATGACTAAGAATTATATGGCACAATTTATTTTCCAAGTCAACATCAAAAGAAGGATTTTTATTTCTAAGAATATTAATTTTTTCCCTAATCCATCTATCGCCCATTACAATATGGCCGATAAAATTCCCCTCATCTGTTTTATCAATTGCCGCAGTAGTTTTGTATTCTTTTAATTTACCAATATCATGAAGAATGGCACCAGTTATAACTATATCTCTATTTATGCCATCATACATTTCACATAAATTTTCACATAAACGAATAACTCCAACGGTATGCTCAAGGTTTCCACCTACATAGTTATGATGATGGGTAATAGCAGAAGGGCTAGTGGAAAACTTTTCAACAAACTTTTTATCATCAAAAAAAGAATCTAAAAGTTTTCTTAAGTTACTATCATCTATTGATTTTATATATCCTTTAATATCCTTAGTAAGTTTTTGTATTCTCTCTTCGTCAAGAGCAGGCAAAAAATCAGATATATCATATTCATCAGGACTGCACCTTCTAAGACCGCCAGCTTTTTCACTAACAGAAACCTGTCTATTATCTGCATATATCTCAACATTTCCCTGACGGACCTGTATAACATCTCCTACTTTGAAACTATCATATAACCGTTTTACTCGTTCTTTATTTTCTCCACCCCAGAATTTAACGCTCACCTCGCCTGTTTTATCATTAACTACTAGATTAAACCAGGTACCTCTTTTGTAGGGTCTAGGCGGATTTTTGATTTTTACGGCAAAAAAATCGTTTACCACGTCTCCTTCTTTTAATTTTTCTATGAATTGCTCTTTTTTTCTTTTACCGGTATCTGTTTTTATCATAGTTTGTTCGTCATTTTTTTTCTGATAGTTGTAAAGATCAGACATTTATTTTTACCTCCCAGGTAATGTTAAAACCTAAGTTGAGTTTATAGTTTTTATATCTTAGTAGTATATACATGTTTCCTTATAAAACATACCAAAATCTGGTTTAATTTGTTATTTTTCAATAAAATTGTTTAAACAATGTATTTTCTACCCTCTTTTACCATATATGTATTTGTTTCTAGTTTTTTAAATAGATTTGGTTTTTCTGTATGGATGGGATACAATTTTTTAGGATTAATCTCTGTTATTAGATTCATCAAATCAAAACCGTTAATATGTCCTGAGCAGTGCGACTGTAAAAAATTTATATCAAAATGCATAATCCAATTAATCATACGGTCATAAGATATTTCCATTTCTTCATTAAAAGGTTCAGACAAGGAATGAATATACATACCTTCTTTTGGTTTTAGATCAATAAGCATATTTAGATACCAAAAATTTAAAACAATAATATAATCCTGTGGTTTTTTTCTTATTTCCTCAGCTGTTTTAATATTTGGATAATTAAGTCTTTTTTTAATGTAATAATCTGTATAATCTTCATCTATATATGTACCTGTCATCCTCTTTGGTTTTAAGATAAGAATATTTTCGTCTCTACTGTCAGGTGCATTTAACTTTTTATCTCTATGGTATCGTTCAAGGTAACAAGCATGTTTGAAACTTATAACCATTTTTCTATCAAGTGTTTTAGCTATATTATAAAAAGTTGTAAACCTATCTACATCTTTAAAATTAAAATCAACAAGTGAGAGTTTTTTGTTTTTCTCAAGATTTTTTTTAGATTTATTAAATACTTTTTCTTCAGATTCATTTGTTTTACCAGTATCAATACGAGTTCCTTCTGTAATCATTGCAACAGGTGTTTCTTCTTTACATTTTTTTACAAAATCTTCAGTTAAATGGCTGTGTCTGCCGTGTGCTCTTAGATCTCCTGTGTATACAATAGGTCCTTCGGAGGTATGAATAATGAATCCATATGCGCCGGGGAGACTATGGTCAACATGTGTGGGCTCTATTTCTAAATCATCAATTTTTATCTTATCGCCTGTTCTAAAAGTATTAAAAGTTCTTTTTACAGGGGGATCCCTATAATTACTTCTATAGCAGGGTCTTTTTTTAAAATCCAGTACCTCATTTTCAATTTCCCGTCTGCTTTGTTCTTTTACTGCTTCAAGAATATATTTACAAGTTTTTCCACAGTATACTGGTATATCCTTGTGTAAAAAAGATACATAGTTTGCATGATCAGCATGGGCATGTGAGAGAAATACGCCTTGAACTTCTGGTGGTTCTGGTTTTATACCTTGATGAGATAATAGATCTTCTCTATATATTCCACCGATATTTGGAATAAGATTTAACTCAAGAAAATCTCCTATTCCGTTTGCTGAGCGGGGTGTTAAAAACTCTTCAAAATATTTTTCTCTTCTTCCAAAACTCATTCCAAAATCAAGAAATATTTTCGTATCTCCATCTTCTAGAAGAGTTTTATTTCCACCTATTTCTTCAATCCCGCCATAAAATGTTAGACTTACCAGTTTTATCACCGATGATTCTTTAGAAGATTAATCTTGAATATAAAGTTTATTGAATAAATTATAACAAAAAATTGTTGAAAATGTATTTATTTTTTTTCTTTTGCAAGTTCTCTAGCACGTTGCCCTACAACAAATAGTTTTGCAATAAAAGATATCTCTTTTGCTTCTTCTTTATCTGATACTTGTCCAACAATTAACATTATTATCAAAATAAAGGTTATTTTACTGCTTTTAAACTGTTATTGTACAAATCTATCCGTAAATCATATTTATTTTTTAGTTTGTAATTATTTTATTTGTTTCACTTATAGTAGAAATAATTATTGGTGTGAATAGTTTTTTTGATTGTAGTGTTAGGAAAAGTCTGATTATGTAATTATTATTCTGTTTAATTAGTTCTATTTTACAATCTTTGATTTCTTTTAACATCTGCTTAGTTAACTTTTTTTTTCCTTTATAAGTGATTTCAGAATTTTAGTTGCGTTTGTTATTTCTATTGCAGTAAGTTGTTTTTTGCTGTTGAAATCACTTACTATATCATTTAATTCAATGCTTGCATTTGATTTTGATTTTGGATTGAATAGAAATAGGTTATCCTGTTCTGGGTCATAATCAAAATTAATTTTTCTTTTCATGTTAAAATACCCTCTTTTTCCTTTAGCTGTTCCATGTTTTTTCGGATTTAAATTTAGTTTAAATTCTTATTTTTTTCATGAATAATCATAATAAAAATGTTTAAAAACCCCCCTCTATTAGCTGACTGCAAGGTTGTCGTAAAAATGAATGAAATAAATATAAGCGACATGCTTGCAGATTATAATAAAAAAGATCTTACAATTTGTACTGTTTGCAGTCACTCATCCCTACAGATTTTTAATGGAGCTAGAAAAGAAGGTTTTAAAACACTTGGTATTGCCGTAGGCGAAAAAAGAAAAAAATTTTATGATGCTTTTCCTCTTGGAAAACCTGATGAGTTTTTAATTGTAAAAAATTACAAAGATATTTTAAAACATACTAAAGAACTCCGCAAAAAAAATGTTATAGTTATCCCACATGGTAGTTTCGTAGAATATCTTGGTGCTGAAAATTTTTTAAAAATTGATCTACCAACTTTTGGAAATAGGAATGTCTTAGCCTGGGAATCAGATAGATCAAAAGAAAGAGAATGGCTTGTAGGATCAGGCCTTACAATGCCCGTAGAAATAAAAGATCCTCATTATATTGAGCAGCCTGTAATTGTTAAATATCATGGTGCTAAAGGTGGAAAAGGTTTTTTTATTGCTAAAACCTATGAAGAATTTAAAAAACGAATAAACAAAAACAAATCTTACACCATACAAGAGTTTGTAATGGGTACTAGATATTATCTTCACTATTTTTATTCTCCTATTCAAAACAATGCTTACAAAATAGATAACGGAAAAGGCAGCATCCAGCTTCTCTCTATGGACCGTAGAGATGAAACAACAATTGATGAGGTTCAGCGTATAGGAAGTATTTCTGAACTTGAAGAAGTTGGTATACATCCTACTTTTGTTGTTACAGGGAATATACCTATTGTTATGAGAGAAAGCCTTCTTCCAAAAGTTTTTGAAATGGGCGAGGCAGTTGTTAAAAAATCTATTGATTTATTTGGTGGAATTATTGGTAGTTTTTGCCTTGAAACAGTGGTCACTGAAAACTTAGAATTTAAGGTATTTGAAATATCAGCAAGAATTGTTGCAGGAACAAATCCATATGTTTCAGGTAGTCCTTATTCGGAGATGATTCAACCTGATCTATCAACTGGTAGAAGGATAGCTCAAGAAATAAAATATGCAAACAGTAAAAACAAGCTAGAAAGTATTTTAAGCTAGTTTTTTTGGATTAAAGTTTTATATCAAAAAAGGAATTCATATAGTAAGGATGGGACCGCTTAATGTCTTTAAGTGTGTTTAAAGTTCTGTTTAATCCATTTGTAATATTTCTAAAAATGTGAAGTCAAGATGAAATTTAAATTTAGCCTCTCACTTAAGTTTGCTATTGGTCTTACTCTTACATTATTTTTACTTGGTTTTTCCTTGACTTATGCTAATTTATTGGATCAGCAGGAATATTTCAATCAAAAAACAAATAATGAATTTAGATTATACACTCAATCTATCGATAATAATTTTGGTAATTTTAGTTTTTTAAAAAATAAATCTAAGACAAGTAATGAAATCGATGATTTTATGGAAAAAAATAAAAGAGTTATTTGTTTTAATATAATTTTACCAGATGAAAATAATACATTTAGAATATTTGAATCAAGTAATGAAAGTCTGATTGGTAAAATCCCTGAAAAAAGAGACGATATAATTAAATTTTTATACTCCGATCGTAAAATCATTGATTTCAAAATTAGTGAGTATAAATTTTTGGTTTTATATCCAATCCATTCTGAAGAATTAGAAGATAAAATTGGTGCATATGAACTTACTATTTCTATGGAAGCTGATTATAAAAATCAACAAGCAAGGCTTTCTAATATTATCAACCTCTCAGCTATATTTATAAGTGTTTCTTTAGCTTTTTTTGGTATCCTAATCTATATCATAGTAAAAAAACCCTTATCTGATTTAAAAAAATCTGCTATTTCTCTTGGAAAAGGAGATCTTGATACACGTGTAAATATTAGCTCTAGAGATGAACTAGGTGAACTTGGTTATACTTTTAATAAAATGGCTGAAGAGTTAAAAGAAAGCAGGGGGAAAATTGAAGACTATAATAGAATCCTTGAAAAATTGTTAAGTCAAAAAGATGAATTTATAGGTCAGCTTGGACATGATCTAAAAAATCCATTACAACCACTTGTTGGCTTGTTGCCTATGCTTATAGACCAAGAAAAAGACCCTAAGAAAAAAGAAACTCTTGAAGTAATGTATGAAAATGTTGAATATATGGAAGATTTGATTTTTGATACTCTTAAACTTGCTAAATTAAGGTCAGATAATATTGAATTTGATTTTGAAGAAATAGATTTAAGAGAACTATCAGATAAAGTGATAAAATCACAAAGGATAATACTAGAAGAAAATAATATTAAAATTGAAAATAATATAGAAAATAATATTTTTGTCAGGGCAGACCGGCTTCGACTTTCAGAGGTATTTAAAAATATTATTAACAACTCTATAAAATATACCCCTGAAAAAGGTGGAAAAATAATTTTAAACTCAGAAAAAGAAAAAAACATAGTTAGAGTTAGTATTAAAGATACGGGTATAGGCATGACAAAAGAGCAAGTTAGAAAAGTTTTTGATGAATTCTATAAAGCAGATAAACAATCAGATGATTATCATTCTACTGGTCTTGGTCTTGCTATCTGTAAAAGAATTGTTGAAAAACATAATGGTGAAATTTGGGTTGAAAGCAAAGGTAAAAATAAGGGTACAACTTTTCATTTTACATTGGATCAATGGGTTAAAAAATTATAAATTATTTATCTGTTGTGTTTTTCTTTTTTAAAAAATTTTTGAATAGATTAAAATCTTCATATTTGTTCATATAAGATAATAAAAATAAGGGTATTGATACTGTAATAATTGTAAACAACAAAATATTTCCAATTGTTCCTGTATTTATATTTATTTGAATAAAATCTAAAAAATTTTTATTATGTGTAATAATATATGCAATCAAAATTGAAATGAAAGCAAAAATAAAAATAAAAGAAATGTTTTTGTTAAATAGTTTGTTCATTCCTCTTATTATGTCTTTGTTTATGTATTTTCTATCCTTTATTATTTTTTTTATCATATGTTCAAAATTAATTGTTTTTAACCCTAATTCCATGAGAACTAAATACATTATTAAAAAGATAATAAGTTCATAATTATTACTTGATATGAATTTTTTATTTGCATCAAATAGTCCTGATGATATTACTAAAAATATATAGGAAAATAAAATAGACATTGAAGAGTAAAAAAACTTTTTTTCATTTTTGATTAAAATCCACAAGAATATTGATGACATTGAAATAGCAAAGGTTATAGGTATAATAATCCCACTTGATACAAAAATAATTTTTTCTTCTAAAGTACTTTTCATTGAAATAAAAGAGATATAAAAGGAAATCAAAAAGAAAACAGATAATATTTCAGTAATTATTAATAAAAAATCTTTCGTTTTATAGCTTGATGGTATCTTTTTTGATTTGGATAAAGTATAGACTAAGAATCCCATAAAAATCTCTAATGAAGTTATAAAAATTGATAAAAATAAGGGTGAAATTTTTATATTTAAAAAATCTTGAAATATGGTTGCATAAGTATAGACTAAATATAAGGATAAATAAACTAAAATTACAATTGTAATAATTCTAAATGATAAAATCTTTAGATTAAATTTATCTAATGAACCACCTGGTATTTTTTCACCTCCTCAAGTGATACTTCAAGAGGAATTGCTGGATCCCAATCTATTACCATTGCTCCAGTCTTTCTTATTCTAGATATAAAATTTTTTCTTTCAAACTCAAGTATCCTATATGAAACTTTGTCAATTTCATCTTTTTTTTGTAAAGAATATTCAATATCAGGATTTGATGGGGAAAGAACCAAGATATTAAACCCATATTTGGTGAGTTGTTCTATACCATTATAAATCGTATCATCATTTTGGAGAGAACTGATAAATATTATCGATGATTTTTTCGGCATCATACTTATGGATATTTGATTTATCATATTATTAAATGTATATTCTCCATGTGACTGTATTTCTACTAGCTCTTCAAGGATTTTATATAGCTGTTTTTTACCTGATTCAGGGTATACCCAGTTTAATTCACCTTCTTCTTTACCATAAGCAATAATTCCTACTCGATCTCGTTTACTAAGAAAAAAAGAAGCAAGTGACCCTGCTGCTTTAATAGTATATTCTAGTGGATTGTACTTTAAAGAGCCTAAACTTTCTATTTTTCTTGAGTCAATTATTATTATAAAATCAGTTGTACTTTCAAGGCTAAATTCATTAACCATCAAGTCGTTAAATTTTGCTAAAGATTTCCAATTTATATGTTTGAAGCTATCTCCTGGTAAATATTTTCTAAGTCCATAAAATTCTGTGCCTATACCTGCCCGTCTCGCATGTATATATCCTGGAAATAAATTTGCTTTAGATTTTATAGGGATATTTTTTATGTCTTCTAGGTGGGGAAGGACCGTAATATGTTTGGTATCTTCTATTGTTTTCTCTCTATAAAAAAGATCGAAATAATCTCTAATTCTTAATTTTAATGGACCTACAGGATAAAATCCTCTAACCTTGCAGGATATAACATATTTTAAAGATATTTTTTCGTTTTTATTTAATGATACAGCAGCATAGTTGCTCCCATTAACTATTCTAGCTTTTTTTGGAATGTCATCATATATTTCAATAAAATCTAACTTGTTTCCCTTGTTTTCTATATCTAAATGAACCTCTACTTCGTCATCTTCATATATTCTTTCTTTTGAAACCTCTCTTTTTACAGTTATTATTATTTCTTCATCATTATATGTTATTATGCTTAAAAATAGTAATATTATTAATGGTATTGGCAGAAAAAAAAACAACAAGTTTACAAAAATTATACCTATAACTAGGAATAAGAAAATTAAACCTATTATAAATACATTTTTTCTAGTTTTCATTTTTTATCTTGTAATTGGTACAGGTATATTTTTTACAACATTTCCAATTATTTCTTCTGGTTTTGTTCCTTTTATCCTTATTTCTGGTTTTAAAACTAAACGATGTGCAATAGCTTGAACTGCAACTTCTTTTACATCATCAGGAATGACATAATCTCTTCCGTAAAATGCAGCATTTGCTTTTGAAAGCTTAAATAAAGCAATTGATCCGCGCGGACTGACTCCAACTTCAACATCAGGATTATTTCTAGTATTTTGTACAATATTTACAATGTATTCTTGGATAGTATTATCAATAAAAATAGTTTTTATTATTTCCTGGATTTTTAATATATCTGGAGGATATATCACTTTATCGATCTTTGCGTCATGTAGATCCGCATTTTTCATCCTTCTAAGCATTTCTTGTTCTTCTTCTTTTTTTGGATATCCAACATTTAATTTCATTATAAAACGGTCTATTTGTGCTTCTGGTAGAGGATATGTTCCTTCATATTCTACTGGATTTTGAGTAGCGAGAACCAAAAACGGTTTGTCAAGCGAGTATGTCTCTCCCTCAAGGGTGGTCTGTCTTTCTTGCATTACTTCTAATAGAGCAGCTTGGGTTTTTGGCGGGGCTCTATTTATCTCATCTGCAAGTAAAATATTTGTAAAAACTGGTCCTTTTATAAGTCTAAATTCTCCTGATTTCTGATTATATACATAAGTCCCAGTAATATCTGCTGGCAAAAGATCGGGTGTAAATTGGACCCTTCGAAAATCACAACCTATCGCCTTAGAAAATGTTTTTGCAGTAAGTGTTTTTGCAAGCCCAGGATAATCTTCAAAAAGAATATGGCCGTCTGTTAAAATTCCTAGTATTACAAATTTTAACATCTTTTCTTTTCCTATAACAACTTTACTTACTTCTTTTATTAATTTTTCACAAATTGATGATACATCATTAATTGTAGAAATCATTTATCCCACGCCTCCATCTTATCTAACATAAAATTAATTTCCTCAAGAAACCTTTTTTTGTTTATTTTTCTAATATTTTCAAATCTTTTAGATTTATCTGTTTCTTTTTTATCTAAATTACTTATCCATTTTATTATTTCCTCGTCTTTAATAATATCCTTAAGCTTATTTATGTCATTGTTTTTCATATCTATTAGTTGGTCAGATGATATATTTTTTGAATTTTCAATTTTTTTAAAAAACATCATCAGAATGGTATTTTTTATTGAGTTGTTATATTTTTTTAGTTCTTTATCAGATCTAATACTGGATGATAAATTTCCTAATATCCCTGGGTTTTTATCTAAATTTAAAGATGATTCGTTAAACCATTTCTTAGGATTTTTTGAAGATCTATATGTAACTAGCAAGAATATTGTCATAAATATTGTAGATATTAAAATTAAAGCCAGCCAAGTAACAATAGATTCTGAAAAATTAAATGAAATCGCTAGATTTTCTGTAGTTAATATATAAAATAAATCTAGCATTCATATTTCCTCTATTTATCTTGTTGAAAATTTGAATAGTTATTTTCCAAACTTGTCACTATTTCATTTAAACATTCAATAGTTTTATCTCTTTCTTGAAAACTAATTTCATGTTTACTATAGCATGCTTTTTCAAATATTTGAGTTAAATTTATTAAGCATTCATTTGAAACATCTAAATTCTTTTTAATATCAACTGCAAATTCTCTAGGTGTCTGACTCTTATATTTTTTTAAACCTGATGAATCCAACAAATTACACATGCTGTCGTAGCATTCCAATATTGATTTTCTTAGATCTCCCTCATCTTTTAGTTTATTCATTGTTTGCAGAGCAACTTCTCTTATTGAATAATTTATTTTTTTTGGTTTATTTTTTTTAATTAAACTCAATACTACACCACCAACGCCTAAAAAGATAATAATACAAATTATTATTAAAATGTTATTGTAGTTTATATCTTTGTTAGTGGCTGAGGTTTTAGGATATATTTCGGAATCAGAGGAGGGTAGATAAAGTTCTGTACCTTTGTATCTGGCAGTAAGGTTATATAAGTTCAAAGATTCAGCTGTAATTTTATGATTTACATTAAAAGTACCGTTAATATCAGTTTTAACTGATCTTTTTATATTGTTTATAGCAATATCAATCGTAGCATTTTCTATTGGTTTTTCACAATTATCTGTTAAAATACCAGATATTAAAAGAGTTTCATTTTCTTTATAAACTTTTTTTGTTATAGTATTTAAATATAGAATTGTATCTGATTTAACATTTATTTTTTTTTCTAGTCTTGTTCCACCATATGTCTTGTTTCCCTCATAAACCATTTCTAATGAGTTTTCTCCTAAAGGTGATTCTTGTGGTATTGTAATAGTATCCTTGAAAACTCCATTAGAAAATGTTTTTGTTACAGATATTTTAACTCTGTTATAATAAACTTTTATCTCTGAATCATGAATAAAAGATGTTATATTGCTGTAAAGGAATCCTCTTAAATTTAACTCATCTCCCCTTTTTGTTTCATTTTTTAAAGAATTTATTTCGATAAATGTACTCATATCTTTTAAACTGATAGATTCATTTTTTATGGAATATTTTAGATATTTTTCCCCTTCAAATAATGTAGTTATTTTGTATATTCCAATTTTATCATGGGTGTAGTTTAATTTAAATTCACCATTATTATCTGTTAATGGTTCTCCAATTTCTTCATTGTTCCAAAAAATCTTTATCTTTTTTTCACAGAGTGGCTGGTTATCTATATCTAATAAATATCCTTTTATTGTGAATGGATATTTTATACCAACTGAATCTAATATACTTAAATCTATTTTTGTCTCAGAGTAGATATTTACTAAGGGATCTGACCACGAATCTTGATATTTTTCATTCCCTAGTGAGTGAGCGACTACATGGTTTGAACCAACTTTTATTTCTTTTGGTACTTCACATGTTATGTTAAAAGAATCGTCTTTTTCAACACTGCCTTTACCTACCAAAATACCTGGTTCATCTTTAGTTTTGTTTATAAAAATTTCAATTTTAATACTATTTATTATTTTTTCATTCTCATCGATGATGTATCCTCTAGCATAAAATTTATCTTTTTTATATATGTCTTTAGAAGAAAGATAAGAAATATACGTCTCTGTTGGAGTCAATTTTCTTTCATCAGAGCCTCCTTCTCCTCCATTATCCGAATTTTTTTCCCCATCTGAGTTAGCATTTGATGATTCCTTTTCTTCAGGAAAAGCAGGGTCTGTAAAACTTATAATTTCTACATAATCAGTAATATTATCGTTATCTGAATCTTTATCACAAATATTTGTGTATCCATCGTTATCTAAATCTTTTTCAGGTAATAGTTTAAATCTAACTTGTTCTCTTGTAAGTGTTTTATTAAAATTACTTTTATAGTAATCATTCCAGAAATTATAAAATTCTAAAGTTATATTATTTTTTGATCTATTATTCCAATAATTATATTCTTCAAAATCATTCATTCCGTCTTTGTCAGTATCAATAATTAAAGGATTTGTACCAATAAAAGCCTCTCTTTTATCTGTTAGTTTATCTCTATCTCTATCAATATTTTTCACATTATATACAAGGTTAATAGAGGCCCAAATAAAAAGCACAACTAAAATTAGGGAAAATATAATCTTAATGCTTTTCATGTACGCCCTCCGTTTCCTCCAATTAGATATTCATTACTATTAACATAAATGTTTTATATATACAAAAAATTGTTTATGTTTATTCTATTTTTATATATGTTTATAATCGCTTGTCTTATTTGTCCAAAAAATTGTTTTTTTTGTGACAGTATTATTGTTTACAAAAATTTTTAAAAAAGGAAACCATTACTTTAGCTTGTGATGGGATGAAAAACAAGGATAAAAAAACTATTTTAAACCTTGTTGCTCTTGCAGCTGTCGCCTTTTCAGTAGCTACGCTTTTTACACCTGTAGCAAGTTGGAATTTGTTAGATATTTATAAGGATGCAGGCGTTGATAATCCATGTGAATTCGGCTTAAGTTATTGGAGTACAGAAGTTAGCACTTTATTTATACGATTAAAACATACTGATGATAATATTACTGTTTATAATCACCTCTTTTTTGCTTTTATTCCAATTGCATCTGAAGGATGGGAACAAAGATATATTGGAGAGTCAAAAGTTACAAATTATGAATTTTCTATCGATCCTCAGGTTCCTTCTTCTAGAGCTACAACTGTAATGTCTACCATCGTGTTCGGGGTAGTTTTACTTGTGTTGCTTCTTTATACAACTTTAAAGGGTTTTAAATATTGCGAAGTTAAAAAAACAAAATGGTTTTTTTATTCAGGTTTTATTACAATTTCAATGGGCATAGGTCTTTTAATTACCGTGTTTTTTGACATAAATTATTTCGATAATTGGCCCCACGGAAATTACACTGATTATATAAGATTGGAATATGGTTTTTTTTATATTGTTATATCATCTGTTTTATTTTTTACAGCATATATAATACAAAACTATTTTATTGATTTTAGTAAAGATAAGCCAGAAATTGAAAAAAATCTTTTTGAAAAATATAAAAAATAACTTTTAAGTTTATAGTTGTTTTATTAAGTTCTTATAAAAATAATATTGATAAAAATATTTATTATTTTGACATTGAGTAGGAGTCATCACCAATATCCTTAATCTCAGAACATGAAAGTCTATTAGCATTATGTACTAGTAGGTCTTGGTTGTTTATTTTTACTAGGTAGTTGTGGTATGTTTGTACTTCGAAGTTGTATGTTGGTTGTTTTTGGTAGATTTTTTCTATGTTTGTTATTGTTATTAGGTTGTTTTCTATATTTATTTGGTCTCCTATTTTGAGTTTTCCTGCATGCACCCATTTTTTATCTTTATATATTGGATGATTTGGTGTTACCTTTAAATCTTTGTTTAGTATTATGAAATAATCTGTCATTTCTTCTGTTTTGTGTGGGAATGTGTTTACAACTTTTCCTTGGGTCATATCTTTATTTTTGATATCGTATGATTCTACTAGATCTCCAACTTGTATTTGTTCTACATCTTTATATGTCCCGTCTGCCATTGATATTTTTGTTCCAGCTAAGAAGCATATCTGTCTTACAAGAACATCGTTATTTTCCTCTGGTTCAGTAGTTTCTCCTGATTGTTGATCATCATCTTCGTCTCCTCCACCACCATGAGCGGAATTACTACCTGAACCTGAATTACCATTTTGATCAGAGTCACCAGGGCTATTAGTTGGTGCAGGATCAGATTCTGGGTCATCGCCAGGCATCTTTTTGAAATTGTCACCTTCTTTGTCATTACCATCAAATCCCCAACCTTCATCCTGACTAGATGTCTTCTCTGAAGCCTCCTCAGAATTAGTATCAGATGATTCTTCTGGTTCATTATTATCTTGTTCTGAACTTTGCGTTTCCTTTTCTTCATTTTTCAAATCTTTCTCATAATCATCTGGCGTATTTTCACATTCATAATTTTTTTCATCTAAAGATTTCTTGGCTTTATTTACAGAAGCAAAACTATATTTTATTCCATGTCTTTCTATTTCTTTTTTGTCTTCTGTTTTTTCCTCTTCAGTATCTTTTTCTTCATTACTGATCTTTTTGTAACCAGTTAATTTTGATGCTTGAGAACTGGAAACCATCTCTTCCTTAATCGACACAAATTTAGATTTGTCCTCTTTTAAATTACCTTCATAAACACCATTTATCGAATTATTAAAACTTAAAGCCTGAGGCCCCAATAATATAGAAGTTATAACAACAAAGGTCAATCCTTTAATCACGGCATTCATCTTCTTACCACCACGATATACTTTTATTTTTTGCAGTATTTATACTTGCCCCGTTAAAATTCTTTTTTGTAATTTTTACATTTTCAAAAAAACCTAAGGAAATAGTTAGAAAAATTAGAGTAAAAAAACTATTTTTTACAAAGTTTTACCATAACTGCATTCTGTGCCCACATTCTATTTTCTGCTTCGTCAAAAATAACACTCTGTGGGCCATGTGCTACATCCTTTGTTACCTCATAACCATAATAAGCAGGTAGACAATGCATAAAAATAGCATCTTTTTTTGCTATATTCATAAGACCTTTATTTACTGTATAGCCCTCAAATTCTTGTAGTCTCTTTTGTTTTTGTGCTTCATCACCCATGGAAACCCAGGTATCTGTTGCAACAACATCTGCATCTTTAGTTGCATCTTCTACTTTATCTGTGATCTCTACTTTTATTCCAAATTTCTTTGCCTCATCAACATAAAACTGGTCTGGCCAGTATTTTTTAGGTGAAACAATCTTAATGTTCATCCTAGCAATAGCACAACCCAAAAGATATGAATGAGCCATATTGTTTGCACCATCTCCAAGATATACAAAATTAAGCCCCTTAAGTTTACCTTTATGTTCTTTTATAGTCATAAGATCAGTTATAATCTGGCAGGGATGTTCTTTATCATCAAGACCAGATATCACTGGAACCGTAGCATGTCTAGCTAGTTCTTTCATATCCTTGTTTTTCATAGCACGATACATAATAATATCAACATACCTTGATAGAACAATAGCAGTATCTTCAATTGTTTCCCCACGCCCTAGTTGAATATCATTTTTTCCAAGAAAGATAGCATGCCCTCCTAATTTTGTCATACCTGTTTCAAAACTGACTCTTGTACGAGTACTACTTTTTTCAAAAATCATACCAAGAGTCTTACCATCTAAAAGCTCAGTTTTTTCACCAGATTTAGATTTCTTTTTAAGATCAATTCCTAAATCAATTATATCCTCTAGCTCATCTTTAACATCAAGCATTGAAATAAGATTCTTTTTCATCAGAAAACGGGAATACAGTTTTCTTGTTTAAATTCTTCGCTTATTGGGTTAAATCTTTATTCAAAAAGATTATACTATTTATTTGATATAGATGGGAGTAGATTTGGGAAGCCTTTTTAAAAAAGAAAAAATATCATTCAAGGATTTACATGATAGAATAATAGTTATAGATGCACATAACGTTTTACATCAGTTTTTATCTATTATAAGAAGTAGAGATGGCTCACCTTTAAAAGACTCAGAGGGTAGAATTACAAGCCATTTATCAGGTCTATTTTATAGAACAGCTAATTTAATAGATGCAAGAATTAAACCAGTCTATATTTTCGATGGAAAACCACATCCTCTAAAAGAAAAAACCTTAGAAGAAAGAAAAAGAAGAAAGATAAAAGCAGAAAAAGAATATAAAGAAGCACTTGAAAAAGGAGATCTTAAAAAAGCTAGAAGTAAAGCCTCACAGACATCACGGGTCACTGATGAAATTATAGATCAAAGTATTGAGCTTCTCAATGCTCTAGGCGTACCCAGTTTAATAGCTCCCTCTGAAGGTGAAGCACAAGCTAGTTATATGGTTAAAAAAAATGATGCATATGCAGTAGGATCACAGGATTTTGATTGTCTTCTAGTAGGATCACCAGTTGTTGTTAGAAACTTGACTTCTTCGTCTAGAAGAAAACTACCTGGTAAAAAATCTTATGTAAAGGTAAACCCTGAACTCATTCGTTTAAAACCAAATCTTAAAAGATTAGGTATAACTAATAAACAGCTTGTTGACATGGCCATACTTATGGGTACAGATTTTAACGAGGGTATTAAAGGAGTGGGCCCAAAGACTAGTTTAAAACTTATTAAAGATAACGGAAACGCTGAAAATGCTATTGCAAAAAAAGGATATGATGATGCACCCACCTTTGAACAAATTAAAGATATTAGAAAGATGTTTTTAGAGCCAAAGGTCTCGGATGATTATAATCTAGAATGGAATATTACAGATGATGAAAAGGTCTTAAAAATTCTATCTGACAAACATCATTTCTCAGAAGAAAGAATAAAAAAAATACTTTATAAATATCAAAATGTTGAAAAAATTGTAAAGCAAAAAACATTATTCTAAATTTTCTTTTTCATTAATTGTAATTGTTAATCTTTCAGTATCTGGGAATTCTGATTGTATTTTTTAGAATATGGTTTTTTTATTTTTCTTATTTTATGAAAAAACAAAAGAAAATATGTTTATTTAGTTTACTTTTTTAATATCTTATATCTATCGATATCTGCAAGAAGCGCAAGTCTTTCTCCGTTATCCCAATCAACCCATATAAGGTCTTCATCATAATCTATTCTTATAACAGTTCCTTTGTCTCCTTTTTTAAGCCTTGTTAATGTATCTTCCATTTCAAGTAACTCTACTCTATCTCCTTCTTTAGCATTTATCTTTCCGATAATCTCAACTCCAGATACTAAATTTGTTACTATGTTATTATTAACTTGGATTAAAAACTTGTTAAAAAAATTTGTGAATTCTATATCCATACTTAATTATCGTATTTATTTTAGGTTTTCTAATAGTTATATAAGAGTCTTCGATATTATAAAGCTCAATTAAAAAGGTAATGTGTTAGGTTAAAACCATGATTGACAGCATCATTGAAGTTTTAATACTTGCTTTTTTTGCTTTAGGAGTTGGAGTTTTTGTAAGTACTGCCTCAGGCACTGCAGGTACACTTATAATTCCTTTTCTTACTTTAGCATTTGGATATTCTACATATAGTATTATTGGAACTAGCCTTGCTGTTGACTGTGTTATTGGTTTATTTGCGTCAATTGTTTATTTGAAAAATAAAAGTATTGAAATTAAATCTGCTGTGTTTCTTATTATTTTTGGAGTACTCGGTTCAATTATTGGAAGTAGATTTACTTCTTCCACTCCAGAACTTGGTCTTAAAGCAATTATAGGAATTGTCTTAATTGTTATAGGTTTAAATTTTGTAGTAAATGGTGTACAAAAAAACCTAGATTTTTTCAATAAAAAAATAAATTTTAATTTCCTTCGAGAAAACAAAATGTTTTCTTTTATTGTTCTAGGTTTTATTATTGGTTTTGTAAGTGGGTATATAGGTCTTGGCAGTAGCAGGATGATGGCGGTTGTACTAATTTTTGTTATGGGTTTTGGATTTCGTGAGGCAATTGGAACATCTATGATAATGATGATGTTTGTTGCTGGAACTGGTGCACTTAGCCATTCTTTGGTTGGTGAAATAGATCTTAGATTAGCTGCTATTGCAGGAATTGGTGCAGCATTTGGAGCAATTATTGGTTCAACCTTTGCACATAAAATAAATGAAGAAAAACTAGCAAGAATTGCTGGTGTTATAATTATAGGAATAGGTTCTTTTATGATTATAAAATCTTTTTTCTAATGATTATATCTATTTTTAATTTACAGCTCTTTAGAATAATTTAGAAATTTACAGTATTTTTTCATCCTTTTCATAATATATCCCTGCATGCGTTTTACATCCTTTGAGATATTTAGAGTTCTAGGTTCAATAAATTTGTTAAAGCGGTCTAAATTTTTTTCTTTTATATTTAAAAGATTTACAATTTCTGCCATAGTTTCAGAAGGATTTTTACATAGTTCTTCATAAGTTATGTTTACATAATCTTTTTTATCAAGATGTTTAATATTTTTCATAAACCGATTTGCATCTCTTCGGTGATGCTCTACTATTATAAATAATACAAAAGGCAAATAAGAAAAAAGGAGTAACTTAGCTATTAATGACAAGATAGGATTTCTAGATAGTTTTCTAGCAGTTGGCGATATAATATCTGAATACACTGTTTTTTTATCTTTTAAAACTCTCAATGCTTTAATAGAGGAGTTCATCACTGGCACCGGGTGGCGATGAATGAAAACAAATTTAGCTTGAGGTAAATTTTTTTTTATAAAAAGAAAATTGGAAAAATCCCAAGGGTTTTTTAACAATAATTTTTTATTTTTTCCTTCTACATGGCATTGGGACAAAATTAATTCCTTCCTACTCTGACCGTGAAAACATTATGCAGA